>CAYUGC010000037.1:0-21554 GCA_964444085.1 uncultured Bifidobacteriaceae bacterium | reverse complement strand
CGCAAGTCCAACCGCACGCCGTTCGAGGCCGGCCTGAACCTCGTGCGCAAACCGAAGCGGCCGAAATGGCGTCCGTTCGTGCAGATCAATTTCACGCTGCACCGGCACGAGAGCTGGAAGCATTTTGTGGATCTCGCCTACTGGAACGTCGAGCTGGGCGAGGATGTGGCGGCGTAGCCGCGCATTGACTTCGCGAATTTCGCGGTTAATATTTCTGTCCTTGGCGTGCTCGTCTATCGGCTAGGACAACGGATTCTCAATTCGTGAAGACGGGTTCGATTCCCGTGCGCGCTACCAATTTTGCTTCTAGCCTGAAGGTCTGTGTCGAAACTGTTTGCCCACCCGACTGCAAAAAACATTCAGGCTAATCGGTTTTTTACCCGGCGGCGCTGTATTGTGATGCGCGGCTTTTCACCAAAAAGGCTCGCCCATTCCCAACTCTCCCGCCAGTGCCTCCATCAGGAAATAGTCGCCCCAACTGGAATAGGCCGGCTTGTCACCATAGGCGCTTTTTAGGACGCCGGGGCAATTGAGATTGGTGTCCAGGTAATCAGCACGGCAAATCCGCTCCAGTAGCCGGTTCTTGGCTGCCACGAGTTCCGGGCCGGCGGCCTGATGTCTGGCCAGCGCTTGCAGGCCGCAAACCGTGACCGCCGCCGCCGAGGCATCCCGCACCCTCGGCATTTCCGGGGGCAGCCGGAAATCCCACACCGGCACCACTTCTTCATCCAGTTGCGCCAGAAATTCTTTAGCCAGCCGCACCGAGGCGTCCCGGTATTTCCCGTCGCGCGTGTAGCCGTAGCTCAGCGCAAAGCCATAAATCGCCCACGACGCCCCGCGCGCCCAATATGAATCCTTGCTGAAGCCGCAGTAATTGTCCACCGCCGACGGCAAGCCCGTGTCCAGGTCAAAGCGGATGGCGTGGGCGACGGAAGAGTCCGGACGGATGAAGTGTTTCAACACCATGTCCGCATGGCGCACGGCGATATCAAAATATTTCTGGTGGCCGGTTTCGTTGGCGGCCCAGTAGAGCAGCGGCAGGTTCATCAAGCCGTCAATGATCGCCATGTTGTCCGTCCGCAAACCGGCCGGGCCGATGGGCGAAATGGACTCGTCGATCCGGCCCCAGGCGCGGATGAAATTGCCCTTTTCGTTGAACCGCTGGGCCAGCACCTCGGCGGCGCGCAGGCCGGTTTCACGGTGTTCCTGGTCGCCCGTCAGTTTGTAGAGCGCGACGGAATAGAGTGAATACAGGAAGCCCGCGTCATGGTGCATGTCGAGAAAACGCGCGCCGGCCTTTTCGCGATAAGCGGGCGCCAGCCGCAAGGTCTGCTGGAGATAAAATTCATCCCCGGTCGCCCGCCACGCCAGCAGGGCCATGCCCGTGAAAAATGAGGAGGTCCAGTTTCCGATTTCGAAGAAACCTTCCGGGTGGACAAAGTAATTGCCGTCCAGCGCCCACGGCGCGGCCTTCGGCTCGTCCGCCAGCCGCTGGATGTTGCCATGCACCTTGCGCACGCACAGTTCAAATGCCGGTTTCAATGTTTTGGGGGCGACCGTCTCCGTGTTCACGAAGTCTTTCCGCCCGGTGTTGACCATGTCGATCATCGCTCGTCCATCGTTGTGATTATATTTTAGTGAAACTCACGATTCCACCGGCAGCCAGTTGCCCGGTGTTTCTGTTGCCATGGGATGGATGGCTGGGGAATCACGCCGGAAAAATGGCACGCCGGCGGCTTGATTCCAACCCCAGCTTCATGCACCATGTTGCATAAAGTCATCAGGTCGCCACCCCATGAATCCAGTTAATAGCAGCACGCGCGTCACCGTGCGGGACATTGCCCGCCGGTTGAATGTCAGCCATGCCACCGTCTCGCGGTCGCTGCGGGGCGACCGGCGCATCAGTGAAGCCCGGCGACGGCAGGTGCGGAACGCGGCCAAGGCGATGGGTTACCGCCCGGATCCCATGCTCGCCGCCCTGGCTCAATACCGTCGGGGCAACACCCAACGGCCCATCTGCGCCGAACTGGCTTGGATTAATTGCTGGCCTGAACCCAAACAGCTTCGCGCTTTCAAGGAATTTGACAACTACTGGCGGGGCGCGTCGGCGGAGGCTGAGCGGTGCGGTTTCCGGCTGGGGGAATTCCTCCTCAACCAGCAGATGACGCCGGCGCGCTTGGAAAAGGTTTTGCTGGCCCGCAACATCCAGGGCATCTTGATTCCGCCCCACGGCGGCTTCACGCCGGACTGGGGTGATTTCAACTGGGACAATTTTTGCGTGGTTCGCCTGAGCCATTCCGTCCCCGATCCCCGCAGCCATATTGTCACCAGCGACCAGTTGACGGACGGACTGATCGCCTATGAAAATGCATGGAAACAAGGTTACCGGCGCATTGGCCTGGTCAGCGCTCCCAAGACGGTCACCCGGTTTGGCGCGGGCTATCTGTTCAACCAGATGCGGCTGTCCCCCGGCACCCGCATTCCACCGCTGATTTTCCCGGAATTTCAGGATGAAAAAACTCGCGGTCAAATTGTCAAAGCCTGGCTCACCAAACACAAGCCCGACGCCATTCTGACCGACGTTGCCGAAATGCGCGGCACGCTGGCGAAGGTTGGCTGCGAGGTGCCGGCCGACCTGGGATTGGCGGCCTTCAGCGTTCTGGACGGCGGCGCGGACGCCGGCATTGACCAGAACTCGCGCGAAATCGGCCGGGCCGCCGTGCAGATGCTCATTTCATTGATCAATCACAACGAGCGCGGCATACCCGAAATTTGCCGCGAGCTGCTCATCGAGGGGCGCTGGGTGAATGGCGGCACGCTACCGTTGAAACAGCACCGGGAATAACGAACCGGCCCGGCATTTATTCACGCCTTCCAGATTCGTCCCGCCGGCGTCTTGAAGCCCGCCATCACATTGCGCGTGTCCACGACCAGCGGCGACCACGCGGCGAGCTGCCGGTAATTCACCCCGGCGTGCGCGGTGGAAATCAGGACGGCATCGAAACTGGCAATGGTTTTCCGGTTCCACTTCACCGACTTCACCCCCGCCCAATGCGGATGTTCGCGCGTTAATTTGATGACCGGGACGTGCGGATCGTGATACGCAACTTCCGCGCCGCGCGCCGCCAGCAGGTCCAGCAGTGCGTAGCTCGGCGACTCGCGGTCGTCGTCCACGTTGGCCTTGTAGGCGAGGCCCAGCACCAGGATTTTCGCGCCGGAAATTTTTTTGTTTTGCGCGGCCAGGGCCTGCGCCACGACCGCGACGACTTTTACCGGCATGGCGCGGTTGATTTCGCCGGCGAGTTCCACGAAGCGCGTTTCCTGCCCGGCCTGCTTCGCCTTCCACGCGAGGTAAAAGGGGTCAATCGGGATGCAATGCCCGCCGAGGCCGGGGCCGGGATAAAACGGCATGAAGCCGAACGGCTTGGTTTTCGCGGCGGCGATGACGTCCCAAACATCAATATCCAGCGCGGCATAAACGCCCTTGAGCTCGTTGACGAGCGCGATGTTCACGCCGCGAAAAACATTTTCCAAAAGCTTCGCTGCCTCGGCAGTGCGGCAGTTGGCGACCGGCACCAGCGTGCGGATGGCGCGGGAATAAACTTTCTGCGCCGCGGCCAGGCAGGCGGGCGTGTAACCGCCGATGACTTTGGGAATGTCGGCGACGCGGCTCTGGGGATTGCCGGGGTCTTCGCGTTCCGGCGAAAACGCGAGGTGGAAATCCTGGCCCGCTTTCAGCCCCGAACCTTTTTCCAAGACGGCGCGCAGCTCGTTTTCCGTCGTGCCGGGATAGGTCGTGGATTCGAGGACGACCAGCTGCCCGCGTTGCAGGTGTGGCGCGATGCTTTTGCCGGTGTCCAGCACGAAGGACAAATCCGGCGCGCGATTTTTTTTCAGCGGCGTGGGCACGCAGATAAGGATGGCAGCGACCTTTTTGATTTCGGCAAAGTCGGAGGCCGCGGAGAATTTTCCGGTGCGGACGAGCCTTTTGATTTCACCGGCGGGAATGTGCTTGATGTAGCTGCGCCCGGCGTTGAGCGCGCGGACTTTTTTCGCGTCAACGTCCAGGCCCAGCACGCGGACGCCGCGGCGTGCGAATTGCAGGCAGAGCGGCAGCCCGACGTAGCCGAGTCCGATGATGGCGATGTTCATGGCGTTTGCGCCAGCTTGCACCACCGGCGCGCGCGGCAAAAGCGTTTTTGCGGCGGACCTTTGCATTTCAAAACAGTGCCCCATGAATTTCACGAGGCCGGCCGCCGGTCTGGATGATCGAATCCGTTGGGGCCCAACCAATCTGCCAGATAAGGCCTGAACTCCAACCTTGCCGCTTGCGTGTGCCAGCGGCACTTGCTTGAATCCACCGGTGCAAAATTCTCCGCGCCCCGCCGCTTGGGAAAGACTGCTGGACGGATGTTTTGACTCGAAGCATCCGCGCCGCACGTTGTGGAATCTGTTCGCCGACCAGCGCGGCCGCGTGTTCGGTGCGGTGGCGCTTTACGTCGTCAAGCAGACGCCGGCGTCGCTGATGCCGCTGGCCGTCGGCATGATCGTGGACGTGCTGACCAACGGGGGCGCATTCTCCAAAATTCTCTGGATCGCGCTCGGCTACTTTTTGCTGCTGCTGCAAAATCCTTTTGTTCACACCACTTTTGTCCGCCTGATGAGCGGCGCGCTGCGGCACATGCAATTCAATTTGCGCAGCGCACTGGTCGAACGGTTGCAGCAGCTTTCCATCACGTTTTACGAGGAAAAACAAACCAGCGCGCTCCAGACGAAATTGCTCCGCGACGTGGACGCGATTGACGGTCTGTGCCGCCACCTGATGCACACGGGCTTGAACGGTTTGCTCGTGATGGTTTATGTCACCATCATCGCGCTGGTGAAGCAGCCGCTGCTGGCGCTGTATTTTCTCGTCACCGTGCCGGCGGGCGTGGCGCTGCTAAAATTGTTCGACCGCCGGTTCAAGGAGCAATATCAGGCCATGCGCATCGAGACCGAGCAGATGAACGCCCGCGTTGGCGAAATGCTGCAAATGCTGCCGGTCACGCGGGCGCACGGCTTGGAATCCATCGAGACCCGCAGCGTGCGCGGCGTGTTCGAGCGCATCCGCGAACGCGGCTTGCAGGTGGACACGCTGACGGAATTCTTTTCGTCCAGTTCGTGGTTCACCTTCATGTGTTTCCAGCTCGCGTGCCTTGTTTTTTCCGCGTGGCTGGTCATCCATCATCGCATCAGCATCGGCGACGCGGTGATGTATCATGCTTACTTCGGGATGCTCATTGGCGCGGTGCAGCAGTTTTTGAGCGTGTTTCCGGCCATGGCGCAGGGGGCGGATGCCGTGCGCTCGCTCGGCGAAGTGCTCGAAGCCGAACAGCTCGAACGCAACGAGGGCAAGCCGTCCGCGCCGGTTCCGCTGCGCGGCGAAATTGTTTTTGAAAATGTCAGCTTCAGCTATCCGCGTGGTCGCGAAGTCGCCTTGAAGGAAATTTCCTTGCAGATAAAACCCGGCGAAACCATCGCGTTCGTCGGCGAATCCGGCGCGGGCAAATCCACGCTCGTGAATCTCGCCATCGGCTTCCGCCAGCCGACGGCGGGGAAAGTCCTGCTCGACGGACACGATTTGCGCGAACTGGATTTGCGGACTTATCGCCGGCAGATTGGCGTGGTGCCGCAGACGACGCTGCTGTTCAACGGCACGCTGCGCGAGAATGTCACTTACGGCTTGGAGAAAGTTTCCGAGGACGCGCTCTGGAAAGTCTTGGCCGATGCGAACCTCGCGGAATTTGTCCGTTCGCTGCCGAAAGGACTCGACACACCGCTCGGCGAGAGCGGTGCGCAACTTTCCGGCGGCCAGCGACAACGCCTTGCCATTGCCCGTGCGCTGGTGCGCAATCCGCGTCTCGTCATTCTCGACGAAGCCACGTCCGCGCTCGACACCGAGTCCGAGCGGCTCGTGCAGGAGGCGCTCGTTCGCCTCACCCAAGGTCGCACCACGCTCATCGTCGCCCACCGGTTTTCGACCATCCGGCACGCGCAGCGCATCGTAGTCTTGCAACGAGGAAGAATCGTGGAACACGGGACGCACGCGGAATTACTGGCGAAGGCAGGACAGTTTTTCCGGCTGGCGCAATCGCAGTCGGTGACCGGCGTCGGCGCGGCTTGAGCCGGTTTTGCCGTACAAAAGTGTTTGATCTTGTGTGGGTTGCCTTTGGCGATTGACGGCGGGGAAGGTTGTGGATAACCTGTGTTTGCCGTTCGGGCATGAAGCACGGGCGGTAAAAAGTTTTATGGCTGAAGGATACTGCGTCAAATGCAAGGCCAAGAAAGAAATTTCTGATGGCGTGGAAGAAACCATGAAAAATGGCCGCAAAGCCATCAAGGGCAAATGCCCGACCTGTGGCACGGTCATGTTCAAAATCCTCGGCAAATCCGCCGCCCCCGCCAATCCTACTCCGCCGCCCGCCTGATTATGTCGCAACAGCTCGCCTACGTCATTGTCACTCCTTACTCGCTCTACAAATCGCGCACCGGCGGCATTCTGACCCGCCTCATCACCCGGACGGGACTCGATCTCGCCGGCCTGCGGATGTTTGCGCCGAGCGCCGAGCTGGTCAAGGAATACGCCGACACCATCATCTCCGCGCACGATCCGCAGGACCGGAAAATCCAGGAACTGCTCAAGCATTACGTCCTGGAAAACCTTTCGCCCGACCCGAAGACCGGTCGCCGCCGTCGCGTCATGATGCTGCTGTTCCGCGGTGACGAAGCCGTGCGCAAGGTGCGTTCCGTCGTCGGCAACCTCAGCCCCAACCGCCGGGGCGGCGAGACCATTCGCGACACTTACAGCGATCTCATTCTGGACGACAATGGCAACGTGAAATATTTCGAGCCGGCAGTGCTGGCTGCGCCCACGGTGGAAGAGGCGGAAAGGAAATTGAAGATGTGGGCGCGTCATTCCGATACCGACGGCGGCATTCTGGAGGACGTCATCAACTACGCGCCCGGCGAACTGCCCGAACGCACGCTCGTCCTCATCAAGCCGGACAACTTCCGTTTCCCCACCGGCCGGCCCGGCAACGTCATTGATTTCTTCTCGCGCACCGGCCTTTACATCGTCGGCGCGCGGGTGTTTCGCATGAGCACCGCGCAGGCGATGGATTTTTACGGACCCGTCCGCGAATTTCTCCGCACCAAGCTCAAGGAAGGCGTCGGCGCCAAGGCCAAGGAAATTCTCGAAAAGGAATTCGGCTTCAAGGTTTCCGATGCCGACCAGCAGGCGCTCGGCGACATCCTCGGCCCGATTCAGGGCGACTCGCAATTTGGCAACATCGTCCGCTTTATGTCCGGCCACGCGCCGAACGAATTGCCGCAGTCCGAATGGGCCAAGCCCGGCACCGAGAAGTGCATCGCGCTCGTCTATGAAGGCGTGAATGCCGTCTCCAAGATCCGCGACGTCCTCGGCCCGACCGATCCCTCCAAGGCGCCCCCCGGCTCCATCCGCCGCGAATTCGGCTCCACCATCATGGTCAACGCCGCCCACGCCAGCGATTCCGCCGAGAATGCCAAGCGCGAGTTCGGCATCGTAAAGCCCGGCGAAAACAACTTCAAGCAGGTCGTCGAGGATGTCCTCGGCAAGCTCTGAAGCCTGCAACAATCACAAAAGCAAAAGCCCGCTCGTTTGAGCGGGCTTTTTTGTTTGGGTGGCGTGGCTGACCCGCAGGTCAGCCCTGCCATTATTTCTTCGGTTCGTCCTTGCGCGGGAAGAGCGGCGCGGGTTCGCCGGTCTGGTGGCCGGCGGGCAGGCCGCCCCAAGTGGCGTCGGCCAGCTTGTCCGGTGAACCGGTCAGACCAAGCTGTGCGTAGATCTTCGCTGCGGTGCCGGGCAGGAACGGATTCAACAGCACCGCCAGCACGCGACACGACTCCGCGAGATTGTATAAAACTTCATCCAGCCGTTGCGCTTGCGCCGGGTCTTTCGCCAGCTTGAACGGCGCGGTTTCATCCACGTATTTGTTCGCGCGGTTCACCAAGCCCCAGATGCTTTGCAGCGCGGACTGGAGCTGGCTTTGCTTGAACAACGCACGCGTCTCATCCGCCGCCTTCGCGGCATCGGCAGCCAGTTCATTCGAACGCGCGGGCACGACGCCGTTGCGGTAGCGCTTGAGCATCGAGAGCGAGCGGTTGACGAGGTTGCCGAGGCCGTTGGCCAGTTCGGCCTGATAGCGCGAGCGGAAACCGGCGTCCGTCCAGTTGCCGTCCGGGCCAATGTCGAGTTCGCGCAAAACGTAAAAGCGGAAGGCGTCCAAGCCCCATTCATTGATGACCGCAATCGGGTCAATGACATTGCCGGTGCTCTTGGAAATCTTTGCGCCGTCCTTCTGCCACCAGCCATGGACCAAAACTTGTTTCGGCAGCGGCAGGCCCATCGCCTTGAGCATGATCGGCCAATAGACGGCGTGGAATTTCACGATGTCCTTGCCGATGACATGGATGTCGGCCGGCCAGAGACCGAGTGCCTTGTGGGCGTCGGCGATGCTGGCGTAGTTCACCAGCGCGTCGAACCAGACGTAGGTGACGAATTCCGGGTCGAAGGGCAGGGGAATGCCCCAGTTCAGCCGCGCCAGCGGACGCGTGATGCACAGGTCTTCGAGCGTGTTGTTCTTGAGGAAGCCGAGCACCTCGTTGCGGCGATACGACGGCGCGATGAAATCGGGGTTCGCCTCGATGTAATCAATCAGCCATTGCTGGTGCGCGCCGAGCTTGAAGTAATAATTGTCTTCCTTCAACTCCACCACGTCGCCGTAGCTGGAATCAAATTTGCCGTCGGGCAGACGGTCTTTCTCGGTGAGAAACGTCTCTTCCTTCGCGGAATAAAACCCGGTGTAGCTCGCCTTGTAAAAATGGCCGGCGGCATGGAGCTTGGCGAGCGTGGCCTGGACATATTCCTTGTGGCGCGGCTGCGTGGTGCGGACGAAATCGTCGTTGGTCAGCTCGAGCTTCTGGGCGAACGCCTGCCAGTCCGCCGCGAGGGCGTCGCAATATTCCTGTGGATTCTTCTTCTCCGCCTGCGCCGCCTGCTGGACCTTCTGGCCGTGCTCGTCCAGGCCGGTCAGGAAAAACACTTCTTGTCCGAGGCTGCGCCGCGCGCGGGCGATGACGTCGGCGATGATCTTCTCATAGGCATGGCCGAGGTGCGGCTGGCCGTTGACGTAATCAATCGCCGTGGTGATGTAAAACCGTTTGCTCATTGTCGGGCGGTGATTGTAACGCGGAAACCCGCCAAAGCCAGCGCGGAAAAGAACCGGGCAGTGACTTGATTTGAAAAGCCGGTGGGGCGAGCGTCCGCGCGAGCCGCTTGGGCCAGACGACGCCCGGCTCGCGCGGACGCTCGCCCCACCAAATTCAGGCATGGCCTAAAACCTGAACTTCGGCGGCGCAATGACCATGCGCGGAATTTATTTTGTTTCGGAACCGGGTTCGAGCATGCGCAGGCGGGCGCTGGCCTGCCGCCAGAGCATCGTCCCGGCCGGCGTGTTGGTGAGGCAGAGCCGGAGATATTGAACGGTCTGGTTCGTGTCGTGGCGGTGATAGGCAATCCCCGCCAGCCCGAAATTGACCGCGCCCGGTTCCGCGCCGGCTTTTTCCAGTTCACGGTAGTCGGTTTCCGCCGCCGCGTAGTCCTCGCTGGCCAGCCGGGCGAAGGCGCGGCTGAGCTGGATGGCCGGCAGGTTGGTAAGGGTGAGCGCATGATTCAAAATCGGAATGGCCTCGGCGGGCCGGCCGGCTTGCATCAAAATGGTCGCTTGATTGTTCAGGATTTGCACGTTGTCCGGGGACTTGGCCAATTGCCTGTCCACGAGCCGGAGGGCGTTCGTGAAATCGCCAAAGGCGAGATACGCGCCGATGACGCGGTTCTCAATCTGGGCGTCGTCGGGATGCTGCTGCAACACGGACTGGAGCGCGCTGCGGGCGTTGGCGGTGTTGGTTTGCGCGAGCCAGGAGTTGGCCTCCAACAGCGCGAGCTCCAGGTCCACCGGCGCGCTGGCCGGATGTTTCTTGGTCTCGTCCCGCAGTTGGTTGATGAGCGGACGGGCGCGGTCGGTTAACTGGAGCTGGGAGTAAAGTTCGGCCAGGGCAAATTCCGGCGCGATCACATCGGGGGCGAGGGCGCGGGTGCGCTCAAATTGCTCCACGGCCTGCAGCCGCAGGCCGGTTTTTTGAAAGACACAACCCAGCAGGTAGCAGAAAATCGGGTCGTCAAACCGGCCGCTGCTGTTCATCAGCAGGCTGATGCGGTCGAGTTTTCCCAATTGCTCAGCCACCTTGCCGACATCGGCCAGGCTCAATTTGAGGCCGGCCTGAAGATTGGTGTTGGCGGCCAGGCTGATCCGCGCCGAAAAATTGTTGGGGTTCAATTGCAGCGCCTGTTCCAGCCGGAGCCGGGCCTCGGACAACCGATTCTGCTGTTGCTGCGTCACGCCCCAATTGTCCAGCGCGAGCGAATACCATTCCGCCAGCAGCCGGTCCTGCGGGCGCGGCGCGGGCGTGAAGCCGAACCGCTGGATTTTTTTCTCCCAGAAAGTGGGGCGCTGGCTGGCGGCGGGGATGAGCGGCGAAAAATCCTTCTGCCAGGCGGCGGTCCAGAAAGTTTCATTCGCGGCCGTGGCCGCGGCGGTCAACGCCGGCAGATCCAGCGGATTGGCGCCGCGCAACTTCATTTCATAAATCGCGCCGGTGGGTTCCAGGTAAAACCGTTCAAAAAAATAGCCGTAGCTGGCGTGCAGGTAGAACAGGCGGTTGGTTTGGGCGAGATGATCGAGCAGCTGCAAGGTTTCCAGCGGGGAGAGTTCGTGCCGGTTGGACTCGGTCAGCCAGCCAGCGGGCCGGCGGCGTTCCAGTTGGGCGCGGTAGTCCACGGTCGGCAGGGCGCGCGTGTCCACGGCCAGCCAGTCGGACGCATTGCGGCGGTGGCTCAAGGCGGCTTGGAACACCGCCAGTTTTTGCGGCTGGTCGCTCAATACCATGCCGTGGCCGGCGGGCAGCGACTCGGCGGCCAGTTCGCCGAAGCGTTGCAGCGGGTGAATGTTTGCGCGCAGGATGGTCGGGGCGTTTCTGGCCGCCAGGGCCGCGACCAGCAGGGCGAGAATTCCAGCGGCGCAGGGCACGGCCAGTTTTCGCCACGATATTTTGCTGGGCGAACGCCGGCGCCGTTCTTCAACCACCGGATGCTGGGTGATCAGCAGGAGGTTGCCGATGAGAAAGGCCGCGCCCAGCGCGTTCAAATAATCGAAGGATAGCAGCGGCAGCGTGGCGCCGAGCTGGTGCTGCACCAGTTGTCTCGGCCCGGTGACCGGGTCGAACGCCAGCCAGCCGCACGCCAGCAGCAGCCCCACCCGCAGGCCGCGGTAAAGCCAGACTTGGAACCGGTCCACCCCGGATTTGTTGCGCGTGCCCTCGTCGCGCAAATGCACCAGGCAGGGCAGCGTGGGCACCAGATAATAAATGACCACCGCGACCGTCAGCAGCCGGTGGGCCCTCCAGAATTGGTAATAAATCAGCAGCGCCATGTTTTTGGTCTGCTTCAAACTGACGAGCCAGGCTTCCCCAAAACTCCATGGCGAATGTGGATTCAGGCCGTTGACCAGCGGCAGCAACGCGTAAAGGGAAAAGCCCACCAGTCCCAGCCCGGTCAGGCGCAGTAGGAATTTCACCCGGAAGAAACGCCGCCCTTGCAGCCAGATCACGCCAGCGATGAACAGCGGCAGCGCCGGCAGCATCAGCCAGTTTTCCGCCATGCCGAGGCCCCAGACCAAAACCGCCGCATCCAGCCAGCGGGCTTCCCGGCGGACACGATATTCCAGCAGCAGCCACACGGATGCCGCCAGCAGTAGCAGGTCGAGCATCTCGCCGGTGGCGGCGGTGGCATCCTGCCAGAAGTTGAACTCCAGCCCGCACAAGCCGGCGGCCAGCCAGACCGGTAGCGCGGCGAGGCGGCGGTTTGCATCCGTCCACGGCTGATCCCACGGGAGCAACTGGACGGAGCGCGCGAGCAACCCCAGCGTCAGCGCGGCGGTGATGGCGGAAAAGAGATTCAACGCCACCGGAATCCAACCCTCAGGCAGCAGGCGCAAGGGCAGCGTGAGCAGCCAGAGCAACGGTTGCCCCACCAGCGGCGTTCCGTCCCAGCCGGCGAGTTTGGCTGTGAGCACCAGGCTGTTCATCGTCACGCCGTGGCTTGCGGTGGCGAGATAAAAAACGAACGCCAGCAGCGCCACCAGCCAGGGAAAACGACGCGTCAAATTGAACATGGAAACAGTTGATAATAATTCACCAGCATAGAACAGAAAAAATGGCGCGGCGCGGAAAGCAAAACCGCCGCCGCGATGAATCACGGCGGCGGAAACATAAACAAACTACAGACCAAATTCATATCCGACGGCGGAACTGCAACAGCAGGCCCAGCCCGCCCAGACCGGCCAGCGCCAGCGTGGACGGTTCGGGAGCCTCTGTGAGAGTATTAATCGAGAAAAAAGGAACCCTATTGGCATAAGGAGTAAAAGCACCAGCAGTGCCCTCCCACTGGTAGGCGGTCGTCCCGATCGTCCAGCCCGCGCTGGTTTCAACCACTGGGATGCCGTTTCTAACCGAGACATAGCCCGAAGTGTTATCCAAAACCATCCAGTAAGAGGTGTCGGCTGCCAAGGTCAGCCCCGAGGCATCATAGGTGACCGAGGAATACGTGGGATTGCCAGGCACTCCAAGCAATCCGTTGTCCAAGAGGGAACCGGGCGTGCCGCCATTGTCAGTATAGAATCCAACCTTGAAGGTGTTGCCTGAAGGCAAGCCACCGGCAATGTTAATGATGACCGAACCAATGCTTTCACTCTGGCTCCCCGTGGTAAATTCTTGAGCCACGGCAAAATTGTCTGGCCCGATACCCCAGTAACCCCTAAACGTGCCGTCCGTAGTGGTGAGATAGGACTGCGCCGAGGCCGTGGCCGCCGCGCCCAGCAGGGCGAGGCCGCAGGTGAGTTTGAGGAGGTTTGTTTTCATATGTATGTTTTGACTGAAAATGGTTTCTTCACGCCGTTGCACTCCAGTGGCGTCGGGGCTGCACATTTGGGAGAGGCCTTGTGATAAAAAGAGACGCCTTGGCCGCAAAAGCAGATGGACTGCCAAAAGGGAGAGCGACGACTGGGAAAGAGGAAGCGCGCGCAGCCCTGATCCGCAGTTGCCGATGCGCGTTTACCGTAGCCCGGTAAACAAAATGTTTTACCCAAAACATCATAACCTATTCCGAGGAGGATATTTCCGTAGCGATTAGGAAAAAACAACCAGTCATTGTTATTTTCCAGACATATTTTGTCCTGAGGAAAAGGGGTTTTCTTTGAGCCATCATTGCATCTGGGTGATTCCGCTTGCTTACGCGCCGGGGCGATGACATAAGGTTTGGCGGGCAATTATGAGAATCCAATTCTTCAATCGGTTGTTTCTGGTTCTGCTGGTCTGCGGCGTTTCTTTTGTGCGGGTCGCCTCGGCACAAGTGCTTCACTATGGATGGACTTTACGCATGGCTGCTTCCAACGGCGTGAGCACCGTTTATTGGATGGATAGTGCGTCATATGGAACCGTCATCTTGCAGACCGCTCCGAGTTTGTCGCCGACGGCGATCTGGACAAATATCTGGCGACGGACAACGCGTTCGTTTCATTGAATTCTTATTTTGCATCCAGCGGCTATGCTGCACTGGTAACCAACCAGGTTGGAAATGAAACGGCGTTGAGTTTGTCACCTACCAACAAACAACAATTTTTCCGGTTAAGCACAGTGGTGCCGATCCCCGCTTGCAGCTTCGCCATTTTTTACAATGGCACGTTGGAATTTTCCTATTGCGCGCCCATGGTAATCAATGGTCGCGTCCATGCGAACGGGCCGATTTATGTCGGCACCGTAGCCACAAGTTCCCTGACCTTCAACGCTCCGGTCACGACCACTGCCAACGTAGCCGCTCCGTTATTGGATGGGGCAACAACTGCAAACTGGGATCCAGCTACTTCCAACACCTGGCACACCACTTTTTATGCGGGTTATATCACGAACACTCCGTATTTTCCCGCGCCGTCATATTATTATCCGACCAACTACCATTTCCTGATTGATATTCCAACCAGCAGCCAGACCGGTCCAAACAATGCGAACACCTTGACCAACGCGTCCAGACTTTACAACCTGGCAGAAATGGTTTTGATCGTCACTAATTCGCCCAACGGAACCAATCCGGCGGTGTGGTTGACGCTGCAAGCCGCTTACAACGGAGTGCCCGGCGCTGATCCTGCCGCCGTGACTTATACTTACACCAACGCCTCGCCCGCATCGTTGAGCACCAACCTGTCGTTCTTGAGCCTGACCAACCTGACCTACGACCACCGCGAAAGCAAAACCAACCTTTTCACCCAGATTGACGTGGGCCGCTTTTCCACTTGGGTCAGCACCAATCCTCTCGTGCAGGGCAAACTGCCGGCCGCTGCGGGCGTTTATCCGACCATTCTGTATGTGGCTGACCGACGCAATCACAGCTCCTATCAACTGCCTTCGGTGCGCTTGGTGAACGGCGCCCAACTGCCCGCCAACAACGGGTATGGTTTTTCCGTGGCCACGCCCAATCCGCTCTATGTGCAGGGCAATTACAACATCCAGAACGCCGCCGGGAGTCACGCCGGCACCAACAATGCCTATGAAGTTCCCGCCGCGCTGTTTTCGGATGCGCTCACCATTCTTTCGCCGAACTGGCAGGACCGTGATGGTTATGCCATCTATTCCAGCAGCATTAACGCTAGCACCATGACCGTCAATGCCGCTATCGTCACCGGCACGGTGCCTTCCACCGGCACCGGCACCACCAGCTACAGCGGCGGAGTTCACAACCTGCCGCGCCTGCTGGAAAACTGGAGCGGTGTGATTCTTTACCTGAACACCTCCATCATCCGGCTTTGGGACAGCCAAGCGGCCACCAATCAGTGGAAATATCAAGGCACCTATTACAACCCGCCCAACCGGTATTTCAACTTCGACCAGAATTTTCTGAACCCGGCGAAAATCCCGCCCGGCATTCCGATGTTTGATTAACGCCTTGGTCAGTGGCAATAGTTCATCCGGTCGCCATTTCCCGTTCAACCGGAAATCATGCCCTCAATCCCGTCTTGCTGTGGCACGCGCGGCTGGTATCCTGTCCTCGGCTGTCGCGGAAAACCAGCCACGAACAAACACCGCATGAACAAAGAACTTTCTCAATTCGCCACGCGCTTGCGCGGGCTGATCGCCAATCCGCAATCCGCACTTTCCACTCCGCGTTTCTCCGCGCTGGCGCTGGAGCTGTTCGCGCTCCAGTTCCAGCACAATCCCGCCTACCGCAAAATCTGCGCGGCGCGAAACCTCACGCCGGAGACGGTGAAAGATTGGACGCAAATCCCCGCCGTGCCGACGGGCGCGTTCAAGGAACTCGAACTCACCAGCATCGCGCCGGAAGAACGCACCGCCGTCTTCCATTCCAGCGGCACGACGGAGCAGAAACCCAGCCGGCATTTCCACTGCGCCGAATCGCTGGCGGTGTATGAGGCGTCGCTGTGGGCGGGATTCCGCGAAAATTTACGATTTACGATTTACGATTTACGATTGATCTGCCTCACGCCGCCGCCGGAGCAGGCACCGCATTCGTCGCTCGTCCACATGTTTGAAACCGTGCGGCAAAAATTTGGTGGGGCGAGCGTCCCCGCGAGCCGGCACGAATTTTTCGGCAAGCTGGCGGACGATGGCTCGTGGATCCTGGATTTTGAAGCCGTGTTCGCAACCCTGAAATCGTCAATCGTCAATCGTCAATCGTCGATTCTCCTGGGCACCGCGTTTTCCTTCGTGCATCTGCTGGATTGCTTGGTGGAGCGAGACCTGCGGGTCGAGCTTCCGCCCGGCTCGCGTGTGATGGAAACGGGCGGCTACAAAAACCGTTCCCGCACGCTGCCGAAGCCGGAACTGCACGCGCTCATCACCGAACGTCTCGGCGTGCCGCGCGAAAACATCCTCTGCGAATACGGCATGAGCGAATTAAGCTCGCAGGCGTACGACGGAGTGCGCCCGTCCCCGGGCGCAGCAGCCTTAAACCTGCGGGCGGCTTCTGATTTGCCAGGCGCCACTGGCAAAAGTGCATTGCAGCGCCCGGGACGGGCGCACTCCGACCAAGGCGTCTTCCGCTTCTCACCCTGGGCGCGCGTGCAGATCATTTCGCCCGAAACCGGCCGCGAAGCGGCGGAGGGCGAAACCGGCCTCATCCGCATTTTCGATCTGGCGAATGTCTTTTCCGTCGCCGCCATCCAGACGGAAGATTTGGGTGTTCGTCGTGGTGATGGCTTTGAACTGATCGGCCGCGCGCAACTCGCCGAACCGCGCGGCTGTTCGCTGATGACCGCGTAAATCGTCATTCGTAAATCCCGATGAACCTTCCGAACTATTTCCTCGCCGACCTGCCGCCGGAAGCGACGCTGTCGCCCACAATGATCGCGGAGGCGTGCCACACGCTGAAGCGCAACCGCGAGAAATATCTATTGTCGCGCACCACGGATGAACTGGTGAGCATCCTTTGCGAAGTCGCGGCTGACTGGCTCCAGCCGGAAAACAAATTCCGCCGGCTGGCGCTGCTGGCGGGTGAGCGGAGCGCCGAGCACCGTCTCGGCACGGACACGGCTTCCGCCACGAAACTTGCCGGGACGGTGCCCGGCGCTCCAGCCGTCGGTTTTTCTCCGCCAATTCTGGCGCGTGGCCTCGACGAATTCTTTCGCCGGTTCACGCCGGAGAACTTTCAAGCGTTGCTGGCCCAGGATCTCGGCGCGGACACCGACCGCCATTTCTGGCACGGGCCGGGACTGCTCGTTCACATCGCGGCGGGAAATCTGCCGAATCCGGCGCTGATGAGCCTGACGCTGGGCCTGCTCACGCGGTCAGCGCAGTTCATGAAGTGCGCGACCGGCGCGGCGTTGCTGCCCCGGCTGTTTGCACATTCGATTTACGAAGCCGACCATAAGCTTGGTTCCTGCCTCGAACTGGCCGAATGGCGCGGCGGCGACGTGGCGCTGGAAACTGCGCTGTTCGCCGAGGCCGACTGCGTGACGGCGACTGGCAGCGACGAGACGCTGCTGGCCATTCGCTCGCGGCTGCCGGCGAAGACCCGCTTCCTCGGCTACGGCCAGCGCGTCAGCTTCGGTTTCGTGGCGCGCGAAGTTTTGCGCGAAGAAACGGTCGCCGAAATCGTTTCCCGCGCGGCGGACGATGTGGTTGCGTGGGATCAAAACGGCTGCCTTTCACCGCACGTCATTTACGTCGAGGAACGCGGCGCGGTGGAATCGGACAAATTTGCCGCGCTGCTTGCCGCCGAGCTGATGCGGCGCGAAACCGCCGAACCGCGCGGAAAAATCTCCGTGGAAGAATCCGCCGCCATCGCCTCGCGGCGTTCGCTCTACGAATCGCTCGCGGCGCATCGCGGCGACGTAAAACTGTGGGCGAGTCAGAATTCAACCGCGTGGACGGTGGTGTTTGAGCATGAAGTGCGTTTTCGCTTCTCGCCGCTAAACCGGTTTATCTACATCAAGCCAGTGCCGGACGTGGCTGCGGTGTTGCCCGGGGTGGATGAGATCGTTGGAAAAATTTCGACCATGGGCATCGCCGCACCGGATGAGAAGCACAGGGCGTTGGCGCTGCAATCTGCCCGCTGGGGCGTGACGCGGGTTTGTCCGCTCGGCCAGATGCAAAACCCGCCGCTGACCTGGCGGCACGATGGCCGGCCCGCGTTGGGCGACTTAATCACTTGGACAGATTTTGAATTATGAAAATGGAACTACGAAAAACGTTTCAGTTCGAGGCGGCGCATCTGCTGCCGCTGCTGCCGAAGAACCATAAATGTCGCCGTCTGCACGGCCACAGCTTCAGCGTGGAAGTTGTTGTGGCGGGCGAGTGCGACCCGAAGCTCGGCTGGCTGATGGATTACGCCGACATCACGGCGGCGTTCAAGCCGATCTGGGAGAAGCTGGATCATTATTACCTGAACGAGATTCCCGGCCTCGAAAATCCGACGAGCGAAGTCGTGGCGATGTGGATCTGGAAAAAGCTCAAGCCCAAACTGCCGCTGCTCACGGAAATCGTCGTGGCCGAGACCTGCACGGCGCGGGCGGTTTATCGCGGAGAATGAATTTGGAGTGCGCGGACACGTCCGTGCTTTGGACCGAGGCGACATGTCGCCTCGGGGAAAGCGGTGTCAAGCCGCCGCAGTCCAAAATGGCGGGCGAGTTTGCTTGCGCCCCATTCGCAAATCGCCAATCGTAAATCGCAAATGATCCTAGGCACCGGCATTGACCTCATCGAAGTGGCGCGCATCGCGTCGTCATTCGCGAAGTTTGGCGAGCACTTCGTCAACCGCGTGCTGCTGCCGGACGAGATGGCCTACTGCCTGGCGCACAAGAATCCCGCGCCGTTTTTGGCGGTGCGGTTCGCGGCGAAGGAGGCGGTGTCCAAGGCGTTTGGCACCGGCATTGGTGCGCAGATCGGCTGGCAGGACATTGAAATCCGGCGCAAGGAATCGGGCGAACCGTTCGTGGTGCTGCACGGCAAGGGCGCGGAACTGTTTGCGGCGCGCGGCGCGCGGCAACTGCACCTCAGCCTCACGCACACGGAAAACTACGCGGCGGCCACGGCGATTCTGGAGGGGTAATTATTCGGCCATCTTGGCCTGAACATTTTTCTCGGGGCATTTTCGATGGAAGAAAAATCCATCATGGATGTTGGCATCATGGATTTTTCAAATTGTTAAAATAATTTAATGCCTCATTCACGGTGCTTTCAACTACAGGCGGTATGCTGGCTGGGTCATGAAAAAAATCTTTTCCGCCGTGCTGATGATGCTTTCAACATTCATCGGCCATTCAGCCGTGGTCTATACCCAGCCACCCGCCGGCGCCGGCATGCTGCCCTCCGCCTGGTGGACGCCGAACGGCAGCGATTATGACCAGTATGCCTGGGATGGTTTTTCTCTGGCCAGTTCCGCGCCCGTCACCGAAGTGAAGTGGCGCGGTGGCTTCGGCTACGGCAACGGCCCCGGTTCCATCGCGGGCTTCACCATCACGTTTTATTCCTCGATCGGCGGTAATTCGCAGCCGAATATTGCGACGGCATCGCCGCTGGCGACTTACACCGTGTCTGGCAATCCCGGCCAGACGTCGGCGGGAACGGTCGGCGGGTATCCAATGTATGATTACGACTTCGTGCTGCCGACGCCGTTTCAAGCCGTGGCGGGCACGGTCTATTGGATTCAAATCGAGGCCTCACAAACCGGCATTCCCGACTGGTGTCTCGCCGGCGGCTCCGGCGGGAACGGCTCCTATTTCAAGCAATTCGCCTATGTGGGCGACAAGTTTTTTTTGATGGGTTCCGGTGACGCCGCGTTCACGCTGCTGACGGCGGACACGGCCATCTATTCCGTCGCGGCCAGCGCCAGCCCGGTGGCCAGCGGCACCATTGCTGGCGCGGGGCTTTTTCCCACCGGCGTGACTGCCTCGCTGGTGGCCAATCCGGCAACGAACTTCGCGTTCGTGAACTGGACGCAAAACGGCGTGGTCATTGGTTCGTCGCCGAACCTCGGTGGTTTCGCCGTCACTTCCAACCGGACGCTGGTGGCAAATTTCACCGCCGGCTCCACCATTGCGACAAGTGTTTTTCCAACGGTCGGCGGCTCGGTCGCAGGCGGCGGCAATATTGCCAATGGTGCCAGCGCCACCCTCATCGCCACGCCCAGCGCCAATTATTCATTTGTGAACTGGACGGAAAACGGTGCTGCCGTCAGCACCAGTGCCAGCTACACGTTCACGGTCGCAACCAACCGTGCGCTGGTCGCCAACTTCACCTCGGCGTCGGTGAATCTCGCGGTGCTGTTTTCGCAGCCGCAGGGTGCGGGATCAATTCCTTCTTCCTACTTGTATCCGGATGGCATTGATGGCGACGGCTACGCCTATGACAATTTCACACTGGCAGCCAACCAGGACGTCACGCAAATTCAATGGATCGGAACCTATCGCTATGGCATGTCGGCAAGCAATCCGGCTTTTGATTTTAACATTGGGATTTACGCCACCATCACCAACGGGGTGACGAGGAGCATCAGCAGCACTCCCTTGAAGAGCTATACCGTTGGCGGCAATGCCTTCGAGACGCCGGTGGGAGGAGGCTTTAGTTATCATTTCACCCTGCCGAGCACCTTTCATGCAGTGGCCGGTGCCACTTATTGGGTGCAGATCGAAGCGCAGCAGACCATTTATATGAATGACTGGGGCATGGCCTATGCCTCAGGCGGCGATGGTATCTTCTTCTATCAGGCAACGCCGGGCGGTGTGTCGCCCGCCGCGGGTGATCTGGCGATCACGTTGCTCGGACCGGCCGGAACCAACAGCAGCACGATTTCCACGCTCGCCCAACCGGCGGGCGGCGGTTTCACTAGTGGCGACGGCGCTTACGCTAATGGTCTGACGACCTCCGTGTCGGCAGTGCCCGCGAGTGGCTATGCTTTTGCCGGCTGGAGCGCGAACGGCACAACCGTCAGCACCAACGCGACGTTTCAATTCCCTGTCACGACCAACCTGACTTTGTCTGCGATTTTCAATCCGACTTTTGCCGTCAGTCTTACCGCGTCACCGGCGGCGGGCGGCACGGTGGTCGGCGCGGGAACCTATCTCGCCCTGGCCAGCGTGAGCGCGGTGGCCCACACCAACGCCGGTTACAGTTTTGTGAACTGGACGGAAGCCGGCGTGCCGGTTAGCACCGCGACGAATTACAGCTTCACCGCCGCCGCCGCGCGTTCGCTGGTGGCAAACTTCGCGCCGATTCCGGTGCCCATGACCCTGACCAATTCCTCGCGCACCAATCTGTCGTTCTCTTGGAATCCCGCCGCAACCGGCTGGGTGTTGCAGGAAAGTTCCGACCTGATTGCGTGGACCAATTCCACCCGACCGCTGACCACGAACGGCAGCCAGCGCAGCCTTGCCATCACGCCGCCGGGCGGGAGTAAGTTTTTCCGGCTCGCGCATCCTTGATCAACCGCTGGCGGAAAACGAATCCGCGATTAGGCAGGGCTGTAATTCGCCTTTTCCGCTGCGCTCTTTGCGCTTAACCTCCTCGCGTGGAAACGGCGATGATTCTAGTCGTTCTGTTCTTCGCGGGCGCGAGTTTCTTCTTCGCGCTGGCGGAGACGGCGCTGTTTTCCTTGAGCAAATGGCAGGTGGCGCATCTCGCCGAGAACCAAGCCGGCGCGGGCAAAATCGTTTCCGAACTGCTTGAACGTCCCCACGATTTGCAGGCCACGCTGGCGCTGGGCAACACCTTCGCCAACGCCGCCATCCTCGCCGCCGCACTCCGCATGGTGTTCAACGCGCAGTGGGGCTTCGGCCTCACGATGCTCGCGCTGGCGGCGGTGGTGCTGCTCGTCGGCGAGGTGCTGCCCAAGACGCTCGCGGTGCGGCAGCCGG
>CAYUGC010000036.1:0-21607 GCA_964444085.1 uncultured Bifidobacteriaceae bacterium | reverse complement strand
TTGCGCCAGAAAATTTCCATGTTCTGCAACGTCCCGCTCGAAGCGGTCATCGAGGAAAAGGACGTGGACCATTCCATTTACGAAATGCCGCTGATGCTTCAGCGCGAGCGCATGGATGAACTGGTTTGCCGCATTCTGCATCTCACCACGCCCGCGCCGAACATGGCGCACTGGCAGGAGATCATCCGCAAACTCATCGCGCCGCAGCACCGCGTGCGCGTCGGCGTCGTCGGCAAATACATCGGCCTGCAGGACGCCTACAAATCGGTTTACGAGGCGATCATCCACGGCGGCATCGGCAACGATTGTGGCGTGGAAATTGTGCAGGTGGACGCCGAGGAAATCGAAAAGGACGGCCCGGAAAAAATGTTGAAGGGACTCGGCGGCATCCTTGTGCCGGGCGGATTTGGCGAGCGGGGCATCGAGGGAAAAATCCAGGCTGCGCAATACGCGCGCGAAAATAAAATTCCCTACCTCGGCCTCTGCCTCGGCATGCAGATCGCCACGATTGAATTTGCGCGGAACGTTTTGAAATTGAACAAGGCGCACTCGACGGAATTTGACCCGGCCACGCCAAATCCGGTCATCGCCATGCTGGACGAGCAGCGCAAAGTCACCAAGAAGGGCGGCACGATGCGGCTGGGTGCGCAGCCCTGCCAGCTCGCGCTCGGCACCAGGGCGGCGGAGCTTTACGGCTCATTCGTCATCAACGAACGCCACCGCCACCGCTACGAATTCAACAACAGCTACCGCGAAAAATTCGAGAAGGCCGGCTTTATTTTCAGCGGCACCTCGCCGGATGGCAAGCTCGTCGAGGTCATTGAGCTGAAGGATCATCCGTTTTTCGTGGCGAGCCAGTTTCACCCGGAATTCCTGAGCAAGCCGCACCAGCCGCATCCGCTGTTTAAGGGCTTCATCGCCGCCGCGCACCAGCACATCCATCACAAGCCGTTGTGAGTTTTTTTGCGACCATCCACGAGGAAGCCGCTCGCAGAAAGCTGCGGTTCCTCGTGATTGGCGGGCTGGCGGTCAACCACTAAGTTTCACGCCTTAAAAAACACCCGGATGAGCCGCTTCTTGAAAGATTTTCTGGATGTGGAATACTTGATTCGCCTTAACCGGCTCGACCTGCGGTCAAAAAACATCCGCGAGCTTTTTGAGAAATACGGAACACCCGACCTTTATGAAAAAGTATCCCAATCACTTGCTGGCGAATGAAGTGTTGCGGGATGCGCCGTCATCCGATGCGCTGGAGTTCCCCCGGCACCCGGTTTTACCTCTCGCCCGCCGAAAATTGAATTGCAGGCCATGATCCGGCGCATCGAAGAGAACATGCCTTGGCGGAACAATCGTCCGGGGGAAGCTGAACGTTGGCTGGCGGAAAAAATCCCCGTCGAGTTCGTACTCTGATTCCGCGTGACCTACGCCGAAGCCATCCAGTTTCTTTACGGCCTGCAGCTGTTCGGCGCGCACTTCGGGCTGGAGCGCACCTGCAAACTGGCGGCGCTGGCCGGCGATCCACAAGAAAAACTCCGCTTCATCCACGTTGCCGGCACCAACGGCAAAGGCTCCACCTGCGCCATGCTGGAAAGCCTTTATCGTGCGGCCGGACGGCGTGTCGGGCTGTTCACCTCGCCGCATCTGGTTTCATTTCGCGAGCGGATGCAGGTCAACCGCCAGCTTGTATCCGAAGCCGACGTGACCCGGCTGGTCGCGGAAATCCAGCCGTTGCTCCGGCAATTTCCCGCCGCCGCGCATCCGACGATGTTCGAAGTCGTCGCCGTCATGGCGCTGAAATACTTCGCGGAACAGAAATGCGATCTGGTGATTTGGGAAACCGGCCTCGGTGGACGGCTCGACGCCACGAACATCGTCACCCCGCTCGTCAGCGTCATCACGAACATCGCCTTTGACCACCAGCAATGGCTTGGCGACACGCTGGAAAAAATCGCGGCGGAAAAAGCCGGCATCATCAAGCCGGGCGTGCCGGTGGTGACGGCGACGGATGCGCCGGAGGCGTTGTGCGTGATTGACAAAACAGCCCGGGAGAAAAATGCGCCGCTAACGATTGTTACCGCAAAACAAATTGAATCGCGGCTCGCGGGGACGTTCGCCCCCCCCATGTTGGGAGAACATCAAAAGCTCAACGCCACGCTCGCCCTGGCGACGGTTGAAGTTTTGCAAAAACAAATTCCCGTCAGTGCGGAAAACCTCCGCGCCGGGCTGGCTGCCGTGAACTGGCCGGGGCGGTTGCAACTAGTTCGGAAACCGAACGGTCAGAAAATTCTGCTCGATGGCGCGCACAACGTCGCCGGCGCGGAAACTTTGCGCGCGGCGCTGGGGAAGGATTTCGCCGGCATCCGGCCGGTTTTCATCTTTGGCGCGCTGGCGGACAAAAAATGGCCGGGTATTTGCCGGGTTCTGGCCCCGCTGGCGGCAAAAGTTTTCACCGTGCCGGTCACCAGCGAACGCACGGCGAAGGCTGGCGAACTGGCGGATTATATTTGTTCCGCGATTCCGCCGGCGGCGGCCACCGCCTGCGACAATTTGGCGGATGCGTTAATTGCCTGTAAAGACGAGCCTTTTGTGGTCATCACCGGCTCGCTGTATCTCGTCGGCGAGGCGCTGGAGCAGTTGGGGTGTTCGCCCGCCGGCGGCGGCGAGCGCGGTTTGAACGAATGGGTGGCACCGCAAATTCCGCGATAAGCTTCTGGCAAGTTAAGTCGAAGTGGCGCTAATAACTTTCGCGGTCGGCTCCCGCGCGTTGACGCATGGATGAATCATAATTACTATTCGTTCCTGTTATGGATTACGCTGACACTCTGCCGAAGCAACGTGGCTTTGGCGAAACGACCCGTCCGGATAACTGGTGGCTGCAACCACTGGTTGTCTTTCTCGGATTCTCCGCTTTCATCATCTACTCGACGTGGGCGGCGTTCCAAGGCTTGGGCGACATGAAGACCGGCATTCCGAGCTATTGGTATGGTGGCCTGCATGGGGAAAATGGCGGCGCCAATTACCTCTCGCCGTTCTACTCGCCGGAATTCTGGGGCGTTTCACCGCACACCATCGGCAAGTTGCCCGCATGGTGGCCGTCGTGGGCACCGTTCTCGCCGGCGTTTTTGATCCTGTGGATTCCCGCCGGCTTCCGTTTCACCTGCTATTATTACCGCGGTGCCTATTACAAGTCGTTCTGGGCTGATCCGATCAACTGCGCCGTGGGCGAACCGCGCAAGACGTTTCTCGGCGAACGCTATTTCCCGCTCATCATCCAGAATGTCCACCGCTATTTCTTCTATCTCGCGTTCCTGTTCATCATTCTCCTCTCGTATGATGCGTGGCTGGGAATGTGGTTCACCGATGCGCTGGGCAAGGAACATTTCGGCATTGGTGTCGGAACGCTTGTGCTGACGCTCAACGCCGTTTTCCTCGCGATGTATACCTTCGGCTGCCATTCGTTGCGGCATCTGATCGGCGGCTATCTCGATTCCAAGACCAAGGCGCCAACCTGCGCCAAGGGTTATGACTGTGTGAGCTGCCTGAACCGCAAGCACATGATGTGGGCGTGGATCAGCCTGTTCTGGGTCGGCTTCACGGATGTTTACGTCCGCCTGTGCGCGACACATCATTTGACCGACTTTGTTTTCTTCACGTTGAAATAATCTTTTACCCCTTTTTATTGTGGCTACCAATTACGAAACTCACGAATACGACGTGCTGGTCATCGGCGCGGGCGGCGCGGGCTTGCGCGCGGCGATTGAAGCGTCGGCAGCCGGCGTCAAAGTCGGCCTGATCTGCAAATCACTCCTCGGCAAGGCGCACACGGTCATGGCCGAAGGCGGCATGGCGGCGGCGATGGGCAACGTGGACGACCGCGACAACTGGAAGGTTCACTTTGCCGACACGATGCGCGGCGGCCAATACGTCAACAACTGGCGCATGGCCGAACTGCACGCCAAGGAAGCCCCGGCGCGTGTTCACGAACTCGAAGCGTGGGGTGCGGTGTTTGATCGCACCAAGGATGGCAAAATTTCCCAGCGCAATTTCGGCGGCCATCGTTATCCGCGTCTCGCGCACGTTGGCGACCGCACGGGTCTCGAACTCATTCGCACATTGCAGGATCACGGCATCCATCAGGGTATCACGGTTTTCATGGAATACACCGTCGTGTCGCTGTTGAAAGACGGCGGCCGGGTGGTCGGCGCGTTTGGTTACGACCGTGAGCGCGGACGTTTCCGCGTTTTCAAGGCGAAGGCGGTTGTCCTTTGCACCGGCGGTTTGGGTCGCGCGTATTCGGTGACCAGCAATTCCTGGGAAGGCACCGGCGACGGCGTTTCGCTGGCGTATCATGCGGGTGCGGAACTGCTCGACATGGAGTTCATCCAATTTCATCCGACCGGCATGATCTGGCCGCCGAGCGTGCGCGGCATTCTTGTGACCGAGAGCGTGCGCGGCGAAGGCGGCGTGTTGCGCAACAAGGACGGCAAGCGTTTCATGTATGACGACGTGCCGGAAAATTACAAGTCGCAGACCTCGACCGATCCCGAGGAGGGCTGGCGCTATACGCAGAACGACAAGAACGCCAAGCGTCCGCCGGAGCTGTTGACCCGCGATCACGTCGCTCGCTGCATCAATCGTGAAGTGAAGGCCGGTCGCGGCAGCCCGCACGGCGGTGTGTTCCTCGACATTTCGTGGATCAAGGAAAAGATTCCGAACTCCGCCGAACACATCAAGCGCAAGCTGCCCTCGATGTATCACCAGTTCATGCAACTGGCGAATCTCGACATCACCAAGGAACCGATGGAAATCGGCCCGACCACGCATTACGCGATGGGCGGCATCCGCGTGGAAGCCGAGTCGCAGGCAACGAACATTCCCGGTTTGTTCGCGGCGGGCGAATGCGCCGCCGGTCTCCACGGTGCGAATCGGCTCGGGGGCAATTCGCTTTCCGACCTCATCGTCTTCGGCCAGCGCGCCGGCGAATACGCGGCGAAATACGCGAAGGCGAATCCGAACATTTCCGTCAGCGATGCCGAAATCGAAGGTGCTTACAAGGAAGCTGTTGCACCATTTGAACGCGCTGCCGGCGGCACCACCGAAGGACCGTATCAGGTGCAATACGATTTGCAGAACATGATGCAGAAGAACGTCGGCATCGTCCGTTTGCAGAACGAAATGGAAGAGGCGATTGACGGCATCCAGAAGCTCAAGGCCCGCGCTGCGAAGGTTGCCGTGCAAGGCCACTGCGAATACAACCCTGGCTGGCACACGGCGATTGACCTCAAGCACCTGCTCACCGTTTCCGAGGCCATTACGCTGTGCGCGATTGAACGCAAGGAAAGCCGCGGCGGACACTTCCGCGAGGATTTCCCGGACAAGAGTCCCGAGGCGGCGAAATACAACAACGTCGTTGCCAAGGCCGCGGACGGCTCCATGAAATTGCGGCGCGAACCGATTCCGGCGATGCGGGAAGATTTGAAACAAGTCATCGAGGAGATGAAATGAACAACAAGACTGTTACTTTTAGAATCTGGCGCGGCGACGCGAATGGCGGCAAGTTCGTGGATTACACCACGGAGATCACCGAGGGCCTCGTCGTCCTCGACGTCGTCCATAAGATCCAGGCGCAGCAGGCCAACGACCTCGCCGTGCGCTGGAATTGCAAGGCCGGCAAATGCGGCTCCTGCTCCGCCGAAGTCAACGGCATGCCCAAGCTCATGTGCATGACGCGCATGGACACGCTGGACATCAGCAAGCCCATCACCATCGAGCCGATGCGCGCGTTCCCCAGCATCCGCGATTTGGCGACCGATGTGTCGTGGAATTTCCGCGTCAAAACCAAGATCAAGAAATTCAATCCGCGCAAGCCCGACTGCGAAGACGGCACTTGGCGTATGATGCAGGCCGACGTTGACCGCGTGCAGGAATTTCGCAAGTGCATCGAATGCTTCCTCTGCCAGGACGTTTGCCACGTGCTGCGCGACCATCACAAGCACGAGGAATTCATCGGCCCGCGCTTTCTGGTTTACACCGCCGCGCTGGAGATGCACCCGCTGGACACCGAGAACCGTATTCCCGAACTCAAGCAGGCGCAGGGCATCGGCTTTTGCAACATCACCAAGTGCTGCACCAAGGTCTGCCCCGAGCACATCACCATCACCGACAACGCGATCATCCCGTTGAAGGAACGCGTGGTGGATGAATTTTATGATCCATTTGCGTGGGTCTGGAAAAAGATCCGTCCGCAAGGCTGATTCGCTTTTGCACAACCAAACCCACGGTTCACGCCGTGGGTTTCTTGTTTTTCACGTCGGATGGGAATGGTTAATCGCGCAAAATAGACGGAGGTTTTGCCAAATTCCGTCCAGAAAAATTTCCCGCCGACGGTTATTTCTTATCCAAGTAAAAATAAAATTTAGCTGGTCAAATGTATTGGCTGGCGTAACTGAATATATCCAATCAAATGAACACGACCACCGCTCAAAATTCTCGCCTCAACCGTGCGCTGCCCGCCAAGGGCGTCGAATGGCTCAACAACCCCGTCTTCAACAAGGGCACCGCCTTCACTGAGGCAGAGCGCGACACGCTCGGCCTACGCGGTCTGCTGCCGCCGCATGTCCAGAGCATGGACGAGCAGGTGCAGCGCGTCATGGCTAACTTCCGCAACAAGCCCAGCGACCTCGAACGCTACATCCAACTGGCGGGTTTGCAGGATCGCAACGAAACGCTGTTTTACCGCGTGGTGATGGATCACCTGGAAGAGATGATGCCCATCATTTACACCCCGACGGTCGGCAAGGCGTGTCAGGAATTCGGCCACATCTTCCGCCGTTCCCGCGGCATGTATGTTTCGCTCAAAGATCGCGGCCACATTGAAAAGGTGCTTAAAAACTGGCCGACGAGCGACGTGAAGGTCATCGTGGCCACCGACGGCGAACGCATTCTCGGTCTCGGTGATCTCGGCGCCTCCGGCATGGGCATCCCGATCGGCAAGCTCTCGCTTTACACCGCGTGTGCCGGCATCAATCCGGCCCAATGCCTGCCCATCACCATTGACGTCGGCACGAACAACGAAACCTTCCTCAAGGATCCGCTTTACATCGGCCTGCGCCAGAAACGCATCAGCGGTGCGGATTACGACGCGTTCATCGAGGAATTCATGACGGCCGTCAAAAAAGTCTTCCCCGCTGTGTTGTTCCAGTTTGAGGATTTCGGCAACAGCAATGCCTTCCGACTGCTGGAGACGTATCGCGACCAGCTTTGCACGTTCAATGACGACATCCAGGGCACCGGTTCCGTGGCGCTCGCCGGCGTGCTTTCGGCGCTGCGTGTGACCGGCGGCAAGATGAGCGATCATCGCGTGCTGTTCCTCGGCGCGGGCGAGGCCGGCATGGGCATCGCCGACAACATCGTCGCTGTGCTGATGGAAGAAGGCTTGTCCAAGGCCGAGGCGCGCAAACGCATCTGGTTCGTGGATTCCAAAGGCCTCATCGTCAAGAGCCGCGAAGGCTTGGTGTCGCACAAATTGCACTATGCGCACGATCATGCGCCGTGCGCCGATTTATTGGCCGCCGTGAAAGCCGTCAAACCCACCATGCTCGTTGGCGTGTCGGGCCAGGCGCGGGCGTTCACCGAGGAAATCGTCAAGACCGTGGGCAGCTTCAATAAGCGTCCGGTCATCTTCGCGCTTTCCAATCCGACCTCCAAGGCCGAATGCACCGCCGAGGAAGCCTACAAATGGACGGACGGACGCGCGCTTTTTGCGAGCGGCAGCCCGTTCGCGCCGGTGACGCTGAACGGCCAGACCCACGTTCCCGGCCAGGGCAACAACGCCTACATTTTCCCCGGCATCGGTTTGGGCGTCGTGGCCAGCGGCGCCCGGCGCATTACCGATTCCATGTTTGTCACGGCTGCCAAGGCGCTCGCCTCATTGCTGCGCGAAGAAGAACTGGCCGAGGGCCGTATTTATCCATCGCTCAAGCGCATCCATGAAGTCTCGCTCAAAATTGCCGTGGCCGTGGCTGAGGAAGCCTATGCCAGCAAGTTGACCGATCAGCCGCGCCCGGCGGATTTGCCGGCGTTCATCAAGTCCAAGATGTTCAAGCCGGAATACACCGACTACAGCAAGAAATAATCTGACGTTCCGGTCTGATTCCACGGCGGCATTGCCTTTGGCGATGCCGCCGTTATGCTGATTTCAATGAACCGGACGAAGAATAATTCCGCCGACCCCAGGCTGGCCGGGCTGATTGAAGAACTGATCAAAGCCAAGGGCGGTGGCGCGAATGAAGTCGAGGTCGCCGACATCATTGAGAATGCGCTCAAGCTGCTGACCGATGTGCAGGACACCGGCGACGTCCGCGTCATCCAGACCACGGTGCGCGAACTTCGCTACGCCTTCCGCCTCTTCGCGCCGTATGCCGAGAAACGCAAGGTGACGATTTTCGGTTCCGCGCGCACGTCGCCGAGCAAGGCGGAATACCAGCAGGCCGTCGAGTTCGGCCAAAAGATTTCCGATGCCGGCTTCATGGTCATCACCGGCGCGGGTGGCGGCATCATGCAGGCCGGCCACGAGGGCGCGGGGCCGGAGAACAGCTTCGGCGCGAACATCCGCCTGCCGTGGGAACAATCCGCCAATCCCGTCATCGCCAAGGACAAGAAGCTTGTCACGTTCCGCTATTTCTTCACGCGCAAACTGATTTTCATCCGGCACTCGGACGCCATCGCGCTATTCCCCGGCGGGTTCGGCACGATGGACGAAGGCTACGAGGCGCTCACGTTGATGCAGACCGGCAAAAGCCAGCTCATGCCGCTCGTGCTGGTGGACAAGCCCGGCGGTGTGTTTTGGAAAACGTGGGACAAGCACATCCGCGAACATCTCCTGCGCGACAAATTGATTTCGCCCGAGGACCTCAATCTCTATCACATCACCGACAACGCCGATGACGCCGTGAAAGTCATCACGCGGTTCTACCGGAACTTCCATTCCACGCGCTTCGTGAAGGAATTGTTTGTCATCCGGCTCCGGCACGCGCCCAGCGACTCCGCCATCGCAGCCATGAACGAGGACTTTGCCGACATCATCACCGGCGAACCGATCAAGATCATTCCGCCCACGCCGGAGGAACGGGCGGACACGCAGCACCTCGACCTGCCGCGCATCGCCTTTGGCTTCAACCGCAAGGGCTATGGCCGGCTGCGGCAGTTGATTGACGTGCTGAACAGCCTGTGAAGGGCAGGGGATAATTCCGCGGCCATCATCCAAACATCTCCGCGCAGATGACGCCCTCGGCCACGCGGGTCACACTGCCGGTCATCAGGATGTCAAAGCCGTCGCGGATCTCGATCTGGATGTCGCCGCCGGGGCAATGCACGGTGACGTGCTTATCCACGAGGCCGAGCTTGTGCGCGACTGCCGCCGAGGCGCTGCTGCTGCTGCCGCTGGCCAGCGTGTAGCCCGCGCCGCGCTCCCAGATCTCGATCTGGATGTTCGCGCGGTCGAGCACCTTGAGAAACTGCACGTTCGTCTTGCGCGGGAAGTTGGGATGCACCTCCAGCAATGAGCCAAATTTGTGCGCCAGTTCCGCGTTGATTTCCGGCAGCGGCACGACGCAATGCGGATTGCCGATGGTCGCGGCGCAGTAGGTGAACTCGCGGCCGCCGACGGAAATCTTTTCGTTGATGACTTCGCGCGGCGCGCCGGACACGGGGATTTTCGCGCTGTCAAAGCTGACCTTGCCCATCTCCACGCGCACCATTTTGCCGCCGTCGAACACCGTGGAGCGCACGATGCCGCCGTCGGTTTGCAGGGCAAATTCGTCGTTGCCCACAAACTTCGTATCCCAGAGATAACGCGAAAAGATGCGCACGCCGTTGCCGCTCTTCTCGGCGATGGAGCCGTCGGGATTGTAAATCTTCAACGCGCACTTGGCGGTGGTGGAGGGCAGGGGGCCGAGGAGAATGCCGTCGGAGCCAACGCCGAAGTTGCGGTGGCAAATCAGTTTCACCTGTTCGGTGGTGAGCGGCGCGGAAAGATGTTTCGGGTCAATGACGATGTAGTCGTTGCCGAGCGCGTGGTATTTCGAGAAAGCGATGTTCATCATGCACAGGATAGCGGGACACGCGCAGCCGGTAAAATAGATTCAAGACCGTGCCGATCGGGCGGAATATTATTTCCCCTGCGCCGCCGACTTGTCGCGGTATTGGTAGAACGCGGCGACGAGGCTGAACAGCACGGCCACCACGAAAGTCATCCCGGCGTATTGCAGGAAACGACCGGTGCTGACGGACGCCGCCTGGTCGGTGGCGCTGGCGAACATCTTGGTGACGGTGACGACAAAGAGGTCGCCCATCGAGACGGTCAGCAGCCAGAAGCTCATGATGGTGCTCTTCATCTCCGGTGCGGCTTCGCGGAAGGCGAATTCCAGTCCGGTGGTGGAGAATAAAACCTCGGCGGCGGTCAGGATGAGATACGGCACGGTCTGCCACAGCACGCTCAAATGTGCGCCATGCTCGATGCGGTTTTGCAGCGCGGCGACGACGAGGTAGGACGCACCGGCGAGAAACATCCCGAAGGCCATGCGCTTGAGTGGCGAGGCGAACCGCCCGATGCGCGGATAAAGGCCCAGCGTGAACAGCGGCACGAGCAGCATGACGATGAGCGGGTTCATGGACTGCATCTGCTCCGCGCCGATGTCGAGACCAAGGAAATTTGCCGGCGTCATCTGTTCGCCCTGCAAAACCCAGGTGGAATTGGTCTGGTCAAAGAGCGTCCAGAAGATCGGCACAAAGGCGAAGACGAACAGCACCGGCGTGAAGGAGCGCGCGCCGGCGATTTCCTTTTCGTCGTGCTTGGCGGCGGCCTTGGCCCAGAAGGCGTCCGGCAGTTCCGTTTTCCGCAACACGCTTAAAACGATGACGAGCAGATACCACACGCCGATGCAGCCGAGCGCCGTCCAGCCGAGACATTGCGCGGTGACGCCGGTCCGGTGTGAAAAGCCAAGATAAGTCATCAGCGCCATCGCCAGCACCGGCAGGCCGATGGTGGCGGCGAGGTTGAGCATGGCGGCGGAGTGAAATTCTTTGCTGCCGCGCCACGCGTTCCAGAACACGGTGAAAAACCCGGCGTGATGCAACTGGCGGTTCGTCGGCACGCGGACGTAATGTTTCGTGCCGAGCCAGAAGATGAACGTGGCGATGGCCATCAAAATGCCCGGCACCAGAAAGGCGAGGCTGTAGCCGTGCTTGTCCTTGATCCACGGGATGACGAGGAACGAGAAGAACGAGCCGAAGTTGATGGCCCAGTAAAATGCGCCGTAGGCTTTCTGAAGCAGGTGCGATTGCTCCGGCTTGAACTGGTCGCCCATGAACGCGGAGACGCAGGGCTTGATGCCGCCGGAGCCGAACGCGATCAGGCCAAGGCCGGTGCAGAGGCAGATCATCTTGCCGTGGACGTCGCCGGCGAAATCGCTGCACGCCAGCACGCCGTGCCCCGCGCAGTAAAATAGCGAGACCCAAAGAATGGTGTGGTAGCGCCCGATGATCTTGTCCGAGAGCCACGCGCCGAGCAGCGGCATGAAATAATTGGCGAAGACGAAGAGGTGGATGATTTCCGTGGAAGTGTCCGCGTCCTGGCCGAGTCCGCCCTTGACTACCGCGCCGGTGATATAGCCGGCAAGGATGCTCCGCATGCCGTAGTAACTGAAGCGTTCGCACGCCTCGTTGCCGACGATGTATTTGATCTGCTTCGGCCAGCGGCTCATGCGGAATTATTTTGTCTTCTCCACGCCGATGCGCTTGAGGAACGGCTCGATGGAGCGCGGCCGGCCCAGGTATTTCCCGATGGAGACGTTGATGTCGCGCGAGTCGCCGACGGCGTAAATCTCGTTACGCATCCGCATCCCGGTGGTCTGGTCAAAAAATCCGTCCGGCGATTTTTCAAACACCGTGGCCATGTCCGCCGCGATGGCGTCCGCCCACGCGTAACCGTAGTAGCCCGCGCCGTAGCCGATGATGTGGCCGAAATACGCGACGAACGCCGTATCCGGCGGCACCGGGAACGAGACGTCGCTCAAAACTTTGTTCGCGAGCGGCAGCATGTCAGCGGCATTGGTCGCGTGGATTTGCGTGTGCAAGGTCAAATCCATCAGACCGAAGGAAAGCTGCCGACGATAACGAGTGGCCTCCGTCGCCAGCCGTGCGGCCTTGAGCTGCGAGAGGATTTCCTGCGGAATCTTTTTCTTCGGGTCGCGATAATCGGCGGCGAAGCTGTCCAGCACCTTCTTGTCCCACGGCCAGTTCTCCAGCATTTGCGACGGCGCCTCAACGAAATCCTGCGGCACGCTGGTGCCAGCGAAGCGCGAGTATTTGGCGCGCGTCAAAATCGTGTGCATCGCGTGGCCGAACTCATGAAACACCGTTTCCACCTCGTCATGCGAGAGCAGGGACGGTTTGTCCGGCTGCGGCGGCGGGAAGTTACAGACCAGCGCGCAGACCGGGCGCTGATATTTACCGTCCGGCAACAGCTTGCCTTCGATGATGCCGAATTGCGCGAAGTGGTTGTATTTGCCGTCGCGCGGAAACATGTCGAGATAGAACAAGCCCATCGGCTCGCCGGACTTCGCGTCGGAAACGGTATAGAGCTGCAAGTCATCCACCCATTTGTAAGGCGCCTCGACGCGCTCGAACTTCAGCCCGAAGATGCGCTGGTAAATCTTGAACATGCCGTCCAGCACGTTTTGATACGGGAAATAAACGCGCAACTGCTCGGCATCCACATTGTATTTTGTCTTCTTGAGCTGGTTCGCGAAATAGCGCCAGTCCCAGGAATTGATGATGGCGTTGGTGTCGCCGGTCTCGGCGGTTTTCAACGCGCGGAACTCCGCCAGTTCCAGATCCAGCTTCGGCTGTAAACCGGTCTTGAGGTTCTGGAGAAAACCAATCGCCGCCGCGCCGTTCTTCACCATGCGCGTCTCGGTGGCGAAATCGGCGTAGGTCTGGTAACCGAGCTTGGTCGCGATGGTATCGCGCAGGACGAGGATTTTCTGGAGCAGGGGAATGTTCGCCTCGCGCGCCAGGTTGCACTGCGCGGTCATCATGCGGCGGCGCGGCGCTTCCAGCTTCGCGTTATCCTCGACCATGATGTAATGAAACGTGATGTTGGCCTTGAGCGTGTATTCGTCGTCGCCGGTCTTGATGCCCTTTTGCGAAAGAAAATCCTCTGGCACGCCGGCCAGTTCCGTCTTGGTGAACTTCAGTTCCGCGTGCGCCTTGGTGACGTTGTTCTCAAAATCCGTCTCCAGCGCGGTCAGTTCCTTGCGCAGCTTTTCCACCTCGTCGCGCTGGGCTTTGGGCAGTTCCAAGCCGGCGCGGCGATAATCGCGCAGCGTGTCGTCATAAAGTTTTTTGTCCTCGCCCGCCAGCTTCGGCTGCGTGGCGGTAAATTTTTTCAGCGCGGCATAAACGTCCTCGCGATAGTCAATGCCCACGGCCCATTCCGAAAGCTGCTTGATGGCGTCGGTCGCGGCGTCGCGCACGTCGGCGTTGGTGCTGGTCTGTTCGATGAGCGCCAGCCGGTCGGACGCGCGGCCGATCTGGAAATTCAAATCGTCCAGCGCGACCAGGGTGTTTTCGAAATTTACCTCGCTGGCGTTCAGCTTGCCGATGCGGTCGAGCGCGGCGTTGCCGTCGGCAATGGTTTTGGCGGTGGTGGTGGCGACATCATTGGTCGTCGTCTCGAACGTGGGCAGCGTGACGATGGAATTAAATTTGGCGGCGGCGGCTTGAAAGTCCGCGAGCGGGGATGGTTTTCCTTCCGCAACGGCGGCGAAGGCTAGGGTGGTCATAAAAAAAAGACCGGCGGAAAAATGTCGCATAAATCAGAGTTCAAAACTTTTGCCGAAGATGCGCTCGTATTCGAGCATGGTGTAGCGGTCAGTCATGCCGGCGAGGTAATCGCACACCGCGCGGTGCAGGCCGATTTTTTTGAGGCGACGACGGGAGCTGTCGCCGATCTCCTTCGGATGGGCGAGGTAATAATTGAACAACTGGCCCAGCATCTTCACGGCGCGCAGGTTCGGCTGATGCACGACCGGATTGTAATAAAGATTTTTGTAGAGGTATTTGCGCAGCTCCAAATTGAGCGCGCGGCGTTCGGGGCTGTATTGGATCAGCGCCTTGGGGAAACGGCGCACGTCGTCGGCGCTTTGCACGCCAGCGGCCTTGATCAACTGCTCGCTGGTCTCGACGACATCGCGGATCTGCAAGTCAATGATGGTGCGGATGGTGAAATAGCGGCGGCATTCGTCGGGCAGCGCGCCGTGTTCCTTTTTCACCGCGCGCGCGGCCAGCGCCCAGACGCGGACGTTTTTGGCGAGATGACTTTCCGAGAGCAAACCGGAATCAAGGCCGTCGTCGAGGTCGTGGCTGTAATAAGTGATTTCGTCCGCAAGGTTGGCGATCTGCGCCTCGAGCGAGGAATTCTTGGCGGCAAAGCTTTTCCGCTGGTCAGGATGGTCAAACGCCGTCTGATGTTTCGCCAAGCCTTCGAGGACTTCCCACGAGAGATTCAAGCCGGAAAAACCTGGGTATTTTTCCTCCAGCTCCTCGACGATGCGGAGGCTGTGGAGATTGTGCTCGAAGCCGCCGTGGCCTTTCATCAATCGCGCGAGGACGGTTTCGCCCTTGTGGCCGAAGGGCGAGTGGCCGAGGTCATGCGCGAGCGCGATGGTCTCGGCCAGGTCGGTGTTGAGCTGGAGCGCGCTGGCGAGGTTGCGCGAGATGGCGGCGACTTCAATCGTGTGCGTGAGCCGCGTGCGCAAATGGTCGCCGGAGCCGTTGAGAAAAACCTGCGTCTTATATTCGAGCCGGCGGAATGCGCGCGAATGGATCACGCGGTCGCGGTCGCGCTGGTATTGCGTGCGCCAGACGGGCGGCGGTTCCGAGTGTTTGCGCCCGCGCGTGTCGCCGCTGAACTGCGCGTAGGGCGCGAGGATCTGGCGTTCAACTTGTTCGAGCTGCGCGCGGGTGCGAGGCATGGGTTATTTTTTCAACAGTTCCTGGACGGCAATGCCGCGCAATTCAAAGAGGCGGCGGATGCTGTCCTCGATCAGGTTGTTCGGGCAGCTGGCGCCGGCGGTGATGCCGACGACAATGTTGCCGGACGGCAGCCAGTCCTGCGTCACCACTTCCTCTTTTTTGTGCTGGTTGTAATGCCGGATGCGGGCGGCGGATTCCATCATGGCCGCGTTCTTGATGAAATACGTCGGTAGCTTGTGCTCGCCCATCTCGGCCAGGTGCGAGGTGTTCGAGGAATTGTAACCGCCGATGACGATGAGCAGGTTGGGCGGTTCGAGCAGCATCTTTTCGAGCGCGTCCTGCCGGTCCTGGGTCGCGCCGCAAATGGTGTCGAAGAATCGGAAATGATTGCCGATGCTGTCCACACCGTATTTTTTTTCCATGACGGCGCGGAAGCGGCGCTGCACCTCCTCGGTTTCGCCGCGCAGCATCGTGGTCTGGTTCGCCACGCCGACGGCCTGCAAATGCAAATCGGGATCGAAGCCGGCTGAAAACGCGCCTTCAAATTTTTTCAGGAACTCATGCTTGTCGCCGCCCTGCATGATGTAATTGCAGACGTAATCCGTCTCCGCGAGGTTGAACACGACGAGGTAATGTCCGCTGCCGTAGGCGCGCGCCTGCGACGTGGTGGCCTTGGTCTCCTCGTGCTTGGCCTTGCCGTGAATGATGCTGGTGACGTGTTCCTTTGAATATTGCCGGACGCGTTTCCACACGCTCATCACGTCGCCGCAGGTCGTGTCAATCAGCACGCAGCCCTTGGCCTCCAGTTTTTTGCGCGTGCTGACCTCGGTGCCGAATGCGGGGATGATGACGGCGTCGCCGGATTCCAACTGCGACAGTTCCTCCTCGGTCGGCTTGGGCGAAATGATCTTGATGCCCATGTTGCGGATCTGGTCGTTGACCTCGGGGTTGTGGATGATTTCGCCCAGCAGGTAAATGGGCGTCTGCGGCGCGACGTCGGAATAATATTTCCGCGCCGCGTAGGCGAGGTCAATGGCGCGCTCGACGCCGTAGCAGAAGCCGAATTCCTTCGCCAGCTTCACCGTGAGACCGCCGGCGGCGATGATGCCGCCATTGGCGCGGACGGTCTCGACCATCTCGCTGCGGTAATGCGAGAGCACCTGGGCCGACACGGCCTCCATGATGTCCGGGCGGCGGAGGTTGATTTTTTTGCCGTGGTCTCCGTGGGGAGCACCGTGCGAATCCTTTGACATGGCGGCAAATTAGCCGTGGCGGGCGGGGGCGTCGAGCAGGATTTGGCCGGGAATTTAATTGCGTCCCGCCGAAAAGTCGGGAGAATGGCGGCGTATCGGAGCGTAGCTCAGCCCGGCTAGAGCGCGTGGTTTGGGTCCACGAAGTCGCAGGTTCGAATCCTGTCGCTCCGACCATTTTTCCCCGGTGAAAGATTTTCGAAACTTCTGCTCGACAAATTTCCCCGGCAGTTTCAAATAGTTTCCGCCATGGGCAACAAAATCCAACGCATCGGCATCCTCACCGCTGGCGGCGACAGCCCCGGCCTCAACGCCGCCATCCGGGGCGTCGGCAAGACCGCCCTCAACCACGGCATCGAGATCATCGGCTTTCGCGACGGCTTCCGCGGCCTCGTCGAGAACCGCCGGCTCAGGCTCGACAAGACCACCCTCGCCGGCATCCTCACCGTCGGCGGCACCATTCTCGGCACCAGCCGCGACAAGCCGCACCGCATGGTCATTGACGGCCGCACCAAGGACATGACCGCCGTCATCAAGGAGAATTACAAAGCCTGGGGGCTCGACTGCGTGGTCTGCCTCGGCGGCGGCGGCACGGCGAAGAACGCCTTGCGCCTGAAACAGGCCGGACTCAACGTCATCACGCTGCCCAAGACCATTGACAACGACGTGGCCATGACCGATGCGACCTTCGGCTTTGCCACCGCGCTCGACATCGCCACCGAGACGATTGACCGTTTGCACAGCACCGCCCATTCGCACCACCGCATCATTGTGGCCGAAGTCATGGGACATCGCGCCGGCTGGCTGACGCTGGGCGCGGGCATCGCGGGCGGGGCGGACGTGATTCTCATTCCCGAAATCCCCTACCGCGTGGAGAAAATTGCCGAGGCCATCAAGCGCCGCAGCAAGCGCGGGACGAATTTCAGCATCGTGGCCGTGGCGGAAGGAGCCATGAGCCGCGACGATCATCGCGCCTTTGCCGCCGCCGAGAAGAAACTCGAACGCGCCAAGTCCATTCACGACAAAAAGCAGGCCAAGATCGAACTCGCCGCGATGGATGTGCGGCATCAGGGCAACACCCTGCGCCTTGCGCGCCAGCTGGAGGAGTTGACGCATCTCGAATCCCGCGTGACGATTCTCGGCTACGTGCAGCGCGGCGGCACGCCGTGCGCGGCGGACCGCATTCTCGCCACACGCCTTGGCAGTGCGGCGGCGGACCTCATTGCCGAAGGCGTGTTCGGCGTGATGGTGGCGGCGCGGGGCGATGGTTTTGAGCCGGTGCCGTTGGAAAAGGTCGCCGGCAAACGCAAGATTGTGCCGGTGGATCATTCTTGGGTGAAGACCGCCCGCAATGTGGGAACGTGTCTGGGCGATTAAGCCGCTGCCGGCTTCGGCGGAAAGTTTTTAGCTGGCAAACAGCGTGACGGGCAGGGGCGTGCCGCAATAGATGCAGCGCGGACGGCGGGCGGCATTGACCCGGCCGCATTGCGGGCAGGGCGCGGCCGGTGCCTGCGCGGTTCTCCCATCCAGTTGACCGTCTCGCAGGTCAATTTCCGTCACCTTATCCGCCAGTTGGTCATCCGTGTAGTCGTGTTCCTTTTTTAGGAACGACCACAGCGCTTCCGAAATCATCAGCAGTCGTTCCACGTCCTGCCGCAGCACCGCCACCTCGGCCTGACTTTCCATCGCCTTGGACTTGGCATTGTTGGCATCGGCCTGGGCTTGGGCCGTGGCCGTGCGGTCGTAATAGGAAGCGCTGGAGGTGAACATGGTCAAGGATGGGGTGTTGACCGAACTTTAAAAAAGTCCCGGCGGATGACAAGCCTTATCGCCCCCAGAAAGGTTTTACAGGCCAAACCTATTCCCATCCCGAAGGGATTGAATCCTTCAGCCCAGGGTTGGCCGCGCGAGCGGACTACCCTGGGAAAGACGCCCCATCAAACCCATACCTTGAAAGGGTTCCATCTCCGTCCGCGATTCAACCCCGTTGGGGTAGGAAATGTTTTGGGAAACCAACCCAAGGTAGCCGCTGCGCGTCAACCTTGGGCTTAATGATGGAATCCCGTTGGGATTCCCCTGCCCAGCGCCATCGGCGCGGCATATTTGTAGAACCAAGAACCCATTTTGGAAAAGCTCCGTTAGGAGCGGCATCCAGGAAAATCGCGCTCGACAGGGAAATCTGCTGCTGCGGTGAGGTGAAGATTTTAGGCGTCAAGGCCGTCGGCACCTATTTTTCAAGTCAATGCTGCTGCTGATGATCATGCGGGACTTTAAGTTCATGCTGCCAGGCATGAAGCAGGTGCCCGATGATTTCGTCCACTCCCACGCCATGCTTCACCTGCGCAAAAACAAAAGGCCCATCACCGCGCATTTTTTTGGTGTCGCGCTCCATCACCTGCAAATCCGCGCCGACCGCAACGGCGAGATCGGTTTTGTTGATGACCAGTAAATCGGATTGGGTGATACCGGGACCACCCTTGCGGGGAATTTTATCGCCGCCCGCCACATCAATCACTTGGATTGTGTAATCCGCCAGCTCACGGCTGAAACACGCCGCCAGATTGTCCCCGCCGGATTCGATGAACAGAATTTGCGGATGAAATTTCCGGTGCAGTTCCTCGAGCGCGAGCAGGTTTGAAGAGATGTCCTCGCGGATCGCCGCGTGCGGACAACCACCGGTTTCCACTGCGCGGATGCGTTCAGCGGGAAGCGCGTTGTGCTGGGTCAAAAACTCGCCGTCCTCCTTGGTGAAAATGTCATTGGTCACGGCGGCGATGTTCATTTTTTCCCGCAGCTTCAAACAAAGTTGCAGCATCAAGGCCGTCTTGCCGCTGCCCACCGGACCGCCGACGCCGACGGTGAAGGCGCGCTGTTTGAAGTCGCGATCCAGCGGCAGTTCGCGGTCGTGAAAATGGCCGGGCGTGTCGGCGTGGTCGTGCGAATGGCCGTTGCCGCCGTGCGTGTGAAAGTGCAGCCGTAAATTGTGTGACATCGCTTGATTTATTTTTTCTGGCTGGCCGTGTAGGCCCGCCAGCCGGCGAATGATGTAATCTCTATTTGGCCTTCGCACAAGACTGGTTCGCCGAGGACGCCCAAAACTTCCGAACCGTCGGCCAGCGTCACCTTGCCGATGCTCAAGCCCGGCGGCTCTTTCAAAAGGATCGTGGCGAGTCCCGCCGGCGGCACGGCCCAGACCTCGATCGCCACGGCGACGCCGCCGGTTTTCACGCGCACCATCGCCGGATGTATGTCGCCGATGGTCCACAGGCGATAGGCGGGTTCGGTTTTCGTCTCGCGCACGAAAGTGGCGCCAACAGCGAGCAGGTTGGGATTTAATTCCAGCCCGCGCATCAACGTGCCGTTGACGGCGAGCAAAACAGTTTCAACGGGAAGACTCATGCCGGATGTTTTCGGGTGCGAGAAATTTAACGGGCTTTTCGTAGATGGCGAGGACGATGCAGCCGTTTTCGCTCATGATGCTGTGGCTGGTGCCGGGTGGATTGATGATGAGCGCGCCGGTCTCGGCCTTGCTGACTTCGTCCACTTGTTCGCCAGCGAGCATGAAGATGTGCTCGTAGCCCATGTGCTCATGGAGCGGCACGCGTCCGCCGGGATGAAAACGCAGCAGCGCCGCCGTGGGGCCGTCCGGGCCATTTTCATAAAGCCGGTAAATGTCCACCCCCGCGGAAAACGGCTGCCACTTGAGTTTTTGCTGCCAGCCGGAAATCTGGAAAAGGTCCTTGAGCTTGAGCACCCGTTCTGGATTGTTTGCCATGGATTTTATTTTAGCAATGCGCCGGGAAGGTTGGAAGTTCCGTCTTCCGTTCGACGCTCCCTGACAAACAATCCAGTTTTAGGCGCGACACAAATTCACGCGGGGCTGGCTTCGCAAACTTCCGGCGTGGCCTCCACCGGCGCGGGCGCGACGGCGGCAAACTTTGCGCAGCCAACCAGAATTCCCGCGATGGCCAGATAGCTGACCGCCACTACCGGCGACACGGCGACGCCGATGTGTTCGCCGTGCATCAACCCAAAGAACGTCAGGATGGCTCCCGCCAGCGCGAAACCGGCGGCTTTCATAAAGTGACGGTCAATGATGCACACCGCCGTCGCGCCCAGAATAAGTCCGCCGAGCGTCGAGCCGCCGCCGAGCGTTTGCAGGCCGTGATAAAAAATTCCCTTGTTCAACATGTTGCCGGCGAGTTCATCGGACACCGCTAAAATTCCCGCCGCCGCCAGCGCGCTGTTGATGATGGTCAGGCCCCAGTTCGCAATCGAAGGCACAATCGCCAGCACGATGGCCGGTGCGTGGCGCTTCGGTGTTTCCTGAAATGCCTGCGAGCCGATCAACATGCCGATGTAGAGCAGAATCGGCAGAATCGCCACCGTTGGAATGATCGCAGAAATCACCGAGATCGTCCCAAACCAGCACAGCAAAATCACCATGATGCCCGTCGCGGCAGAATAGCCGATGCGACCGCCCATCGCCTTCCAGCCGGGATGGCCGATATACACCGCGTTGATGAAGGGATTGCCCATCATGCAACCGATCAAGCTCACCACGCCGTCGGCCGTCAACACGCGCGTCGTGGGATAACTGTCGCCCGCCGCCGAGGCGCTCTCGACGTTGTCCATCGCTTCCACCAAATCGTAAATGCCGAACGGAATCGCCGTCACCAGAATCACGCCAAGGAATTGAAAGCCGTCAAACACATGGGCAAAGGCCGGCAACGGAACGTGAAAACCGAAGTTCGCCACCGAGCCGGACAGGGCCGCCGTCGTCATGCCGCCGAAATTCAGGCCGAACGCCGTCGAGACCCAGGCGATGAGCGCGCCCGCGGCGATGGCGACTAGGCCGGCGGGAATTTTTCCGTATTTCACACCGCCGAACCAGCTCAACAAAATAATCGCGAAACAGATGATGCCGATCACCGGCGTCATGAACATTTGCAACGCCGGCGCCATGGAAATAAACGTGATGGAAACGCCCGCCAGCGTGCCGAGCAGCGCGGCGCGCGGCGTGATTTTGCGTATGATCGGCGCAATAAATCCGCCGGCCATCAGCACGAAGCTTTGCACGAACACCCACGTCAGCCCGGCTTCCCAGGCTTTCATCGGATCATTCGTCGTCAGGCCGATCGGCATCATTACCACGAAGGTGACGATGAACATATGCGGCACGCTGATGCCCGAAGGCAGCGCGCACACATCCGTGCGTCCGGTTTTCTGCGCAAGCCGATAGGCGAGAAACGCGTAATACCACGTGCTCAAAAACATCATCAAACCCACGGCGGGCAGGATGCGTCCGAACACAAGGGTGT
>CAYUGC010000035.1:0-22183 GCA_964444085.1 uncultured Bifidobacteriaceae bacterium | reverse complement strand
CGCTGCTTTCAAATCTGATTCCGCCGCGCTACAGGATTTATGGAAATGCTCTAAGTTCGGCGCTCAAGCCGGGGAAAAACTTTGGTGTTCACAATCTCGCAACTCCTTCAACTCAGCGCCGCCACGCGGCGCAGACTCACGACCGGTTCGCCCGCCGGTCGCGACGCGGCCAAATCCACCGTAAACTCCGCCACCCAGTCGTTGTGGCCTGCGGGATCCACCAGCATCTGCTGCACGCGCCACGTCTGCTTGTCCTCGCTCGGCACCACATAGGTGTGGCGCGAGTTGCGTGCCTCGGGATCGAGGCGGATCTGCTCGTGACCGGCGTAATAGGCATCCAGCGCCTGTGTCAATCGCTCCGCCGTCCACGGCTGACCGTCGGCGTCGTTCGGTGAATCCAGACCGGCCAGCGCCGCTTCAAAATCCTCGTTCACCAAACCGCGCAGGAAGGTGAAAAGGCGCTGGCGGATGGCAGCGGTGAACGCCTTGGTGTCACGCGTGATGTCCTTGTCAGCTTCCTCGGCACCGGGCGGACGGATTTCCTTCGCTTCCGCACGCTGATAATTCGGGTCGCGCAGTTTTTCCCATTCGTCCAGCAGACTTGAATCCACCTGCCGGATCATCGTGCCAAGATACAGTTCCATCTCGCGCACCTGGTCGTTCTTCACCGCATCAGGAACGGTCTGGGACAGCACTTTGTAAACGCTGTTCAAATGCCGCAACAACACGCCCTCGGCGCGCTGCAATTCGTAATCGCGGATGTAATCCGAAAACGAGCGGAACGTTTCGAACATCTCCCGCGCGATGGATTTCGGACGGATGTTCTCCTGGCCCACCCACGGATGTCGGTCAGCGAAGGCGTTGAAGGTGGAATAGATAAATTCACGGTTCGGCTTCGGATGTTCGAGTTTCTCCAGCTCTTCCAAGCGCCGGTCATACTCGATGCCTTCCATCTTCATCTCCGCCATCTTCTGATCCTTCACCCGGTCGAGCTGCTTGCGCAGGATGATCGCCGGATCCTCGACGATGGATTCCACGAGCGTAAGCAGCACCAGCGCGTAATCCGGCTGCTGCGGATCAACGAGCGGAATCGTCTCCAGCAGATACAGTGACAATTCCTGGTCCATCGAAAAATCGTCCTGCAACTCCACGTTCACGCGAAGATGCGCGCCGTACTCGTTCCTCGGAATGAACTCCACGATCTTCCGCTCCACCAGCGAACGAAACAACTGCCATGCGCGTTTCGTGTGCGCCTGCTTGAGCTTTGGCGTTTCGTGGCAATCGCGCACCAGCTTTTGCATCGCGCGGCAGCCGTCGCCCTGGCGGCTGAGCACATTCAGCAGCATCGCGTGCGTGATCTGGAAGCGCGACACCAGCCGCTCCGGCGGCGCGGCGATCAGGCGGTTGAACGTGTTCTTGTCCCAGTTCACGAAATTCTTCTCCGGTGCCTGGCGCTTGACGGTTTTCTTGCCGTCGCGCGCGGATTTCTCCGCCAGCTTCAGGTTTTCAATCACGTGTTCCGGCGCCTGCGCCACCACCCAGCCACGATCATCAAAACCTTTGCGCCCGGCCCGGCCGCTGATCTGGTGGAAATCCCGCGCGCTCAGGATGAGCGTCTTCTGCCCGTCGAACTTGCACAGCCGCGTGAACAGCACCGTGCGGATGGGCACATTCACGCCGACGCCGAGCGTATCCGTGCCGCAGATGACCTTGAGCAATCCTTTCTGCGCCAGCTTCTCCACCAGCATGCGATATTTCGGCAACAGCCCCGCGTGATGCAGGCCGATGCCCTGCTTCAGCCATTTGCGCAAATCCGGCCCGTAGGGACTGGTGAACTTGAATCCCTCCAGCTCCTGCGCGATTAAATTTTTCTCCTCGCGCGAACAGACGTTGATGCTTGTAAAATCCTGCGCGCTCTGCGCCGCGTCCAACTGCGTGAAATGCACGACATAGACCGGCGCCTTGCCGTCCGCGACCAAGGTTTCCAGCGTGCGCGCCAGCGTTAATTCCGAATACGCGAACTCCAGCGGCACCGGCCGTTCCACCGAAGCGACGGTCACGGTTGGACGCCCGTTCAACTTCGTCAGTTCCGATTCGAAGAAAGTCGTGTCGCCCAGCGTGGCCGACATCAGGAGAAAACGCGTCTGGGGCAGCGTCAGCAACGGCACTTGCCACGCCCCGCCGCGCTCGCGGTCGGCGTAATAATGAAACTCGTCCATCACCACTTCCTGCACGCTGGCCTGCGGCCCTTCGCGCAGCGCGATGTTCGCCAGGATTTCCGCCGTGCAGCAGAGGATCGGCGCATCGCGGTTCACCGTGGCGTCACCGGTGCTCAGGCCGACGTTGTCCGGGCCGAACTCGCGGCAGAGCGCCATGAATTTCTCGTTCACCAGCGCCTTGATCGGGCACGTGTAGATCGAACGCTTGCCTTGGGCCAGCGCCTTGAAATGCAGCGCCGCCGCCACCAGCGATTTTCCCGAACCCGTGGGCGTGTTCAGGATGACGTTTTTCTCCTCGAACACCTCCAGGATGGCTGATTCCTGCGCCGCATAAAGCTCCAGTCCACGCGCCGTGGTGTAATCGAGAAACCGCCCGAGCAACACATCGTTGCCCAGCCGCTCATCGCGTGGAATCAGATCATAAAGGGTGGTGGCCACGGCAGGGATGTTAACTGCGGCTTGTGGCAGCGCAACGGTAAGCTCTTCGCCAACCTGACCATTTCAGGCAGCCAGGCTGGTTCTGTCACGAAGGAGAATGTATTTGCCGCGTCAGGTCAGAGCCATCCCGCTGGACGCACGCAGTGGTTAGAGCATTGACAGAAATGATGAAGCGAGGTGGAGCGAGGATTTTTGGTTGTGGGCGAGGCTTTGGCGAAGGCGCAGGTTTGAAAACCCTCTAACTGAGCCGAAACGAAGCCCAAAACCAAAAAGACCGCTGCTTTCAAATCTGATTCCGCCGCGCTACAGGATTTATGGAAATGCTCTAAGTCCGACTCCCAAACGACTCCCGAAGCTGTCATGCTTCGGAAGCCCTCCGACACGGCCGGAGTATTTCTCCCATGGCTTAATCAGGAAAAAGCCTCTATTAAAAATGAAATGAGCGGCCGCAACGATTGCTCGTCCCAACATGATGAAATCAACGGGGAGCCTTGGAATCAGACGTCTTTGTCAGTTTTTCACGCCAGACAAGAATGCCCTTTTCACGCGTCGCCGCATCGCTCCACGGGTCAATGTCAAACCCAGCGCCGAGTTTGGAATGCAACGCGTTGGCAACCTGGATGCGCGTGGCGAGACGCGGGTCGTTGAGGCCGTCCAGCAAAGCCGCCGGGTCAAGGCTGGCGATGGTTTTCAATTGGTCGGCCGCCGCTTTGACCACGGCAGGATCGCGCTCGTCGCACAGGTCGAACAGTTTCATCGCCGCCTGATGAATTGAATTGGTTTCCGTGGAAGCGAGCAGTTGATCCACCTCCGCCAGATTTTTCCGGGCGAGGGCCTGGTGAACCACGGCGGCCTGCGCCTCGGAAATGCTGTTGGTCAGCCAGGGCATGAAATCAGCCAGCGGCTGAAAACCGGTGGCACGCTTCACTTCAGCTTCCGCGGTGGAAAGCATGACCAGCGTGGGCACGGCACTGACGCCGTGTGTCGCCGCCAGATCGGGATGCTCGTCAATATCGAGCGCAACGCATTCGACTGTGGAAAGGGTCTGGACGACCTCCGGGTTGGTGAGCGTGAGGCGCGACATGAGTTTGCACGGGCCGCACCAACTGGCGGTGAAATATACCAACACCGGCCGTTGTGCGGTGGCCGCCGCTGAAATCGCGGCGGCGTAATTGGTTCCCCAACCTGCGGGCAGTTCAGCGCGGGCGGCCAATGCGCCGGCCAGGGCCAGCAGCAGAATGGTCAAAATTGATTTCATGGCTTGGTGGCTGGCTTGTTGACCGCGCGCGCCGGCAATTCTTTTCCGTGCCGGATGAGCGGCCAAAACTGGTCCCAGTCGAAGCGACGGCTGAACTCGCCGTAATGACACTTCCGGCAATCGCCGGCATCGAGCGGACGATAGGTAAAGTTAATGGTAGCGTCGCCATTCTTTTCCCGCACATGCAGGCTGCCCGGTCCGTGGCAGCTTTCGCAGCCCGCGTCCACGAGCCTGGCCGCGCCAAATTCGCGCCGGTAGCCGGACGGATTTCCGAAACCGATGGTGTGGCAGCCGATGCACTTCGGATCGGCGTCCGCCCCGCGTCGAACCAGGGTTTCATAAGCATGCGCATGGGTGGACGCGGCCCAGACGGCGGCGGCGCTCGTATGACAGGCCAGACATTTTTCCGTGCCGACAAAGCTCGCGGCCGTCCGCACGCCGGGCACGGTGTCGGCGCTCAAATAATTGGAATCATCCACCGCCAGCCGGGTGCGGCGCACTTCCTCGCGGTAATTTTTCATCAAGTCACGAAATGACTGGTCCTGCGGAATCTGGTCGTGCAGCAGGCGGATTTCGCTGGCAGTCACCTGTAGTGGAGCATCCTTGGCCAATTGCAGCCGCAGGATGCCGAGCGCCCGCGATTCGTTGGTCACGAAATAAACCAGGCTCCGGTTTTCGCGCCGGAGTTCCTGCGCCGGCTGGCTGACTTTTCCGCCGAGAATGACCTGGCACTCGTAGAATTGCTGCGCCAGCCGCGCCAGCGTGGCCTCGTCCGTGAAGGCCAGCAGCACGATCAAATCCGCCTTGCCGCGCAATTCAGCGAGGCTTTGTTCAATCGCCGTCTCCATGTCGCCCACCGCCAGACCGTCGCCGGGGGGTTCATCCAGACTGCGCGGGTCCAGCGCGCCAATGATGGCAATGCGGAAAGCGCCGCGCTGGACGATGCGATAGCCGTCGAAAATCGGCCGGCGGCTGGTCTTGTCGAGCAGGTTTGCGCTCACGATGGGCACCGGCGAAGTCTGTTTGATCTCGCGCAGTTGCGCGGCGGAAAACTGCGCCTCGCGCCCGCCAACGTTCAGCGCGTCGTAGTTCATCGCCGCGAAAGCGCGCAGCACATAGTGATACTCCAGCAGGTCGTAATCCTCGTGTCCGCCGATGGCGTCGCCGGCATCCACGCGCAGCGCGCCGGCGGGAGCCTCGGCATCAAGCACGGTTTTGAGCCGCGTCAACCCGCCGAACTGGCCGGCGAAACAGCCGCACGGCTCCAGCCGCCCGCGCGTGTCGCAGGTGAAATACACCGGCAGGTCCAGCGCCGCCGGCGGCGTCTTCCCGCAACCGCCGGCGAGCAAAACCAACAGCGCGACCAGGTTGAATTTAATAAAGCACCGCATAGGTGAAGACATTCACGTTCACGCGACTGGGGTCGCGGAGTTCGTTCCCGCCGCAGCAGCAGCAACCTTTGGCATTTTCGACATCATTCAGGCCTTCCTTGGAATAGACCAGCACCAGCCGGCCGTTGATTTCCAGCCCTTCGAGCGACGCCGGCTTGCCGTGTTTCTCGGTCAGTTGCGGAATCGGATTTACGATGGAAAAGATCGGATGCGTCATGGGAATTTTCTGGAGCGGATATTCCGGGAAGCACAACTTCATTTCCTGCCGGAACGACTTGTCCCATTTCTCGTCCGAACAGCCGGGGCTGACCAGCAGGAATCCGCCCTGCGTCAGAAATTTATGGAGCTGTTTGCGCTCCTTGTCGGTGAGCGTGAAATTCTCGTTCCCCGACATCACACAGAACGGGTAGTCGAACAACGCGTCCGCATCCAGCCGCACCGGGCAGAATTTCTTATTCACCCGCAGGCTGGTCTGCGTGGCCACGTCCGTGAGAAAACGGTCGGCGAAACAGACTGAGCTTTTGTTGCCGCCGTAGATCAGGTTGCCGCATTGCAGCAGCGTGAGGTCAGAACGAACCGGCGTCGCCGGCTCGACGGCCAACGGCCCGCCAGACGACAACAACGCCGCCAGGCACAGCAGCCCGGCCACGGCTCCCGCACGCGATATTTTCATGAAATCATTTCGTTTTTTCATCGGCGGGTTTCTCCTTTTCTTTCTTGGTGGTGAGCGCCCGGAAATAATTTTCCACGACGTCGTTGTATTCCTCGATGACCGTTTCCGAGGAAACCGCGCCCGACTTGCGGTTCACCGGGTTCAACCCTTTCATCACGTCCGGCTTATCCACCTCGCCCCGGCCGGCACCCGCCGCCGCTCCCGCGCCCTTGCCAAACCGGCTGGACTGGCGCGATGTCTTGCTGCCGTTGCGGATGGAAGATTCATTGCCCAGCACATTCAGCGTCGAGCCGTCCATCACGGCGTAGCCCGAAGTGCCCGCCGTGCCTTCGCCCTGGCCAGCCTTGCCGCGTCCCTGGCCGAAACCGAATTTCCGGCTGCGCGACATCTGCGCGAAATTGTTGCCGGGCTTCATCTGCTGCAATTTCAAATACGAGTCCAGTTCATCGCCCGAAGGACAATTGCCGCCCTGACATTCGCCAAACATTTTTTCCATCTCGCCGCGCAGCCGGTCGGCCAGTTCAAAGGCGCGCTCGCCGTCGGCTGCGATCATCTGGCCGGTGGCCTTTTGCGCCAGCGGCTCCAGGCGGCGCTCGCCGATCTGGTCCGCCAGCGCGCGTCCGCTCTTCGCGGCCTTCGGGAAGAGTTTTTCGGCGGCGGCGGCATCGTCGCGAAGTTTTCCTTGCAGCTCATTGAGCGTGGCGCCCACCTCGTTTTCCGTGGCGGCCAGTTCCTTCAACGCCAGTTGATCTTCGCGGCTCAACTGGCCGGCCCGGTTGTAAGCCTGCGCCTGCTGTGCCAGATCCTGCTGCGCCCGGTAGAGCGATTCAAACCGGTTGAAATCATTGATCAATGCCTGCATCTGGCTCATGTCCTCCAGCTTGTCCACGACTTCTTTTTCGCCATCCTCATGCACGCCGCCCAGCCGCTTCATCTGCTCGTCCGCCGCCTGCTTGAAATCCGCCAGCATTTCCGGGGACAACTGGCGCGGACCGTTCGCCGGCGAACTGCGCTCCGCCACGCGGCGCACGTCCGTGTCGTTGACGCTCGTGCTGTTGCGGATGCTTTCCGCCTGTTCCCGGAGCAATTTCTCCAAATCTTTTTCCACGTCGTAAAGCGGATTTTGCCGGACAAAGTTTTCCCTGCGGTCGGCCTGCTGGTTGAGCTTCGCATTCAATTCATTCTGCCGCGCGACCAGGCTGTCGAGCTGCTGCACCAGCGCGTCGCGTTTGCCGACGGCGGCCTTGGCGATTTGTTCCTTCAATTTCTGCGCCTCGTCGCCGAGCTGTTTCTGCTGGTCAATCAACCCCTGCAAATCGTCGTTCAGTTCGGCGTATTTCGCTTCGGCGTCGGCGATGTCCGTTTTTTCGCGCAGGAAATTGTTGTAATCCTCCACGCCGATGACTTGCAGCCGCACCGTCTGGCTCCGCGCCAGATGCGGCTGCGGCGCCGTGTCCACGGCCTCGGCAAACAGCGAAATCACGTCGCCGGCCCGGATGCCCAGATCGGCGAAATTGAAATCAACCGTCTCCCGGCGGTCGAGCGCCACGGCGGCGTTGGTGAAAATCTTGGGCGCGGAAAAGACGCCGTTCAAGCCGCGCTGCAGCCGGATTTGACGCAAGCCATAGTCGTCGCTCGCCTCAATCTGCGCCTGCAACTTGAAATCCATCGCCACGAACGCGTCATGCTCCGGGTTGGTGATCCGGATCTCCGGCGGCAAATCGTGCGTGACCGTCAGCGCGCTTTCGCAGTCGCCGGACGACGGAAGCCCCGCCACATCCACGATTGAAAACCGCAGCCGGCCCGAATCCGTGGCGATGAACGCGCCGGAAACTTCCTTGTCCGCCGACTTTTTCAGCGCGACGCGCTGCGGCGACTGGTCGCCGGCGGTGACTTCAAGCCAGCCGTCGCGCAGCGGACGATTTGATTGCAGCCGGAACTTCACTTCGCTGCCTTCCAGCGCCTGCACCCCCTTGAACGTGTAGTTTTTCTCCTCCGGCCGGATGCCGGTGTAGTCCGGCGGCGCGATGCGGACGAACGCCTTTTCCAACTGCGGCGTCAGCACCACGCCGATGTGCGCGCGCTTCGATTCGCTCACATGATCCTTGGTGTGCACAAACACGAGCAGTTCGGTCTGGATGTTGTCGAGCAACTGGTCAAAGTCCCGGCCGCCCTTGTCGAACATCGGCAGCGTCACGGCCTGTTCGGGATGGCCCGGCGGAAAGGCGGTGAGAAATACCTCCTTCGGCTGGTGGCCGGAAGCTTTGGCTTTCACCACGAGCCCCTTGCCGTAAAGCACATTGGTTCCGGCCAGCCCCGGCGACACGATTTCCAGATGCGTGAATGAATACGGCGGATGATCGCCAAACGGGTCGGCGAACCGCGCCAACTCCACAGTCGTGACGCGAAAGCCCAAGGCCAGCACGGCGGCGAAGCCGAACAACGCCCACGCCGCGCGCTTAAACTGGCGGCGCAGCTCCTCTGTTCGCGCGAGGGTTTCGATGGGAACCTCGCGCAGTTCCGCCGCGTATTTTTCCACGGCTTGCTTCGCCAGTTCGCGGGTGAGCGGCGCGAGCGTGGCGTCGCCGGTCTGGTCACGCAACTGGAGCAAATTGATCAGGCGCGAGCCGAGCGCCGGATCGCGCGTCTCCAAAAACCGCGCGATGTGTTCCAGCCGGTTCCGCCGGACGAACGCGCAATGCCAGCCGAAAACCAGCAGCGCGATGATCCCGGCAATGATTCCCAGCAGCAGCCCCAGCCGCCAGCCGGCAGTGAGATGCCATACCACATCGAGGATGAAAACCGACAGGATGATCGCGACGGCGTATTTCACGCCGGCCAGCAGCAGCCGTCCGCCCGCCTCCTTTTGGTGCGCGCGATCCGCCCCGGCCAGCCGATCCAGAATGTTTTGCGTTTCATTCATTGGCGTTTTGAACATTCAACAGCCAACATCCAACCACGAACATCCCATGGCCGCCCGGCGTTTTTGGATGTTGGGTGTTCGGTGTTGGATGTTGGATGTTTCCTCATAATTAGCATAATCCCCACCGCCTTCGCAAAAACCAGTCCAGTCCGAACAGCAGTCCGGCCAGATAAAAAACCCAGGCCTCGTTCCAGACCGGACGCAGAATGGTTTTGGGCGTCTGACTGGTTTGATCAGCGCTCAATTCCTTCAGCAGCTTCGACAGCTCGGCGGGTTCGATCAGCCGTCCGCCGCTGCTCTCGCACAACCGCCGCAGATACAGCGTGTCCGCCGCCACCTCGGTTTCCTCCAGATTTTCCGTGAACACGATGAAGCGCGATTCCTGCGTGGTGCCGTCCGGCAGATTCACCACCGCGCGGTAGCGGCCGGTGCGCTCCGGCAGAAACTCCGCCGAGAGCCGCGTGGCGCTGCCCGGCGTGGGCGCGAAGCTCGTGCGACCGGCCTCCCGCTCACCAAAATAAATCGTGACCGGCGCGGATTTGACCTTCGCATCCGGCTGCCGCATCACGAGGCGAAAATAAACTTTTTCACCGAGCAAAACATTCGCGGAGTTCGGACGGAATGAAAACTGCCGGTTCGGAATGAAATCGCGGCCGGCCAGCAGCCAGAGAATCATCTGGTCCCAAAACCGGTCGAACGGCGAATTCGCGGCCTCCACCCGCGCATTCAATCCCCAGCGCCACAGCCCTTCCGTGCCGATGCTCACCACCTGGCCGCGTCCGTAGCGCCGGTGCACCATCGCCGCCTTCGCTGCGCTGTCGCCGCGCTCCGCGCCCACGGCCAGCGTCGAGGTGAGCGGCTGCACCGTCTCGGGATTTTTGGCGGCCAGCAAATCCGGCAGCGCATCCAGCCCGCCTTCGCCGTCAATCAGCATCCGGAACGGCGAGAGGCTGCGGCCCTCGGCGGTGACCTCCAGGCGAACGCGGTCGTGTTTGCTCTCGCCCCACAAGACCGGCTCCAGCTCCCCGGCGGTTGAATTTCCAAAAGCGCGGCCCCGGCTGAAAATCACCGTGCCGCCGCGGTCCTTGACGAACTGGTCGAGCAAGCCGGGAAAACCAATGGGTCCGCCGCCGCCGGCGAGCAGCGATAATTGATTGGCAGCGCTTTGCGAATTGGCCAGCGCGTCCACCGAGCGGCCCAGGAGAACAACATCGTAGGCGGCCAGCTGGTCCAGCGTGGACGGCAAATGAAGTTCGCCCAGTCCCGGAGTTTTGCGGATGGCGCGAACATGGTCCGGCCCGAAACCGATGAGCGCGTCCACGTCGAACTTGTCGTTGCGCATCAGCGAGCGCTGCAGAAACGTCGTGTCCCAATACGGATCGCCCTCCAGCAGCAGCACGCGGATTTGCTGGTCAATGACGTTGAGATAAGTGATGGCGCTGTTGTTCGCCGAGTCCACCTCGTTTTCGAGCGTCGGCACGCGGACCTCGTATTCGTATTGGCCGACCTCCGGCTCCGCCACCTCGAATTCCACCGGCAATTCCTGAAGCTCCTGCGCATTGACCCGCTTTGTCTGGACCACTTGTCCCTGGCGCAGCAACTGCACGGTCAGGTCTTCCAACTCGCAGCCGATCAGCCGCAGCGTCGCGCTGACGTGCGCCTTTTGTTTGACGTAGCAATACGGCTGAAACCCGGTGATGCGCACCGCCACGTCGCGCACCTTGCCCTGCTTGCCGAACGCGACCGCGTAGATCGGCGTGAGGCGGTTGTGCGCCGCGAGGCCGGTCTTCACGGGATTGACGAGTTCAAAATCATGCCCGTCGGTCAGCAACACAAGCGCGTTGGGGGTCTCCTCATCCTCGCCCGCCGTGCGCAGCATGGTGGTGACCGCCTGATGCAGCCGCGTGGTTTTGCCCGCCGGCGCGAGCGTGAGCAACGATTGCGAAAATGCCCGCGCGTCATCGCTGAATTCAAACAAATGCACCCGCGCTTCGTCGGCCACGCCGTTTTGCGCCACGGCACCGGATTCCAGCAGCAGATTTTTGGCGGCGTCAAAACGGGTTTGGTTGCCGGCATCGCGCTGTTTCATGCTCAACGACGTGTCCAGGCCGATGAGTGTGACGCGGTCGCGCGCCGGCGGCGGCAGCATCTCGTGGCGCGACGGTTGGAGCAGCAGCAGCAACACCAGCGCGACCCCCGCCAAGCGGAACAGCAGCAGCGCCAGATTTCGCCAGCGGCCGGCAGACGAGCCGACGCGCCAGTAGACGCGGATGGTGAAGAACAGCAGCAGCCCGCCGATCAGCGCGATGACCGGTGCCGGCACCATCGGGTCAAAAACCAGTTCGTTGTCCGGTAGGTTCATGCCGCTTTCCTCCGGATCAGAAATTGAAAACCCGTTTCCAGCAGCAGAAATGCGACCGCGCCCAGGACAAACCAGTGGAACACCGGACGGCCTTTCGCCAGCGCGTCGTAATCCTCGCTGCCCGCCACGAAGTGCGCCTCGTGATGTTCCGCGAATTCCGCCGGCAAGACGCTTTTGTCAATCGGCCGCAAATCCGCTTCCTCCGTGGTGGGATTGATGCCAAAGGCGTAATGCGGACGCGGCGCGCCGAGCGTGTAAAACCCGGTCTGTTCCGGCGTGAACGCGACGGTGCAGCGTTCGCCGGCCAGCTCGCGCTTGGTGGTGACGGCGGTTCCGGCGGGGCTGATCACCTCGTCGTGCATCTCGCTGCGCCAGACTTCGGCCTGGAGCGGTTCGCCGACGGTGTAGGCCGACGGCGGCGGTTCGGCGGTGTCCAGCGTCTTCACCAAATCCTGCATCCACGCGGGAAATATCCGCTGCCGGGCGAGGTTGCTGGAAAATTCACCGGCGGAAAAATTCAGCAGCAGCACCGTGCCGAGGCCGTGATGCAGCGCCGCCATCGCCGGCGATTCGTCGCCGTATTGCAGCAGCACGCCGCCCGCGCCCGTCGCGCCGGCCTGGTAATAATCGTAAAATTCCAGCAGCGCGAGGTCCTGCCGCGCGCCGCCTTGGAACAGCTTCAGGTAGGGCGACTTGAAATCGCCGCGCACGATCTGCTGCGCGCCGGCGGTCACGTTGGTGGCGAGGTTGCGGCGCGCGAGGCGCAGCGGCAGCGTGCCCGGCCCGGTGATTTTTTCCAGCGCGGCCAGGTTGTCGGCGTCCGCCGGGCCGTCGAGGAAATACACCAGCCCGGCGCCTTGAAAAACGGATTTTGCCACCGCCGCGCCGGCTTCGGAACTCAACCGGTTGACCTGCGTGAAAAAAATCTTCTGCACGCCGGCCAGCCGCGCGGGCGAAAGTTCGCCGGAGGAAATGACGCGCGGCAGCAGCGAGCCGGCGTCGTTCGCGAACGGGTTGAGCGCGGTCTTGAGATAATACGCGCCGCTCTTCCGACCGTCCGGTTCGTCGGTGACGATCAGCACCTCCTCCTTTTCCTGAACGGCCAGCGTGAGGAAAAAATGGTTGTCGTATTCGAGCGCGTCCGATGGCAGGCGCACTTCGCACTGGTGCACGCCCGGCCCGCCGACGGACACCGGCACGGTCACTTTTTCCTGCGACCACGGCGCGATGGCCACTTCCTGGTCGAAGCTGAACCGCTGGTCGAGCGTGGCGGTGACCCGGCCGTTGAACGGTTCCGCCGCGAAGTTGCCGACGGTGACCACGAGCGGAACGGTGTCGCCCGCGAGCAGTTCGGTTTGGGAAAGCCGCGCATCGAGAATGGCGCGGTTGTCGCGCCGCGCCGGGCCGGCATCCACGAAGAATAATTTCGCCGCCGCTGGCAGCGCGGTGAAATTGACGTTGGCCCATTTCTTCCGCGCGAAATCAGAGAGGTAGTAAATTTCCGGACGCGTCGAGGTTTGCGCAAACAGTCGCGCCGCCACGGCGTTGGCTTGGTTGACATCCGCGCGGCCGAGTCCGGGCTTGAGCTGGTTCAGGAACCGCTTGGCCGCGTCGGTGTCCTTGGAAAACGAGACGAAACACTGGTTGAGATTCGGCTCCATGAGCAGAATGTTCACCACATCTTCCGGTCCGAGCGAGTCCACCAGCTTCACGGCTTCGTGGATGGCGCGCTCGCGCGAGGTCGGGCCGTCGCCCTTGTGTTCCATGCTGACCGAATGATCGAACAGGATCAGTACCTGCCGCCCGCTCTGGTCGGCGGGATCGGCCCCGAACAGCTTCAGCACCGGCTGCAAAAACGCGGCCAGCAGCAGCAGCAGGAAAGCCGTCCGCAGCAGCAGCAAAATCCAGTGCCGCCAGCGGTGGATTTTCGAGCGGCGCGCCAGCGTTTCCTTGATCAGCTCGACCGAGGGAAATTTGAAATGGCGCGGGAAGCCCCGGTTCAACAGGTGCAGCGCCAGCGGCAGGGCGGCCAGCGGAATCAACACGGCGAACAAGGCTGGGCTTAGAAATGACATGGCGCGTCAGCGTCCCGCAAGGTTGGTTCCGCGAAAGCCGAGGTAGGCTTCGATGGCGTCGAGATACGGCCGGTCGGTGTGCACCAGCGCGTGGCTGATGCGGCGCAGGTTGGCCTCGCGCGCCAGCCGGTCCACGCGGCGGCGGGCCGATTCACGGTAGGCGGCGCGGATTTCCTCCGGCTCCACCTCGATTTCCTCGTGCGTTTCCATGTCGTGAAACCGCGCGGCCTGGACGCCGGGCAGATCCAGTTCATGCGGATGCACGACGTGCAGCAGGAGAATATCAAATTTCCGGTGCCGGAACCGGCTCAGCGCCTCGAACGTCGCGTCGGGGTCGTCCCAAAAATCGGAAAGCACGATCAGCCGCCCGCGCTTTTTGAACAGCGAATTGCACTCCTCCAGCGCGCCGGCGATGCCGGTGGTCGAAGCCGGCTCGACGGCTTCGAGTTCGGAAACCAGATTGTGCAGATGGCCGCGCGTGCCGCCCGGCGGCAGGAAACATTTCAGATTGTCGGCGAACAGGCCGAGCGCGGCTTTGTCGCCCTGATGAATCATCAGGTAGGCCAGCGCGGCGGCGATTTTGGCGGCGAGGACATGCTTGGATTGCTTGCCCGCGCCGTCGTAATCCATCGAGGCGCTGACGTCCACCAGCAGATAAACCACCATGTCCGTTTCCGCCGTGTATTGCCGGATGAACAGCCGCCGCGACCGCCCATACGCGCGCCAGTCCAGGCGCTTCAGGTCGTCGCCCGGCACATATTCCTTGTAGTCGGCGAACTCGACCGACGAGCCGCGCCGTGGCGATTTGTGTTTGCCGACGAAATAGCCCTCGACCGTCGAGCGGGCGAACACGAGGAGGTTGCCGAAGCGCTCCAGTTCCGCCGGCGACAGCAGCGAACGCCGCCGGACGGCGGGCTTGCGCTGGAGCAGATCCGCCAGCCTTGGCGGAACCCGCGGCGGCGGTGCGATCACCGGCGGTGGCCGGATGAATGCGGGCGGCTTGTGCAGTTCCTCGTTCATGGCTGGACCATTCCTTCCGCCCGATTTCGTCAGTAAGTTTTCTCCTTCACCTCGGTCAAGATGCTTTGCACCACGTCGCGCGACTTTTTGCCGGCGCCGGTGGCGCGGTAGTTGGTGATGACGCGGTGCTGCAACACGTGCATCGCCACCTCGCGCACATCCGCCGTTTCGGGGCTGATGTTTCCCTTCAGCAGCGCCAGCGCCTTCGCGCCCAGGATGAGATATTGCGAGGCGCGCGGGCCGGCGCCCCATTCGACATAATCCCGCGCCGCCTGCGGTGCCTCCGGGTTGCCGGGCCGCGTGGCCGCCGCCAGCGACACCGCATAGTCAATCACATGGTCGGACACCGGTGCGGCCAGCACCAGCCGTTGCACGCGCAGCAAATCCTCCGCGCCGATGGTCGGCGTGAGCGCGGGCATTTCGTGCAGCGTGGTCCGCTTGACGATTTCCATCTCCTCGGCCTTCGCCGGATAATCCAGATGGAGCGAAAACATGAAGCGGTCGAGCTGCGCCTCGGGCAGCGGATACGTGCCTTCCTGCTCGATGGGATTTTGCGTGGCCACTACGAGAAACGGATCGGGCAGCGTGCGCGACTGGCCGCCGATGGTGACTTTGCGCTCCTGCATGGCTTCGAGCAGCGCGGCCTGCGTCTTCGGCGGCGTGCGGTTGATTTCGTCGGCGAGGACGAGGTTCGCGAAAATCGGCCCCTGCTGATATTCATACTCCAGCCGCCGCTCGCGTTCCTGAAGAATCTCCGAACCGATGATGTCGCCCGGCATCAAGTCGGGAGTGAATTGGATGCGCTTGAAACTTAACTGGAGGATTTCGGACAGCGTGCGGACGATCAGCGTTTTGGCGAGGCCCGGCACACCGACGAGCAGGCAGTGCCCGCGCGCAAACAGACTCACCAGCAGCAGCCGGACGATTTGTTCCTGGCCGACGATGACCTTGTTGAGTTCCCCGGTGATGCGGCCGTGCAGCTCGCTGACTTCCTTGGGCGAGATTTCATTCATATTTTAGTTTCCCGATCATTTGCTTTTTTATTCCCCGAAATGCTCAACCAACCTGGACCAAAAAAAGAATTTGCCTGTGCAATTTGATTTTATGGTCGGATGCGCTGACGATAACACCAAGCCGGGCCGGCCGACAAGCATGAGAAGTGCGACGCCTTCTTCAGCCCGGGCTGGCCGCCTGAAAACATTCACAAATTTGATTCAGCCTTGCCGGCGGCAGGCGCTGCCACGGTTCCCAAATCAGCCGCCGCGATATTGAGCGCGACGCATTGGGCCAACCAGGCTTCCGGCGTGATCTCATTATTCTTCAAGGCCGGCAAAAGACCGAATGGCTTTATCTGCTGGCCGTTCAAAGTCACGGAAACGTCATTGCCGGGCGCGGCGTCCAAATTGCCGCCGCGTTGGATGAGCAACAGATTGAGGGCGGCTCCCACCACGGAGTTGGCCAGCCCCTCGGCGTTTTCCTCCTCGGGTTTTTCGTTCGCATAGTCCACCACGGTTTTACCGAACGTTTTGATGTCGGCGGCCAGTTTGGGCAGGGATTCCGGCGTGACGCCTTGCAGGCCGGCGGCATTCAATTGAACCAGGCGCGTCCATTGCGGGATATAAACCTGCGAGCCGACTTCCTCCCAGCCGATCGGCTTGAGTTTGGCCGCCTTTTCCGTCCCGGCAATCTGGGCCATCAGCGCCCGCTCCAGTGCCGGCACGTCTTCCAGCAGCGAAACGGCGGGCGGATCTTCGGACAGCTCCGGTCCCGCCGGCAGGCTCGCGACGGCGGCGATGCGCTCTTTCAGCGGCGGATGGGTGTCATACGGATCCGCCTTGCCGCTGGCTAGTTGCTCTTCCAGATGTTTGTCCATCTTTTCTGCGATGGTTCCAGCGCTCGCAAATCGGGCAAAGCCGTCCACCAGCGGCGGTAAAAAACCGGCGTGCAGCACCGGCGAACACTCGCTGCGCCAGTAATAATCAAACGCCGGTGCCACTTTGTGGATGCTCTTCAATCCGTCCGCCAGCGGTTTGGCCCCCACCGTGCGCGCGGCCAGTTCGTCCGCCACAAATTCCTGGCGGCGCGAGACCGCGTGCGTGATGCGCAGGAATAGCTTGCCATACCACAGGAACGGCTTTTGCAGCCACGAGCCATTGCCCAGGGAATGCAGCGTGCGGCCGATGGCTCCGCGCGTCTTGTAAATCCACGGGCCGATTTTCGTGTCGCCGCCGTGGTAATGGCCGAACTCGTGGGCCAGCACCGCGCTAAATTGCGAGCAGGTCAGGATGCGCATGAGCGGCAGCCCCAGCCCCATCACGCGCCGGCTGCCAAATCCCATGATGCCGCCGCGTTGGGTCACCCACGCATTCACATCCGGCACCAGATAGACTTCGGCGGGCATGGCCTGGTGGGTGGCCTTGGCCACGGATTCAAGCTCCGCGAACAGTTTGGTATATTTTTCCCGTTTCAACTCCGGGCCGGGGGCCATGAACTTGTCGAACCGCGGCAGGACCGACCACAAAATCGCCCCCCCACCGATGATACAAATGATCGCCAGCTTGGGCGTGACCCGGTGCGCGTAAACCAATTCGGCATAGGGAATCCACAGCAGCCCCGAGGCGATGCCCACCGCCAGCAGGTAAAAACCGATCATCAACACCACTGCGAGAACCGCCCGGCCGATAATGAATGAAGCCTTCATGCACCCGTGTCCTTTTTTTGATTAAGTTTGTTGAATGTTCCTCCGCGTTTGTAACAGGGATGCGGGGTGCTTGCCAAGCTGTTTCTCGCCGGAGCCCCCCCCGCCCCGCGCAGCCGCAACGTCTTCGCGTTTCATCGCCCGGAAACCTTGCTCGCCTGACCGCCAACTTGAAACGGGCGGTTCGTTTGCGGCAATCTATCTTGCCGAAAGCCTTCACCGGCCAACTGGCTTGACGGAATCATGCGTAAAACATAGTTTAACAGCATGACCAAGACGATCACCAAGATTGGCAACTCGCAGGGGTTGATGTTTGATTCGGCCCTGATGGATCTGGCGCGCCTCAAGGTGGGCGACCAGGTGAGCATCAGCCTGCACGAAGGCGGCTCGATTGTGCTGACGCCCGTGCGCCCCGTCATCAACGCCGAGAAAGCGGCCGCCACCGCAAAACGTTTGATCAAGAAGAATGCGGAGTTGTTCCGGCGGCTGTCATGAGGCGGCCGCTCTCGCATCCCACGGTGGAGGCCGTGAAGGCGATTCACGCGGCAGTGCTGGCCGCGCACGGCGGCGGCGCGGGACTGCGGGAGGAGGCGTTGCTGGAATCGGCGGTGGCCGCGCCGCAGGCCACGATGATGGGCGAGGCACTGTTCACCGATCCGGGGGAAATCGCGGCGGCCTATTTGTTTTATCCGTGCCGCAATCATCCGTTTGTGGATGGCAACAAACGCACGGCGCTGGCGACGTGTCTGGTGTTTTTGAGTGAAAACGATTTGCTGCCGGACGAAAAGCTCGACGTGGATGCGTGGGAGGCATTGACGCTGGATGTGGCGGCCAGCCGGCTTGACCGCGAGCAGACAACGAAACGGTTGCGAAAACTTTTACGTTCCCGCAAATGAGCAATCCCGTACCGCCATTCGTCCAAAAAAATTTGGAATTATTGCAATCTTCTCCGCGATGGCGAACAATCCGTGACGATCACTGAAGATTTGTGAAATGAATTGTCCTCCACCATTGGCTTCCGCGCCATCGCCGCCTCTGTTGCCAACAGCGCCGAATCGCCGGGCTGGGTCTATGCTGCATCTGCTTGGCCTTCTGCTCAGCCTTTGTCTTGGGCTGTTTTTGGTGGATGCGGTGGTTTCTTTGCTGGATGACTCCCTGATTCTCTTTGGCGGAATGCATGGGCTTTCAATTTTCCGCGAGCTGATTTCCTTTTTTGCCGTGCTGATGGCCATCGGAATTTATGGGCTGATCGGGGTGACGCCCTCGGTTCCCAAGCGGCTGTTTCTCCCCATTCCGCTTTTCTGTCTGGCCACCATGCTGGCCGTCTTTCCCTTCGCAATATATTGTTTTGGCCGGCTGCCGCAGGTTGCGGTGGGATTTTCCATCGGTCAGGTCCTCCTCGCACTGGGAATTCTATATCTATCTCAAGGCGGATTTAAATTCCGCTGGCCGCTGGTGCCGGCAGACCGGCTGGGAGCCAGAAGCTTTAGCTGGGGGAATTTGACCGCGTTTATCCTGCTGAACGGCTTTGTATTGTTGCCGGCGGTGCTGATCTATCTTTTTGTGTGCGCATCCCTGGCGGTGGGGCATTTCAGCGATGGTTTCATGGCGCTGCATCCCGGGGGGTTGTCCGTGCAGGTGAGAAAATATGTGCGCGACGATGGAAAAACAATTGAGCTGTTTCCCATGGCCCATGTTGCGGATGCGGGATTTTATGGGCAGGTTTCCCAGGCGTTTCCGAGCAACTCGATCATTTTAATGGAGGGCGTCACGGATGTTAAGAACCTGCTGACGAACAAGCTCAGTTACCAGCGGATGGCAAAATCGCTCGGCTTGTCCGAGCAAAAGAAAAAATTTGTGCCGGTCAAGGGCAAGGCGGTGCGGGCGGATATCGACGTGGATCAATTCTCCCAGGAAACCCTTGAGATTCTGAACCTGGTTACGCTGATACATGCCAAAGGGTTGACCCCCGAAAATCTTCAGCGGCTGATGCAATTCTCGCCATCGCCCCAGATTCAGGAACAACTCTTTGAGGATATTCTCTGGAAGCGCAACCGGCATCTGCTGGAAGAGATCCAATCCCACCTGTCGCAGTCGGACAGTCTCATGGTGCCGTGGGGCGTGGCGCACATGCCTTGGATCGCGGGGGAAATCCAAAAAGCCGGCTTCCATCTGGGCGAAACCCATGAATACATGTTGATCCGTTTCGTAGGCACCGGAAATAATGGCAAAGACGTCAGGCCTTAATGGCACTATCATGACTAATTCCAAGCGCATATCCACCGACGGCGGGCCGGGCTTAAGTCAAACACCCTTCGCCGCCCTGTCCAGCGCTGGCTTGCCCTCGGCTCCAGCTAATCTGCCGTCAGATTCTGCGCCAGCCTCCGCAGCCAAGCCGGCGAAGAAGCATCGCGGACGGGTGGACATACTTCGCGTGAAAGCCGGACGTGGCGGCAAGACGGTGACGGTGGTCAAAAACTTTGTCGGCATCGGATTGCCCGAGAAAGAGCAACTGGCCAAAGCGATGCAGCGCGCCTGCGGCACCGGCGGCACGGTGAAAAACGGCCAGATCGAGATTCAGGGCGACCAACGCGCGGAGGTCGCGCGCATCCTGACCGAAGCCAACTTTCATCCGGTATTCGCCGGCGGTTGAACCGTTCGCCAACTCGGTGCGCCGTGGCGCAGGCGGATGCCCCCACCATAGGCAAGCACTCCGCAAGGAACTGGGGAAAACACAGGCAACGACGGGAGGAGGCCCTTCAATTCCGAATTCAAAATTCCGAATTTGAAACGGCCCGCCGCGCAATCCGGCCAGCGACCGCCTCATGACTGCTGGTCAACGGCTTGCCATGAGTGTAAGGAGAATGACCAGCCCGGCCAGCCAAATGGCCGCGGATATTGCCGGTTGTGACGATAACCGGTGGCCGGCACACACGGCACGGTTCAAGCTGAATTCAACCTTATGAAAACCACCCGTAAGCTTGTCTGGACGCTGGCGGTGACCGGGATTGCGGCCCTGGCCCTGGCCTCTGGCTGTGTGTATCAAACGCCGCCCCCGCCGCCCGGTGCGCCGACGGTCACATTCGTTCCCGATTATTATTTCTGGGATGGATTTGAATATGTCTGCTGGTATGGCGACGGATATTATTACTGGGGCCCCGGCAATGTCTGGATCGTCTGTGATCCGGTCCGGGGGCAGCGCGTCAATGTCTGGGTGCAGACGCATCCAAACTGGCGCGCCCAGGCCACGGTAACGACGCAGCCCCGGCCCAACGCCTATAGCCATCCCCGTCCCCAGCACCCGCCGCCCGGCCGGCACGGCTTTGACCGCGACGATTGAGCGCGGCCTCAAAAGCCCGACGCGCCGGCACAAAGGATGGCCGGTCCGTGATGGCTGGTTCGAGGTTATACAAAATCAAGCCCGTCGTTTTTGGTATGGGCAGAAGGTCAACAAGCTGCCGGTGAGGAGGAGCGCGAAGCCAAACCCCATCCACCCCAAGGCGGCAAACTCCACCCCGTTTTTCTGCCAGGCTTGCGCGACGGCGGGCATGACCAAGGCCGCGCCGGTCAGGAGGACGACCATTCCCGCACCAGTCTTCACGGGTTGCTTGGCCGGCTTGATTTTGGCTTCATCAAATTCGCCGTTAAATTTTTTCTGGAAAAAAACCTGCTGGAACAAGCTTGACGACCAGCAAAGTAAAAATAGGCCGATCAACCACAAGCCGAGCCTGCCGTTGGCCATGACCAATTCATCCCGCAGTTGAAGGCTTCCGGGAACCAGCAAAGCCGCACCGGCGGACAGGCCGATGATTCCGGCGTATATTTTTGCGGTCCGGTTCATAAATGTCCTTCCGCTTTTTTTGAATTCACTGTTGAGGGCTTGGGGGTGCCCGATCTGCTGGCTGGAAATCTCAAAGGCTGCTTGTGCGGTCAATCCCGCTTCCATCTGCCGCTCGATTTCATCGCGCAGATGACTTTCCAGTTCCTCCAGCGGCACGGGCGTTTGAATGCCGGCGGCGAGCATCTGCCGCCGCCAGTCCGCGAGGGATTGTTCCAGGTCAGACATATTGCTCCTCTCTCAAGCCGGCCAAAACGGCATGCACCAGCGACCACTGTTCGTGGTGCTTGGCCATCGCCTTCTTGCCGTCTTTTTTAAGCGAATAATATTTCCGCTTCCGTCCGGTCTCGCTTTCGCCCCAGCGCGCCTTGATCAAGCCCCGGTTTTCCATCCGGTGCAGCACCGGGTAAAGCATCCCGTCCGTCCAGGCAATTTTATCCCCGGACAGCCGCTTCACTTCCTGCGTCAGGGCGTAACCGTAGCTCTCGCCCCCGGCCAGGAGGGATAAAATCAACGGTTCCGTGGAGGCGGCCACCAGTTCTTTGTTTAACATAGCAACACGATACATTGTGCTGCAATGTATGTCAAGCCGCAAACAGGCGACCGGCAAAGACCGGCCCGTGCAAGGGGCTGGGGAATGGCGGGACAAGCTGCGGAGCTGCGACCCATAGTAGCCCACGGCTTTAGCCGTGGGATTTGTCCCACGGAATGAATTTAGCCCCGGAGGGGGCGGAAGAACGGTTTGTCTGGGGGCTTCGAGGACCACTTGCGGGCGTCGAGGATGGCGAAGCTGTCCTGTAGTCATTGGAGCCTAGCCTCGAGTTTGGCAAGGTTAGCCTGCAATCTGAGGAACTTGGCTTTGAGTCTGACAAGCTTGGACTGCACTCTGAGGTGGTTGGCTTCAAGTCATCGGAGCTTAGCTTTCAGTCTGACGACCTTAGTTTTGAGCCTAACGAACTCAACTTCAAGTCTAAGGAACTGAACTTCAAGTCTAACAAGCTCAGCTTCCCACATTGGCGATTGATGCGGAAACAAAGGCTCCAACAAACCATAGATTAATCGGATTATCCTCTGCCTGTTGGCTTTATACGCACACTGATTGACACAATGCCAAAAGTTTGAGAGTGTCGTTGCGTCAGCAGCCTAAGCTGGCTCGCCTTCCTGCGAGTCAGTGCGGGGGAACCAACCCTTGGGAAACCAAGGATGGGGCTAACGCCGGTGGCGAACCACCGTCGCGGTCACTTTCAGGACCGAGCCCGTCAGCTAACCTCGTCGGCATCTGGAAGGG
>CAYUGC010000034.1:0-22330 GCA_964444085.1 uncultured Bifidobacteriaceae bacterium | reverse complement strand
AAGGCACGGCTCTGCAAAAGCTGCATCGTCGGTTCGATTCCGACCCTCGCCTCCAGTAAATTCCTTATATTTTATAGGGGTTTCTTGGGGTTGGGGGTGGAACATTCAACGAAATATTCAACGGTTTAAACTCCCGCTCACTATCCGTCGCGCGCCCGTCATAGGCACGCCCATTGCACGGATGCGGAAGCAAATCTGCCGACATATCCTTTTACATAATGAAAGTCACGGATATGACACTGCGGTATCGCAAATTCAAACGGACCTAGCCGTTCGGGCGGATGGATTCCTCGCCGCGCACCGGCGCGACGTCGCGGATGTTCGGGTAAAGATTGTCGCCGCAGAGCTAAAGCGCGAGGCCTCGACGAGCGCGTCGGCGCGGACTTTGCTTTCCGACGGATAGAACATGTTGGTGCCGGGCAAACCCAAGTTGAGAAAAGATTGGCGGATGCCAGTTCGAATATCTTAAGCTTTAAAAAAGGCATTCATGGTTCGATATGACCGATTCCAAAACTCCCCTAAAAAATAACCTTTGGGCAAAAATCAGCGATTGGGGCTTCCGTCATCCATATTGGACGCTGGTGCTATTGACGTTTGCCACCCTGTCACCTTTCCTTGCAAAACCGTTTAACATGGATGATCCGCTCTATATTTGGGCGGCGCAGCAAATCCAGTTGCATCCGGGCAATCCATACGGATTCAATATCAACTGGTATGGCGTCGCCCAAACCATGTGGGCAGCCACGCAAAATCCGCCGCTGTTTTCCTACTTTCTTGCGGCCGCCGCTACCCTTTTCGGATGGAATGAGATCGGGTTGCATTTTGCCTGCCTATTGCCAACGCTGGCGGTGGTCTTGGGCACCTACCGTTTGGCCAAGGACATCTGTCGCTGGCCCATGCTCGCCGCCCTGGTCACTTTGTTTGCACCGGGCTTTCTCATCTCCAGCACCACCGTCATGTCCGATGTGCCGATGCTGGGTTTGTGGGTTTGGGCGGTCATTTTTTGGCTGGAGGGAGTGAAGCAGGACAACTTTTGGAAATTATTTGTCGCCGGCCTGTTGACCGGCCTGGCCATCCTGACCAAATACAATGCGATTTGTCTCATCCCATTGCTGGCTGCCTGTGGCTGGTTGGAAAAACGCACCGTAGGTCGGTGGGTGTTTTTTCTTTTGATTCCAATCTTGCTGTTGGCCGCCGACGAATGGTTCACCTTCCGGCTTTATGGACATCCACACTTTCTTAACTCCATTGCCACCAACCAAGATGCCAAGGCGGTCATGGCTAACCACGGCGTTTCAAAGGTTTTCAAGGCCTTGAACACCCTGACGTTCATCGGCGGTTGCTCGGCGGCGGCCCTCTTTTTCGCTCCTTTCGTGTGGCGCAAAAAAGCGCTGGCATGGTTTGCCCTGACTGCGCTCGTCCTGACAGTTCAGGCTGTTGCCGGCGGCATGATGGTAAAGAATTATTCTTGGGTCACCGGGAACGCCGGGCTTTATGTGGAAATACAAATCTTCCTCTGGACCTTCGCCGGATTGTCCGTGCTGGGCTTGGCTTGCGCCGATGTTTGGCGAAACCGTGATGCTGCTTCCGGGTTGCTGGTATTATGGATGTTGGGAATCTTTGTGTTTGCAGCCGGTGTTTATTGGACGGTCAATGGCCGTATTGTTCTACCATTGTTGCCGGCGGCGGGTATCCTGATTGTCCGGCGACTGGGCCAAACCAATTTGACCCTGACTCCGGGGATTAAACTTTCACTAGTATTGACCGCGGCTTTGAGTCTGTTGACCGCGCAGGTGGATTTTGAGCAGGCTCACGTGGCGCGTAGAAGTGCGGAGCAGATCAGTGTGAAATATGCCGGCGCAACCGGCAAGGTCTGGTTTGAAGGGCATTGGGGCTTTCAGTATTATATGCAAACCTGCGGGGCTTGGCCGCTTGACTTCAACCACTCTGAAATTAAATCCGGCGATTTGCTCATCATACCAGCCGAAAACTGCAATGTGGATGGTCCCGACCCATCAAAAGCCACTAATTTGGAAGTGGTTCAATTTCCCCTTTTCCCTTGGCTCGCCACCTGGAGTTCCAAAGCGGGTGCCAGCTTTTATTTTACCGATGGTGGTCCATTGCCCTTTGCCTTTGGCTGCATACCCCCAGAAAGAGTCTTCGTTTTTGTTTGGAAATGATTTTATATTCCTACCATTCACGCGATTTTGAGGAGGGGTTGCTTCTATACTTTGGACAAGCCAAAGCCGGAGACGAGGAAACGAGCGCACGGTTTTAGGTTGAACGTTTTTCCGAAAAGGAGCATCAAATAGTTCTATGAAGAAAACCTGCCTCCTCGCCGTCGCCGCCGCTGCGTTGCTTGTCGCGTGCGTGCCGTCCGTCAACCCGTTCTACACCGACAAGGATGTTGTTACCGACCCGCGCCTCGCCGGCACCTGGATGGAGGCCGGCAAAAAAGACAAGGCGACCACCTGGACTTTCGCCACCGCCACGAACAACGCCTACGCCGTGACGCTCAAGGATGACGAAGGCAAGAGTGGCAAGTTTGAAGGCCATCTGTTCAAGCTGGGCAAGGAAATGTTCCTCGATGTCACGCCCACGGAATGTAAGTTCGACGATCAGCAGGCCGGCCTGCTCAACTGCGCGGTGATTCCCGGACATTTGCTGTTTCGCGTGAAGCTGGCGGACGACAAGTTTTCCATGGCCGTCTGCAATCCTGACTGGTTCAAGAATTTCCTCGAAAAAAATTCCTCCGCCCTCGCGCATCGCGTGGTGGATGGCAGCGTCATCCTCACCGCCGACACCGCCGCGCTGCAAAAGTTCATCCTCAAGCATCTCGGCAAAGTCGGCAAAGACGAGATGTTTGCTGACTTCACCGACTACGAGCAGGTGCCGGCCAAGTGAACGCCGGGAGCGCCGGCTTCCAGCCGGCTTAAGGCGGGATCTGGTCGTTCGGTCGGCGTTGTCGGGAGCTTCGATCCCAAAGTTAATTTTAAGCCGGTCAAAGACCGGCGCTCCGTCCGGCTCGTCATCGTCCCAAACAATGTCGCCCGAAAGTTTTTCGATTCACACTTCCCGCCGCAATGCGCTAGTGTGACGACGTGAGCAATCCGAAGTCGCCATCCTCCATCCTCCATCCGCCATCCTCGTCCAAGGGTTTCTGGGCGCTGATCGTCACGCAGTTCCAGGGCGCGTTCAGCGACAACGTCGTCAAGAACCTCGTCATCTTCGTGGCGCTCTTCGGCACCGGCATGACGCTGGCCGAAAAGAACAGCTACGGCGAAAGCATCGGCGCGCTGTTCGCGCTGCCGTTCATTTTGTTCTCGATGACCGGCGGTTTTCTCGCGGACCGTTTCAGCAAGCGCGCCGTGATGCTGGGCGTGAAGGTGTTCGAGCTGTTCATCATGGCGCTGGTGTTCGCCGGCCTGTGGCGCTGGGATAAAAATCTTTTGCTCGCGAGCGTTTTTCTGATGGGCACGCACAGCGCGATTTTCGGGCCGAGCAAATACGGCTCGTTGCCGGAGCTGTTGCCGGAGCGGAAGCTCTCGTGGGGCAACGGCATCCTGGAACTCGGCACGTTCGTGGCCATCATCCTCGGCATCGTCGCGGCGGCGGCGATGTCGGAACAGTTTCGCGGGCGGCAATGGCTGTCCGCCGTCATCCTCATCGCGCTGGCGGTGGTCGGATTCTTCGCGTGCCTCGGCATCAGCAAAGTCCCGGCGGCGAATCCGCAGAAGAAGTTCAATCCCAATTTCCCCGCCGAAATCTGGCGGCAGATCCGCGCCATGCGCGGCGACCGTCCGCTCCAGCTGGCGCTGGTGGGTAACTCCTACTTCAACTTCCTCGGGATGCTGCTGCTGCTGAACTTGTTTTTCTACGGCGCGGAAACCCTGCACGCCACCGAGACGCACATCGGTTATCTCAACGCTGCGCTGGCGCTGGGCATTGGCCTCGGCAGCCTCGCGGCGGGCTATATGTCTGGCGGCAAGATTGAATACGGCCTTGTGCCGCTTGGCGCGTTCGGGCTTTCCATTTTCTCCGCGCTGCTGGCCAGAACGGGCGTGGGTCTGAACGAATCTTACGTGCTGCTGGCGCTGCTCGGTTTCTCCGGCGGCTTCTTCATTGTGCCCATCGCCGCGCTATTGCAGCATCGCCCGGCGCGCGACAACAAGGGTCAGGTGCAGGCCACGGCGAACTGGCTCTCGTTCGTCGGTGTGTTCCTCGCGTCGGGCGCGCACTGGCTGCTCGCGCAGCAATTGCACCTCACGCCGCGCGGCATTTTCTTGGTCGGCGGTGTGCTGACACTGTTCGGCGCGGTTTATGTCTTGTTCCTGCTGCCTGATTCACTGCTGCGGTTCGTGCTGTGGTGCGTGACCCATTCGCTATATAAGATCCGCATCGTTGGGCGCGATCACGTTCCCGAAAAGGGCGGGGCGCTGTTCGTCTGCAACCACGTTTCCTATGTGGACGCGCTGCTGCTCATCGCCGCGACCGACCGGCCCATCCGGTTTCTGATGTTCAAGGACATTTACGAAAAGCGCTGGGTGAAGCCGTTCGCGAAAATTCTCGCCACCATTCCGGTCTCCTCGGAGCAGCGCCCGCGTGAACTGCTCCACGCGCTGCAAGCCGCGAGCGACGCCATCAAGAATGGCGAAGTTGTGTGCATCTTTGCCGAGGGACAGATCACGCGCATCGGGCAACTGCTGCCGTTCCGGCGCGGCATGGAGCGCATCATGAAGGACGTGGACGCGCCGGTGATCCCCGTGGCGCTCGACGGTGTGCTGGGCGGGCCGTTAAGCTTCCGGCGTGGACGGATGATTCATCTCCTCACGGCGCGCTGCCCGCATCCGGTGACGGTGAGTTTTGGCAAACCCATGCCGGCAAACACCACGCCGTTCGCCGTGCGCGAGGCGGTGCAGGAATTGCAGGTCAACGCATGGGCATTGCGCCGCGACCGGATGCAGCCGCTGCACCGCAACCTGATCCGCATGGCGCGCGAGCATCCGCACCGTTTTGCCTTCGCCGACGCCACGACGCCGAAGATTTCGTTCGGCATGTCGCTGGCGAAAACAATATTCCTCGCACGGCGGCTGAAGCAAGCCTGGCGCGGACAAAAAATGGTCGGGCTTTACCTGCCGCCAAGCGTGCCGGGCGCGCTGGCAAATTACGCGGCGTTCCTGTGCGGCAAGGTGCCAGTGAATCTGAACTACACGCTGTCCGAAACCACGCTCGCCGCGTGCGTGAAGCAGTGCGAAATCAAGACGGTCATCACGTCGCGGAAGTTCATCGAGAAGATCAAGCTCACGCCGCCGGGCGAATTGATTTACCTCGAAGACCTCGCCGCCAAACCGACGCTGCCGGAAAAACTCTGCTCGCTGGCGCTCGCAAAATTTGCGCCGGCATTTTTGCTGGAGCGGCTGTTCGGTTCCACCGGCATCGGCATGGACGATCTGGCCACGGTGATTTTCTCCAGCGGCAGCACCGGCGAGCCGAAGGGCGTGATGCTGTCGCAATTTAATTTGCTCGCAAATATCGAGCAATGCGGCGAGGTCATCGCGCTCGACGAATCGCAGCGCGTGCTGGGCATTTTGCCGTTCTTCCATTCGTTCGGCTTCACGGTCACGCTCTGCCTGCCGCTCGTGCTCGGCACCGGCGTGGTGTTTTACCCGAATCCGCTCGACGCGAAAGGCGTTGGCGCGATGGTGCGTCAGCACGAGGCCACCGTGATGCTCGCGACCGCGACACTGCTGCAAATCTATCTGCGCGCAGTGCCGCCGGAGGATTTTGGCAGCCTGAAACTCATCGTGACCGGCGCGGAGAAACTGCCGGAGCGACTCGCCGCCGCGTTCGAGGAACGCTTTGGCATCCGGCCATTCGAGGGTTACGGCTGCACCGAATGTGCGCCGGCGGTGGCCGTGAACGCTTGGGATTATCGCGCCGCCGGATTTTATCAGGTCGGTGGCAAGCATGGCAAAATCGGCCAGCCGGTGCCGGGAATGTGCGTGCGCATCGCCGACGCCGACAATCCGTGGAGCGGAAAAGTCTTGCCGCCGGGCGAGTCTGGCCTGCTCCTCGTGCGCGGCCCGAACATCATGCTCGGCTATCTTGGCCAGCCGGAAAAAACCGCCGACGTGCTGCGCGACGGCTGGTATTGCACCGGCGACATGGCGATGCTCGACGCAGACGGCTTCCTGCAAATCACCGGCCGGCTGAACCGCTTCAGCAAGATTGGCGGCGAGATGGTGCCGCACCTGAAGATCGAGGAGAAATTGCAGGAACTTTCCAGCGTGACGGAGGTGGCGTTCGTGGTGTTCGGCCTGCCGGACGAGAAAAAAGGCGAGCGCCTGGTGGTGCTGCACAAGATCCCGGCGGACGCCATGCCGGCGCTGCTGGAAAAATTCGCCGCGTGCGACCTGCCGAACTTGTGGAAGCCCAAGGCCGACGCGTTTTATCGTGTGGACAGTTTTCCGATGCTCGGCACCGGCAAGCTGGACGTGCGCAGCGTGAAAGAAATGGCGGCGAAGCTGGCGGCCTGAAATCGCCGCCCGGCGATCACAGCGGGATGAATTCGTGGCGGAAGCCCTTTTCGTCGAGGTGCAGGATGGCCACGCTGCGTTCCGCGCCGAGCTTGGGCTTGCCGGCGTAACCGGGGTTGAAAAAGAAAACGCCGCCCACCGTCTCCGCAAACCGTTTGTGCGTGTGGCCAAAGACGACGGCGTCGGGCCGTTCTTTCGCGAGCCGCCGCGCCAAAGTCTCGTCCAAGGCGCGCGGGTTGACGATGTGGTGGACGAGGAATTTTTTCCGCGCCAGCTCGACCGCTTCGGTAAGCCGGTAGTTGATCTGCGGGTCGTCGCAGTTGCCCAGCACGGCGGTGACGGGCGCGATGAACTGGAGTTCGAGAATGATGGACGCGTAGCCGATGTCGCCCGCGTGCAGGATGTGGTCCACGCCGGCGAAGATTTTTTCCACGCGCGGGTCGAGGAAACCGTGCGTGTCCGAAATGACGCCGATTTTCACGCCTTGGCTTCCTCCGGCTCAGTTTCGGCTTCGGGTTCCTTTTCGGGCGCGCGTTGGCCGGCTTTTTTTTCCGCCGGCGATTCGGCGGCAAGCTGGCCGGCGGCGGCGAACAGCGCGGTGAACAGGCCGCCGCTCAGGAAAGTGTTGCGGAAAAATTCCCACGTCGAGGGAAAGCCGGCGTGGCCTTTGGTGAGCGCAATGATCCAGCCGGCGAGGTTTTTCGTATATTCGGCGTTTCCAAACGGATTGAAAAGCCAAGACGCGGTGTTGGTGATGAGGTAAAACAAAATGGCGCCGAGCAGGCCGCCACCGAGCAGGCCAAGGAAGGACGATTGCGGCTTGAACCGCCGGCCCAAAAGAATCAGCGCGGCGTAGGCGGCGTAGTTGAAAAATAAATTTTCCAAATCGGGCAGGTCCCAGACGCTGACTCCGTGGCTCGCGTAGTAAACATTCAGTCCCATGTCCGTCGCCAGCATGACGCCGAGCGGCAACCACCACGCCAGCGCACCGCGAAAATAAACGCCGGCGCAAAACGCAAACGCATACGCCACGCTGAAGTTCAGCGGCAGCAAACCGGGAATCCGCGACAACGCGAACGTCGCCACGAAAATGGCCGGGAGCAGCAGCTTGCCTTTCATGGGAAACTTTTAAGCGGCGGACCGGACCGGTGCATCGTGGAGCGTGGCGTGGATGGCGGCGAGGAGCTTGTCGTTGTCCACCGGCTTGCGAAAGAAGATGGCGATGCCGGCGGCGAGGGCGCGGGACTTGTATTCCTCCGGGTCGAGCGCGGAAATGATGATGACAGGGATGTTCTCGGCGGCCCCGGTGCGGCGTGCCCAGTCCATGATGATGAAGCCGTCGCGCATGGCGTTGGAGACGTTGCCGGTGTCCGGCAAATCAAGGTCGAGCAGGATCAAATCCGGTTTGTCGCGCCGCAGGCTCGTGAGGGTGTCCGAGCCGGACTCCGCCATCACCACGTCGTAGCCGTGGTTGCGAAGGAAAAAATACATGGCCTTGAGGACGACCGGATTGTCGTCCACCACCAGGATTTTCTTGGCGCTGCCGGGGGTGGGGTTCGTTTGCATGACGAAAACAGGATAGCAGATTTGGGCGCCAAATCAATGCGTCATCAGAGGCAGAGAATCGTCAGCTTCTTCGGCCCGTGCGCGCCGAGGACGAGGATGCGCTCGATGTCGCCGGTGCGGCTGGGCCCGGTGATGAACGAAATCATGCTCGGAAAATCCGGCGCATATTTTTGCTGCAAGAGCGCGAACGCCGCCGGCAGATCCGCCACGAGCTGTTCGCGGCGTGCGACGACGACATGATGCGGCGGCAGTACCGACAAGGCGCGTCCGCCGGCGCTGCGGCTGGTCACGGCCACGCCGCCGGTTTGGGCGATGAGCGCGTCACATTCGGTGATGCCGGCGTCGCACTTCTCCATGGCCTGCACGTCGTAGCCCTTGTCCGTCAGCAGCACCGGCAGCCCGAGCGAACGGCTGGCGAAATTACTCAACTCGCCGTCGTGGCTGGCGATGAGCGACCATTTTTCGGCGGTGGCAATTTTGGCGAGCGCGGCCTTCAATTCTTCGCGGCTGGCGAGCAACTGGAAATCGGCTTTCAAATCAGCGGCGTTTTTGGCAAACAACTCAAACTGTTCCGCCATGCTGGCGCCAACGGATGGCAACCATTCACGGGCGTGGCTGACGGGCGCTTTGGCAGGCGTATAAACCGATGTATCGCCATGCGAGCCGGGCAGGGGAGCCGGCACTTTCAACGCCTCGCGGATGCGGCCCAAAATGTTTTCGCGTTCGCTCATTTCCGGTTCCTCCACCAATCCTTGAATGTTTCCTGCGGCATCGGCGGCAGGTCGCGGGTTTTAGTCCATGCCTTCGCCGGGTCGAGCGCGGAGCCTTTCACCGCGCGCTGCAATGGTTGCGTGAGCCAGCCGATTTTTTTTGCGAGCGACCAGAATTTTGGTTCGTTCGCCACGATGCCGAAAAGTTGATACGCCAGTTTCTCGAAAAATGCGGGTTCGCTGGCGGAGGCATTACGCCGGTTTTGCAGCAGGTGATGGTGCAAATCTATTTTCACCGGGCACGCCTCGGTGCAGGCACCGCAAAGCGAACTCGCATTGGAAAGGTGTTTCCAATCCTGCAATCCGCGCAGGTGCGGCGTGATGACGGCACCGACCGGCCCGCTGTAAGTGGTGCCGTAGGTGTGGCCGCCGACGTTGCGGAAAATCGGGCAGACGTTCAGGCACGCGCCGCAGCGGATGCAATGCAGTGAGTCGCGCTGCTCGGCGTCGGCGAGTAGTTCAGTGCGGCGGTTGTCGAGCAGGACAACGTGCCATTCCTCCGGTCCGTCGCATTCGCCGGGCTGGCGCGGGCCGGAATACATCGTGTTGTAGCACGTCATCGGCTGGCCGGCGCCGGCGGTGGCGAGCATGGGGAGAAACAGCGCGAGATCGGCGAAGCGCGGCAACACTTTCTCAATGCCGATGAGCGTGATCATCGTCTTGGGTAACGCGGATGTGAGGCGCGAGTTGCCCTCGTTTTCCGTGATGGAAATCATGCCGGTCTCGGCGATGGCGAAATTTGCGCCGGTGAAACCGACATCGGCGGTGATGTATTTCTGGCGCATCACGCGGCGGGCAACCATCGTCAAATCCTCCGGCGAGTCCGACGGTGCGTCGCCGATTTCTTTCTGAAACAAATCCCTGATCTCGCCGCGCGTCAGGTGCATCGAGGGAAACACGATGTGATACGGCGTCTCGTGCCGAAGCTGGACGATGAATTCGCCGAGGTCGCTTTCGACGACGGTGAAGCCTTCCTTTTCCAGCGCGTCGTTCAGGTGAATTTCTTCGCTCGTCATCGCCTTGGACTTGATGATGCAGCGGGCATTTTTTTCGCGGAGAATTTTCGCGATGATTTCGCGCGCCTGTGCGCCGGTGCTGGCCCAGTGGACTTTCGTGCCGCGCGCTTCGAGCTTGGCCACGAGCGCTTCGAGATGCGTATCAAGATGGTTGACCGCTTCCCACTTCGTTTCGGCGGCGGCCTGACGCGCGGCTTCCCAGCTTTGGAACGCACCTTTGCGTTTGTCGCGCGCGGCTTCGTAGCCGCGCAGCGCAGTGCGGATGAATTGACGGTGCCGCAGGTCGCCGGATTTCTCGGTGGCGCGCGTTTTGAATTCGGAAACAAAAGTGCTCATCGCGCGTTCAACACCTCGGCGAGGCTGATGGTTTTCGTCGGCTTGCCCTGACGGGAGAGCAGGCCTTGAATGTGCATCAGGCAGCTCGAATCGCTGGAGACGATATATTCCGCGCCGGTCTCGGCGGCGCTGGCGCATTTCACTTCGCCCATCGCGGTGGAGATCATCGGGAACTTGGCGGCGAACGTGCCGCCAAAACCGCAGCAGGACACTTCCGGCATCTCGACCAGTTCCAATTCGCGGACGTTGGCGAGCAGTGCGCGCGGCTGTTTTTGGATGCCGAGTTCGCGCAGGCCGTGGCAGCCGTCGTGGAATGTGACTTTGTGCGGAAACTTCGCGCCGATATCCGTCACGCCGAGCTTGCTGACGAGAAAATCGGAGAATTCCCAGGTGCGCGCGGCGACTTGTTTCGCTAGCTCCGCGTGGCGCGTGCCGGCGAAGAGTTCGGGATAAAACTTTTTCACCATCGCGCCGCAGGAGCCGGAGCCGATGACGATGGCCTCGGCGTCCGCCAGTTTTTCCAGCACCGGCGTGGCGATGGTGCGGGCCTCGGCGTGGTAGCCGGAATTGAACGGCGGCTGGCCGCAGCAGGCGATTTCTTCGGGACAGACGACGCGATGTCCGACCCGTTCCAAAATCTCGACCATGCTGATGCCGGCGCGCGGATACAGGGCGTCCACGAAACACGGGATGAAAAGCGTGACAGTCATTGCGGTTGCGACGGGGCATTTTTGAACACAATCGCCGACACGTCATTAAAAAAATGAAATGCGCCGCCAATTTCCATGCGGCGCGCTGAAGTCAGCCCATCGGCGAAGCTCGTCAAAAAATCTTGCCTTGGAATTTGAGGTCTGACAGAATCTGCCTTCGCGGTGAACATGATTCGCCGGCGAATTTTGCCTCGGTAGCTCAATTGGTAGAGCAGCAGACTCTTAATCTGTTTGTTGAGAGTTCAAGTCTCTCCCGGGGCACCACTCTAAACCGCCAGTCTTTACTGGCGGTTTTTCATTTTAAGGCCGTGGTTGCTGGCGATTCTTTGCTGAGGAACAGACTTCAAAGGGCAATTTTACAAAACTTTGTATTGGGGTAAGTTGGGGCATTGTTGGGTATCCTGGGGCGTATTCCGGGTATCCATTTGGGTATCCCGCCGGACATGGAAAAAGGCCGTCGTGTGATTCATGGCGGCCCGGTGGAGGGGAGATTTGCACTTGATTGCAAGTGACAGATTAGCAACTCTCTGCCGACGATTAATATATTTGCTTGCACCAGCCACCTGACATTTTTTTATTTCTGGGCCGATTCCATCCGTTGCTCGTGCATTTGCCCATCGGCATGCTCGCGGCACTCGCGGTGCTGGAACTCGCCGCGTTTCTTCCCCGATTCAAAAACGTCAATGCCAGCGCGGGCTTCATCCTTGCGCTCGCCGCACCGCTGGCGGTCGTGACGGCGTTGTGCGGCTGGCTGCTTTCGCTCGCCGGCGGCTACGATGCGCAACTGCTCGCGTGGCACAAATGGCTCGGCACGGCCACGGCGGCGGGCAGTGTGTTGGCGGCAATGCTTTTTTGGCGTGGAAAATTTCCGGCCTATCGCGTCTGTTTGTTTGCGACGGCCGGCGTGCTGATGGCGGCGGGGCATCTGGGCGGCTCGCTCACGCATGGCAGCGATTATCTGACGCAATATGCGCCGGCACCGGTGAAAAAACTGCTCGGCATTGCCGTTGCGAAGAAAACTTCCGCACCGGTTTCATTGGCTGAATTGCGGCAGCAGCCGGTGTTCGCCGGCGTCATCGCGCCCGTGCTGGAAAACAAATGCGTGCGATGCCATGGCGCGGAAAAATCCAAGGCCGGCCTGCGGCTGGATTCGTTCGCCGGGTTGCAGGCCGGTTCCGACGACGGCCCGGTGCTGAAGCCGGGCGATGTGGCACAGAGTGTGTTGCTTCAGCGATTGCTTCTGCCCGCCGACAGCGATGACCATATGCCGCCGTCCGGCAAGCCGCAGTTGACTGCCGGCGAAATCGCGCTGCTGAAATGGTGGGTGAAAGCCGGCGCGCCGGAAACCAATACGCTCGCTTCGCTCGCGCCGCCGGCGGAAGTGCTCGCGGTCCTACCGGCGCGGTGAATCGTATTCGGCATTGAATTGCCGTTGCACCGTGCCAATATATTTGCCGTGAACCGTCATTCATTTTTTGTCGCGCTGCTATTTTTTTGCGCCGCGTTCCGGCTGGCCGCGCAGGGGACCGCTTTCAATTACCAGGGCCGGTTGAGCGACGGCGGCTCGCCCGCCAACGGCACCTACGATCTGCGCTTCTGCGTCTATGACGCCGTGACCAACGGCAACGCGATCAGTTTTCCCCTCACCAATTCTGCCGTGGCAGTGAGCAATGGGCTGTTCGCCGTGACGCTCGATTTCGGTGCGGGCGTATTCACGGGCAGCAATTACTGGCTGGACATCGGCGTACGCACGAACGGCGGGACGAACTTCACCGGCCTGTTTCCCCGGCAGCCGATTCTGCCCGTGCCGTATGCCATCTTTGCGAACAGCGCAAGCAACCTGCTGGGCAAGCTGACCGCCGCGCAGTTCTCCGGCAACCTCCCGGCCAGCCAGGTCGCGGGCGCGTCCTCGAACGTCGTGAGTTTCACGAATCTCAACAATGCCTTTTCGGGAACATTCACCGGCAGCGGCTCGGCGCTAAACAATCTGAACGCGAGCCAGTTGACCTTCGGCACGGTGGCGGACGCGCGGCTTTCGGCGAACGTGCCGCTGCTGAACGCCAACCAGACGTTCACCGGCGCGAATACATTCAACGGCGTTATCATTGCCAACGGCACGGATCAGTTTAACGGCGTGAACACCTTCACCAATGTCGGCAACCGGTTTACCGGCAGTTTTTTTGGCAATGGCAACGTGGGATGGGATGCTTTTCCTGGTCCAACCGTGCAGGCGGAATTCAATCATGGCTACCTGTTGACCAATTCACAGCCCGCCACGGTCATGCTGCCGCTAACACCCGCCAGCAGTGAAGGTACGAATATCGGATACATTGTGCGCGTCTCCGGTGCCGGATCGGGCGGCTGGCGAGTGGCGCAGAACATCAGCCAGGCTATTTATGGAAATTTTTTTACGGCCAATAACTACAACTGGCAATCGGGTTATATCGCTTCCAAGGGGCTGAATGGCATCGCTTCTTCGGCGGATGGTTTCAAGATGGTGGCGGTGGCGGGAGGTGGGGGCGTTTTTACCACGAAAAATTCTGGCCAGACTTGGACTAATTCGGCCAGCATTTATAGCCTGACTTGCGTGGTGTCTTCGGCTGATGGCAGCAAACTGGTAGCGGGGAACAACGCTGGCAGTTCTCCCAGCACCACAGTGTCCGCCGATTCCGGAAATACTTGGGCCTCATCAGCAACATCCATGGCGAACTGTCAGGCCTTGGCCATGTCGGCCGATGCCACTCGGCAAGTGGCGGTTGTTTATGGGGGGCGCATCTATATTTCAGCTAATTCTGGCACCGATTGGGCGTTGGTTGCTACTTCGCCAGTTAATGTTAACAAGAACTGGAAATCTGTAGCTTCCTCGTCGGACGGTTCGCGATTGGCGGCGGTGGTCACCAATGGTCAGGTTTATACGTCATCGAACTACGGAACCAGCTGGGCGCTGCAGGCATCCCCGACGACCAATTGGACGGCGATTTGTTCCTCGTCTGATGGCAGCCGGCTGGCGGCCACCGTTGCTGGCGGGAAGATTTATACGTCGAGCGATTATGGTGTGACCTGGGCTTTGCAGACCAATGCGCCCATCGCCAACTGGTCGTCCATTGCTTGCTCATCCGATGGCGGTCGCCTGCTTGCTGCGGTGTATGGCGGTGGCGTTTATCTGTCCGCCAACATGGGTTATTCCTGGTCACAACAGCCTGTGGCAGTTCAAAACTGGACCGGTGTGGCTTGTTCTGCTGACTGCACCAAGATGGCTGCTGTGTATTATCAAAGTAGTTCGAGCGGTGGAATCTATTACGGCCAAGCATTCCTGCAAGCCACTACTGCCACCACGACTGTTGGCGTTTTCGGGTCAATTGGCGGCAGCCAAGGCTCCGCCGTGGAGCTGCAATACATCGGTAACGGCAAGTTCATGCCCGTCAGCAGCACCGGCACCATTTGGGCGAATTGAACAAAAAACCGCCGCTCATCCGGTAGGACGAACGGCGGCGTGGAAAACTTCCGGTTGGCTTATTCCTCGGACGAACGGCGCTGGCGCAGGATGCGGATGAAGGTTCCCGCCAGCGGCAAAGCCACCAACGTGCCAGCCACCCAAGTCGAGGGTTCCGGCACTGCCGTTTGCACTGAGGGCGTCGGCGTCGTGCAATTCGGCGTCACGGACTGGCAATCCGTCGGGATGACCACCCCGCCGCAATAGCCGTTGTTGTAAGTGTAGCTGCTCGTCTGGCAATCAGCTGTGGTTGAAGCGAGTCCCGCGCGGGCGGACAACGCCAGCACGGCCAGCGCGATGTTCACGGATAGAAACATGATCGTTTTCATGTGCCCATCTTAATTCAATCCCTTTGGTTATCTATCCAGAATCGGGACACGAATAATCAGCTTTGCGCCAAACCGTTAAAATGCCGTGCGTGGGTGAATGGCCCGCCGCAATATATGACGATGTCTTTCCGCAAATGAACTTGCTCTCGCGCGCAGATTCGGCACAATGCAGCGCTCGCTGTCACCTCCAGCGAGACTGGAGCTTTCAAGATTTATGGTTCGGGGCGTAGCGTAGCCCGGCTAGCGCGCTTGCTTGGGGTGCAAGAGGTCGGGAGTTCAAATCTCCCCGCCCCGACCATTTTATAAAGGTTTCTGATGATTCTTGAAACTTCTACACGGTTTGCTACACTGTTTGGCATGAAGAAACCTTCCTTCCCGCTGCGGGTACCCTCGGGATGCCGGTCTGGATGGCACTCCATGGCCTTTTGCCGATAGGCTTTTTTATGGTTAGAAGATCCGCGGTATTGGGAACCCCTAGAACTGCGTAGTAATCCGGAAGCATAGTTATCTTTTTGAAACCGGGTGTCCGCCACCCTGGATTGAGGAGTTGTCAGGGTGCCAACCCCGGCGAACCACTCTGGTGCGTGAAAAAAAATCCTGGAGGCGCTGACCGCGTTTACCAGAGTGAAAAACGATCCAAATGAAGGAGCCACCGAACACAACCGCTAGACTTATGTCGAGGCATGAATCGGGCAGGGGATCCCAGAGGATAAATCCAAGCATCATTACGGTTATAGAAAGCGGCAAATATATGAGCAACACCCGCAGACCGCTAAAGATAAACCTGATGGTGGCTCGTAGGCTTGATATTGGTTCGCCGGCGAAGTTTACCACCTGCAAGCCGGCCACCATTTTGCCGAGGGTGTCGCAGTAACGCGATGTCTCCATCTGGACGAAATAGATCCAGGCAGCAACCAGATAACCGGCAATAATACACCACGCAAACCCCATTATTTTGCCAGCTGTTTCCGGGTCTGCGTTTGGGGTGCCAAGGAGCCACGCCTCGCCAATTAATTTTATGCCCAAGAAATGTTGGACGACAAATATGGGGGCGAGAATCAACACGATCACCACGAAATCGATCAGCGTGGCAATTGCGCGTCTGGTTTTGGAAACTGCTGGGAGGTTTGTCATGGGATTCGGGGAATGGTCTTAACGTTGGAGGTTATGATGCCGCAGCCTCAAGCCAATGGGGCACCAGCGGTTAAGGTTTCCATCACCAAACCCAGCAAGATGGAACAACCAAGCAAGGCTGCCCCGCAGATTAACAGATGTTTCCGATTCATATCCCGGTACCATTTTACGCCCCGTTGTGCCGTGGTCGTAAAGCCGAAACTACGCCTCAATAGGCGTGCCATTAAATGCCAAACAAGCCGCCCAACTGAAAGCCTTCGGCATCCATGTCTGGCGGCTGCGGATGAGCCGCAAAATCACCCAGGAAAAACTCGCCGAACTCGTGGATATGAACATCCGCACCATCCAGAAGATCGAGGCGGGCCATGTGAATATCCTGCTGACCACGGTGCTACGGCTACAGAAGGCGCTGGGCTGCGGGTGGAATGATTTGATGGGGAAATAGTGATCACCGAACAGTCTGAAGTCCGCCGGCCCTGGCTTGACGTTTGTTTTCTCGCCCCGGCTCCTCAAACGTCTTCCGCGAGATGCGCATAGGGTGGAACGGTGCGCAGTCGAGGATCCTCAACCGGACCACCGATGGTGAAGTGATAGAGGGTCTGCCAATCGTGGCCGGCTAGTCCGAGCGCGCGGTGCAACCCGTCATCGAAGTAGCAACCAATGCCGGTGCCGCGAACCCCGGCAGCCTCGGCCGCCAGATAAATGGCCTGACCGATCATTCCCGCTTCCCAAAACAATTCGCGATAAGCCGCCGCGCCGCGCTCGCGCAAGACCGGCTCAAACCGCGCCAGCATGCCAAGGCTGAACGCACCATCGGCGGCGATGTCCTGTTGGCAGGAGAGCGTTCGCGCAAAATCGCGCAGATCGCCCGGCCCCAGCCGGTATAGCGGCGCTGAATCCGCCACCGCTTCCCATTTGAGGTTTGTGTGGAAAGCCTGTCGCAAGGCGTCCGCATCCCTCGGCGCGCGCAGCCAGAGATACAATCCCGGCTCCAGGCCGGTGACCCGGTGCACGAACAACACCAAGTGCGAACGCGGCGGAAATGGCCAGGCATCGAAGGGCGGCGCGGACGTGCGGGGCAGCGTGGCGTCAAGAATGGCCAGAAACGTTTCCCGTGTGATGCTCGTGACCCCGTCGAAGTCCACGGCACTGCGTCGCTGACGAATCAATTGACCGGCGGAATGGTTGCATGCGGGGGGTGACGGAAGCGGCCACGCAACCAAATCACAGGCTTTCGATTGAGTGATACCCGCAGTTAATCGTTCCGAAGCCGTAATGGCTTCATCGATCACCGGCCACTCGACCTGGAAATCACTCAACCGGTTGGCGCGTCCGAACCATTCGCTGTTGGCATCGGCGGCGGGCGACAGGGGTGGCTCCACAACTTCGTTCACGATTACCCGGGCGATCAATTCGGGAGTTTCCCGTTCTGCGTCGGCAAAATCTTCCGCGCGATCTAAGCCGAGCAGTCGGGCGATCCGGGCATCATCCCACTCCGGCATGAGTTGCACGCGCCAGCCCAGCGCAGCCGCCGCGAAACGCAGCGCCGCGAGCGCGTGCCCCACATCATGCTGGCAATAACGGAAGGCCCGTTCACCGTATTTCCACGCTTCGCGCCAAGTGATGGAAGTCAGTCCGACGTGGAATCCGGCCGCCCCGGACAGGGCGTCTTGCGGCCAGCGCGCCCGTTGTTCCAAGGCGTGTTGCCGCGGCGCGTAGTGATAAACACCGGCACCGCCCGGCCATCCTTCGATGGCGGGCAGGATGGCGTAGGCTTCCGTCGGATGCAGGTTGCCGCTAGAGGGATTTATCCGTAGATACCAGCCCGAACCGGCGATCTCCTTGCGTGCGGAAAGCCCCATGGACAGTTCAAAGAACAAGCCCACTGATCCTAGCGTGAACGGTCGTGGCGTCACTGTCGGCGCGCCGAACAAGCTGGCCGCAGAGGGGGTGTCGTCCGAAACGGCCAACGGAAGCTGGAGCACCGGTGCGCCGGCAAAACGGCGGAAAGGGTTTGGCTGTGTCGCCCAGTCGAGACCCTGCGGTCCGCTGGCGTAACGCCCGGGATGATGTTTGGTTCGGTCGTGATAGGCAATGATGTCAGCGACTGCATCTGCCCTTGGCGGGTGGTTGGCTGGGGTTGAATTCAAGCGGCGCGTCCACTATAACCGCAAGCCAAGCAAGTCGGCCAGCGTGAACCGGTTTTCCGATTTGCTGGCCAGATTGATCGCGTGACTGGCGGTCTCCCGTGGGAGACAGAGATGAGCGCCGGTGGCAGCTCGGTTAACTAGGACTACCTTTGCTGGTGATCAGTTCTTACGCGGCACCGTCATTTCAGTGCTTCGGGCGGGCCTTTCCAGATCAGCCGCAATGAATCCAGCCGGAGCCGGGCCTGCTGTAAACAAACTGCCAACTCAACCTGCTGCACCTGCGCCAGTTTGATTTCCTGTGGTCGGATGTGGTCATTCACCTGCTGGAGCATCTGCAGGCGCTGCACTTCGTGGCCAAGCAGGTGGTTCATCTCTTTCTGGGCAGTCTGGCGCAATGTTGCCGACTTGGCTTCCGCCAGCTTGGTGGCAGCTTCGATCATCGCGGGCAGGATTCGCTGGGCGATATCGGCATTTTCCAGCAGTTTGTAGGGCGAACCTTTCTGGAGCTTGGCTTCCCATGTCGTCTCGCGATAGGTATCCGTGACATCTACGAGTTTGTGGCTGATGATCACCCGAACCGGTGTCGGCGGCAGAAAACGATCGGTGTGCAGATGCGGCGCGGCGATGGCCTCCAAGATAAAGAGGCATTCCAACAGCATCGTCCGGTCATTCGCCGTGGGTAACACGGCAAAGGCGCAGTTGCCCGACTCGGTTCCGAGCAGAAGTTCCATGGCTCCGGTGACCATCGGATGATCCCACGTCAGAAACCCGACGTCTTCCCGGCTCAGCGCACGCCGACGGTCGCAGGTGGCAATCATGCCTTCGGCCGGCATGGCGGGAAACGAATCCGTGATGATGCCTTGGGGATTCAGCTGCCAGGTCTGCGGCGCCAACTCCTCGATGTGAACACCGAAATGGTCGAAGACATCGAGTAGATAATTTTCCAGCTCCGGCTGGGCGTCCTGCTCCCGGATCTGGCGGATGATTTTCTGCGCGGTCGCCGGTCGGAAGGAATTCAGCTCCAACAAACGGTCACGGCCAGCCTCCAGGCACCGCCGCATTTCCAGCCGGGCGGCCTTGGTCTGGTGTAACAATTCGGCAAGTTCCTGTTCCGCCGGCCCGCGCTCGGCCACCGGATATTCCAGCGCGAGATCGTGAACGGCCCGGCCAAACTGATGCAGCAATTCATTGCCGCCTTCGAGGTTGCTTTCAAAGGCGTTCAAACCTACGTGATACCAGTGGGCCAGGACTTCCTGTGGGCTGTGCGCAAGATAGGGAACATGGATCTGGATGTCCGTCGTCTGCCCAATCCGGTCTAGGCGGCCAATCCGTTGTTCCAGCAGTTCTGGATTCAACGGTAGATCAAACAGAACTAGGTGATGTGCAAACTGGAAATTACGGCCTTCGCTGCCGATCTCTGAGCAGATCAAAAGCCGCGCACCGTCCGGTTCCGCGAACCAAGCCGCGTTGCGATCTCGTTGCAACAGGGTGAGGCCTTCATGAAAGATGCCGGTCTTGACGGTCAGGTGGCGGCGCAGGGCTTCATCAATGGCTTCGGCTTTTTCAATGGTGCGGGTGATGAGCAGCACCTTTTGAGGTTCAAGCTGTTGCAGCAATTTCACCAGCCAGAGCAGGCGCGGATCTTTGGTCAGATCCAACGTGGCCTGCAACCGGACAGCCCCGGCATCCTCGGCGAATTCTGCAGAGACAACCTCCAACCAGTGGGCGGCATCCGGACCGGGATCCAGCCTGGCCAGCCGCACGGTTCTGTTCGGAAAACCCTTCATGCCGGCCCGCGTGTTGCGAAAGAGCACGCGGCCTGGGCCGTGCAAATCCAGCAGATCTTCCAACAATGTCTGTCTTGCCTCCTCGTTGCCTTGCCCCAGTTCCCTTAACCGATGCTCAAGCAGCGCGTCATGTGCGAACAGTCGACGCAGCAAGGCAACGTCCTTCGGGATGAGCGGCGTTGCATCACGGAGTTTCTCCGCCACCCTGGCGGTGGCCTGATAATCTTTTGCCTCGGCCTGAAACGTTGCCAAGTCACGATACCGGTCCGGGTCCAACAACCGTAGCCGGGCAAAATGGCTTTCCACGCCCAGTTGTTCCGGCGTGGCCGTCAGCAGCAACAGGCCCGCCGACTGCCGGCTGAGTTCCTCCACCACCTGATACTCGCGGCTGGGAGTGGTTTCAGACCATTCGAGGTGATGGGCTTCGTCCACGACCAGCATGTCCCAGCCCGCCGCCACCGCCTGCGCTGACCGGCGTGGATCGCCGGCTAGAAAATTGATGCTGGTCAGCACGAGCTGATCGTCCAGAAATGGATTCGCGCCCGGTTCACCAGCTTCGATGGCCGCACACCGTTCCGCGTCAAAGATGTGGAACCAGACATTGAACCGGCGCAGCATTTCGACGAACCATTGATGCACGAGCGATTCCGGCACCAGCACCAGAATTCGGTTCGCCCGCCCGCTCAATAGCAGGCGGTGCAGGATCAGACAGGCCTCGATGGTTTTGCCCAAGCCGACCTCGTCGGACAACATGACGCGGGGCGCGTGCCGATTGGCGACCTCCTGGGCGATGTAAAGCTGATGCGGAATCAGGTCAATTCGGCCGCCGACGAACCCGCGCACCGGCGATTGGCGCGAGCGATGGAGCAGTTCGAGCGAGCGGCTACGCAGCGCAAAGGTTGCCGGGTCATCAAACCGGCCGGCGAACAGGCGCTCCTGCGGTCCCTGCACACTGACTCGGTCATTTACCTGGGCTTCCGGCAGCTTCTGGCTCTCACTGATGTAGGTCAGCAGCCCCTGCTTTTCAACCACTTCCTGGATGACGAATTCTTTGTCTGACTGGGTGCGGATTTTATCGCCCACACGGAAGCGCACGCGCTTCAGCGGTGCCTGGTTCATGGCGTAAATGCGGATTTCACCGGCGGCCTTGAACTCAACCTTCACGCGGTCGTCATCAAGCGATACGACGGTGCCCAGCCCGAGCTCTGGCTCCGACTCGCTGATCCACCGCTGACTTGGAACAAACACATTCATGAAATGGCGGCGGGCTGTATGCAGGTTCTACTCGGAAAATGCAACCTCGGACCACAGCCGCGCAAATGACTGGTCAACACGCCTTCGGAACCGACTCGGATTCCGTCCTGGGCGAAGTAGCTCTGTTGGGTATTGCACAACGCTCAATTCAAGTAAAATACCCGGCGAATCTAGGGAATCAGAGGCGCTCTAACGTGTTGAAATTAAGCATGAAGACGGCTGGCGATTGGCTAAAAGTCAAACGGCTAGAGAAAAATCTCACTCGCAGCCATGGGCAGCTAAAATGGGTATTGCAACATCCTTGGTTTGTTCATGGGAACGCAACACTCAACAGCCTGACAATCATCAGTTAATCATCAGTTAAAGGTTTTGGCATCGATCTTGGATTTCAACGTCAAAGATTTTGTAAAAGTCACTACGGCACCCTAAAAACTGTCATAGCTGCTTGTGGCTTTTAACCAGACTGCTGACGGCTCCGGCGACTTCCATGAGAAGGCAGTCATGGTGGCAAATGCTCAACCCGATGGAAAAGGCAACCCATGCCACCGAAATTGTGAGCACCACTTTTGTGTTGAGGAAGTATTTCATAAGCGTGACTAGACGCCTAACGAGAACAAGATCAGCTACAGGCGGAGCCTGTTAGCTGCATCGCATAGTTAGGCCCTTTGTTGAGAACTGTGATGGTGTCTAGTTCTTTCCGAGCGTGATCGTGTTCATGGACTGGGCTGGCACGGTAAGAATTCTCGGCGAGCCATCATCTTCCAATCCTACTGAAACTGGCTCGCCGGTCTCATTGGCGAAGATCAAGGCCACGCTGCCTGATGGGTTGCGGAAAAGCCTCGCCCATAACCATAAATCCTCGCTCCGCCGCGCTACATCATTTCTGTCAATGCTCTAGGAACGGCTCGCGGGGACGCTCGCCCCACCGATCCGCTTTACCTTTTCTTGACCGTTTTTTTTACCGATTTTTACCGAATTTTACCGGTTACCGGCATTTATTGAGTATTTCCCATCAACTTTGACACAGCGGCGATAGCTGGCGGCAAACTGGTGGGACGAGCGTCCTCGCCCCACCGCCCGATATCCGCAATGTCATTGTGAACTGCCATAGGGAATCACACCGACCATTCCTGGCGGTCAATGATGTATTCCGCGCTGGGAATGTGACTGGTGGTTTCGGAGAAGTGGACGTGGCCCATCTCGCGGCTGATCTCGGCGCGCAACTGCGCCGCGATGGCGTGCAGGCGGG
>CAYUGC010000033.1:0-22539 GCA_964444085.1 uncultured Bifidobacteriaceae bacterium | reverse complement strand
CATGGTTTTGACGACGCCCTTGACGGCGGCCTTGATGAATTTGTCCACGGCCTTCTTGTGGTCGGTGTCGGTGAGCAATTTCTCGTGGATGAGATCGTCAATCGTGCGGAACGCCAGATACGGATTGATGGCCGTGCAGCCGTAGCCGATGAGCGCGGAGAAATGATGCACTTCGCGCGGCTCGCCGGATTCGAGGATCAAGCCGATCTTCGTGCGCGTGCCGCTGCGGATCAAATGATGATGCAGCCCGGCCACCGCGAGCAGGGCGGGGATGGGCGCGTTTTCGGCGTCAATGCCCTGGTCGGACAAAATGACGATGTTCGCGCCGCCGGCGATTTGCTGGTCGGCCGTCGCGAATAATTTTTCCAGCGCGGACTCAAGCCCCTTCGCACCGTCGGCCGCCTTGAACAGAATCGGCAGCGTCACCGACTGGAAGCCGGGGCGCGTGATGTGGCGCAATTTTTCCAACTCCTCATTCGTGAGAATCGGATAATGCATCTTCACCATGCGGCAGCTTTCGGGCAGCGGTTCGAGCATGTTGCCCTCGCCGCCGACCATGATTTCCGTGGAGGTGATGATTTCCTCGCGGATGGGATCGATCGGCGGGTTCGTGACCTGCGCGAAAAGCTGCTTGAAATAATTATAGAGCAACTGCGGCTTCTGCGAGAGCACCGCCAGCGGCGTGTCCGTGCCCATGGAGCCGAGCGGCTGGATGCCGTCGCGCGCCATCGGGCCGACAATGAAGCGCAAATCCTCGAACGTGTAGCCAAACGCCTGCTGCAACTGCAAGATTTTCCGGTGGCTCGGCTCGGTGGGCTGCGGCGGCTCCGGCAAATTCTTCAGGAGGACGTGATTGTCTTCGAGCCACTTGCCGTAGGGCAGGGCGGAGGAATATTTTTTCTTCAATTCCTCGTCCGCGATGATGCGGCCTTCCTCGAGGCTCACCAAAAACATTTTGCCCGGCTGCAAACGGCCCTTGATTTTGACGCGCTCCGGCTCGATGGGGAGCACGCCGGCTTCCGACGCCATGATGACGACATCGTCATGCGTGACGTAATAGCGTGACGGGCGCAGGCCATTCCGGTCGAGGCACGCGCCGATGAATTTCCCGTCCGTGAACGCCATCGAGGCCGGGCCGTCCCACGGCTCCATCAGGCAGGAATGAAATTCGTAGAACGCGCGGCGTTCCGCGTCCATGCTCTCGTGATTTTCCCACGGCTCGGGAATCATCATCATCATCGCGTGCGGCAGTTCGCGGCCCGCGAGGGTGAGCAGTTCGACGCAATTGTCAAACTGTGCCGAGTCGCTACCGTCGGTGTTGATGACCGGCAGAATCTTTTTCAGGTCGTCGCCGAAAATTTGGCTGGAGAACAGCGCCTGGCGCGCCTTCATCCAATTCACGTTGCCGCGCAGCGTGTTGATTTCGCCGTTGTGCGCGATGTAGCGGTTCGGATGCGCGCGATCCCAGCTCGGGAACGTGTTCGTGGAAAAGCGCGAGTGAACAAGCGCGATGGCCGTGGTCACTGCGGGATTCCTCAGATCGTCGTAATACTTCTCCACCTGCTCGGACATCAGCATGCCCTTGTAGGTGAGCGTGCGCGCCGAAAGCGAGGAAACGTAGAACCATTTGCCGCCGGCAATCTTGTTGCCGTAGCGGATGGTCTGCTCCGCGATTTTGCGGATGACGTAAAGTTTTCTTTCAAAGGCCGCTTCGTCCTTGATGCCCGCGCCGCGCCCGACAAACACCTGCGCCATGAATGGCTCCGCCGACAGCGCGCCTTTGCCCAGCGAGGAATTGTTCACCGGCACGTCGCGCCAGCCGAGCAGGATCTGGCCTTCGGCGGCAATAATTTTGGCGAGTTCGGCCTTGACCGCATTGCGTTCCGCCAAATCTTTCGGCAGGAAAACCTGGCCCACGCCGTAGTCGCCGACGGCGGGCAGCTTGAAGCCGAGCCGGGCCGCTTCCGTCACAAAGAAATCATGCGGAATCTGGATGAGCAGGCCCGCGCCGTCGCCGGTGTTGGCCTCGCAGCCGCACGCGCCGCGATGGTCGAGGTTCACGAGAATCTTCAGGGCGTCGCTCACCATCTGGTGCGACTTCTGGCCCTTCATGTTGACGACGAACCCCAGCCCGCACGCATCGTGCTCGAACTGCGGATCATAAAGGCCCTGTTTTGGCGGCGCGCCGAGGCGCACCGTGGCGGTGTCATTAGCTTTCGGCATTGGTATTCTGGTGAACGCGGGACGGATATGCTCGCGTTCCGTTATTTTTTACTCAATTTTTACAACTGTGCAATCATTGTTTTTGAAAAAAAGCGTTTATCTGCGCATTAGAATCCGGTTTTTTTGCCCCGCTTGCATTAGCTGGCTAAAAACGCCCGCCAAAAAAAATAATCTGTTACTTTTTTCCGGCGGCGGCCATATACCTGTGCAAGCATGAATGACGACCTGACCCTGCTGCGGCAATACGCGGCGTCCAATTCCGAAGCCGCCTTTGCCGCGCTGGTGAATCGCCATGTCAATCTGGTCTATTCCGTGGCCCTCCGCCAAGCGGGCGACCCGCATCTGGCCGAGGAGATCACCCAGGCCGTCTTCATCATACTCGCGCGCAAGGCGGACAAAATATCACCGTCCACCGTGCTGGCCGGCTGGCTCTGCCGCACGGCGCGTTACGCCGCCGCCGATGCGCTGAAAAACCGGCAGCGCCGCCAGCAGCGCGAACAGGAGGTCTATATGCAATCCATTTTGACTGGTGGTGGCGACGCCCCGTCGCCGCAAAATCAAGAGGAAACCTGGACCCACATCGCTCCGCTGCTGGACGGGGCGATGGAAAAGCTGGGGCAAAAAGACCATGACGCCCTGGTGCTGCGGTTTTTTGAAGGCAAGAATTTTTCGGAAGTGGGCGCGGCCTTGGGCGCGAGCGAGGATGCGGCCAAGGTTCGCGTGCATCGGGCACTGGAAAAGCTGTACCGATTTTTCAACCAGCGCGGTGTGAGTTCTACCATGGCCATCCTAGCCGGGACAATTTCCACCAATGCCACGCAGGTCGCGCCGGTGGGCTTGGCGAAAACAATTTCTGTCGTCGCGGTGGCGAGGGGGGCGGCGGCAGGAACCTCAACTTTAACCTTGGTGAAAGGAGCCTTGAAAATTATGGCGTGGACTAAAATGAAAACGGCGGTTGTGGTTGGCGTAAGTGTGCTGCTGGCGGCGGGAACAACGACAGTGGTTGTTGAAAAAGTCAGCGTTCAAATGAATTCAATTTTGCAACAACACCTGGATGATGGTTCGATCTTGCTGTTAAATCGAATTTCTTATGGCGATAAACATGATTTTGGGTATGGAAGTAAAACCAAGAAATATAGCTGGCCGGGACACAATGAGCTGATGCTTGAATTCAAGCTCATTAGCAAGAACCCTGAAAGTAATCCGCTTGTCAAACCGGCTTTTTACCGGCAGTTCCGTTGCGTTCTTCGCGGTGAAGGGGGGATCGAATACATGGAGGAGTTTACCCCGGGCAATTTCAAAAAAGATTCAGATGGATACTACGGCGATATTGGAACCAGTATTATTCCAAGAAATTCCCGCTGGCTCTGGCTGCGGATTGAGAAACGCAATGAGCAAAAACGTTATGACGTCTGGCAAACCGAGGCGGAGTTCAAATTCGCCAATCCAGCTTCCCCGGCCAATTTCAAGTGGACTGCCAATTCCACTCCCGCCACCAATGCGGTTGACGGAATGAAGCTCGTGCTGGGCGAAGTCACAGTAAAGACGGTTCCAAATTATACGAATGACATTTGGAATCATATTGTCGCAGTGCCGACGGAAGTTTGGGACAACGGCGTGTTGCTGACGAACTGGGCACCAGCTTATACTCAAGTCAAAGATGCCAGCGGTAATTGGAACTCAAATCTGCAAAAGCACCGCAGTCTTGACCCGCACTATGTTTGGAAGCTGGACATGGATTTTGAGATGGTGTCAGATTTTCCACCCGAAAATATTTTCACGGTTCCTGTGCCGATGAGGGATAATATTCCCACGTCGACCAACATTTTGGACATGCCGGTGTCCGTTTCTTGGGATGGATATTATGTTGATGTTAATATTCCAACCAACCGGACGGATATTGCCTTGAAATATATTCGCGTTACGGATGCGCAGGGAAATAAATCTTCGCCCGGATTTGGCGGTGGCAGTTGGAGTAAGTTTGGTTTTCGAGCAGGAAGCTTTTATCAAGAAAAGAGGGGCGTTTTAACGCAAATGGATAAACCGGCAACCATCACATTTGCCATTGTTCCGAATGTTCACACAACTTTTTACGTTCAACCTCGGTTGGTGACTGAATAATTGGGGCGTTGCCAAAACGCCAGGGGACTGGCGCACTCCTAGACGCTCCGCGCACGCGGGAGCCGTGGTCTTCGCGCCAGCGTCTGGGAGTGCGGCGGCCCGCCGCCGCTTTTGAACGGGCAACGGTGCATCACCGGCGTCGGGTGTGGGCGGGCGGGCCGTGCCGGCTGAAAAAACTTAAAATTCTTTGTCCCCTTTTGCCGGCGGGCGTGCATGAATAGGTGGATGACAACCGATGACATGGCGCTGGTGCGGCAATACGCCGCCACCCAATCCGAGGAGGCCTTTGCCACGCTCGTGTCCCGCCATGCCGGCCTCGTTTATTCGGCGGCGTTGCGGCAGGTGAACGATCCACCGCTCGCCGAGGAAATCACCCAGGCCGTCTTCATCATTCTGGCGCGCAAGGCCGGCTCGCTGGATGAAAAAACCGTTCTGTCCGGCTGGCTGTATCGCGCCGCGTGCTACACCGCCGGCAGCGCGCGCAAGCAGGAACAGCGCCGGCAACACCGCGAATCGGAGGCCTATATGGAATCCACCCTGCACGCCGCCGACACCGAGGCGGCTTGGAAACAAATGTCGCCGCTGCTGGAGGAGGCGATGTTGCGGCTGGGCCAGACGGACCGGGACGTGCTGGTGTTGCGCTATTTTGAAGGCCGCAGTCTGAGCGAGGTGGGGCTGGCGCTGGGTGCCAGCGAGGACGCCGCCAAGAAACGGGTAGGCCGCGCCCTCGAAAAGCTGCGGCAATTCTTTGCAAAGCGCGGCGTGGATTCCACGGCCGCCGGCATCGCGGAAACCATTTCGGCCAACTCAATTCTGATTGCGCCGGCAACGCTGGCCAAAACCGTGACCGCCGTGGCGCTGGCCAAAGGCGCGACGGCTTCCACTTCAACCTTAACCCTCATCAAAGGAGCATTGAAAATCATGGCCTGGACTAAAATGAAAACGGCTATCGTGACCGGCGCAGTTGTGCTGCTCACCGCCGGAACAGCGACAGTCATCCTCTCACATCGCGATTTGTCCCTTCGGGGCATTCCCAAGGACTGGTCGGTCATCAACGGCACCGCCGATCAATGGGGCTGGAACAACAATGCCATCTACGGGCATACCACCAACGGAGACAGTATTCTGGCTTCCACTAGGCAATATGGCGACGTCAGTGTGTCAGCCATGGTCAGCACCACCAACCGCGAAGCAACTCTGGCGCTGCGCCTGCAAGATGCAGACAACGGTTACCTTGCCGTGTTCGTTCCCGATGGCACACCGGCGGCCATAACAGACACCTCCAAAATAACTCTGATGAAAAGAAAAGCCGGCGAGGAACAGGAACTCGCCATTTTAAAAAGGCGAAGACTTTCAGCTCCGGGACAATTGGAAAAATTCACATTCACCGCCAACGGATCGCATCTTGAGATTCGCTTGAACGATGTCACAATTCTCAAGGCCAACGACACGACTTTCACCTCCGGGTTCATCGGCCTTCGCGTCTATGGTTGGGGGGACATGCCTTGTGATGGTGTGTTCTCCAATTTGTCCGTCCGTTAATCTAGGCAAACACTGCAGAATCCGGAAAAATAATCTGTTCGCTTTTCCCAGTTGCGGGGATATACCGATGAAATGCCGAACGACGACCTGACCTTGCTGCGCGAGTATTCCCGGAACCAATCCGAACCCGCCTTTGCTGCGCTCGTGTCCCGCCACGTCAATCTGGTCTATTCCGTGGCGCTCCGGCAGGTGCGCGACCCGTATCTGGCGGAGGAAATCACCCAGGCGGTGTTCATCATCCTCGCGCGCAAGGCGGATTCGCTCGGGGAAAAAACCATTCTACCCGGCTGGCTGTGCCGCACGGCGGGCTACGTCAGTGCCCGGGCTGTGCGAACCCAAATCCGCCGCCAGCAGCGGGAGCAGGAGGCGCACATGCAAACCATCACCCACGAACCGGAGCGGGATACTTGGCGGCACATCGCGCCGCTGTTGGATGCCGCGATGGCGCGGTTGGGCCAAAAAGACCACGACGCCCTGGTGCTGCGTTTTTTTGAAGGCAAGAATTTTGCGGAGGTGGGCGCGGCCCTGGGCGCGAGCGAGGATAACGCCCGGATGCGCGTGAACCGCGCCTTGGAAAAGCTGCGGAAGATATTTACGAAGCGCGGAGTGGCGCTGTCGGGCGTGGCGCTGGCCGGGGCGATCTCGGCGAATTCCGTGCAGGCCGCGCCGGTGGGCTTGGCCAAAACTATTTCTGTCGTTGCGATTACCAAAGGCGCGGCGGCTTCGGCTTCAACCTTAACCCTCATCAAAGGAGCATTGAAAATTATGGCATGGACTAAAATGAAAACTACAGCGGTCGCGGCGGTCGCAGTGATTCTGGCAGCCGGAACGACAACCGTAACCATCAAAGAAATCCAGAAACACAGGGCTTATTCGTGGGAAGTCCCGCCACCTACATCTGCTGCGCTTCAAAATGCAGAGCCACAAGTCAGGATTCTTCCAACCAAATTTTCGGATGCTGGCGGTGGCGCTGTGGGCGTGGATGATCAGTCGCTTGGCATTTCGATGCCCTTCAAACAATTGTTTTTACAAGCTTATGGGATAGACGAACTCCGAACCGTCTTTCCGACCGGATTACCACAAGGAAAATATGATTATATCGCGAATTTACGGGCAGGTTCGGGGAAGGCTTTACAGTTGGAAATTAAAAGGCAGTTTGGCCTGATTGGACGTTTTGAACCACTACCCAAAGACGTGCTGGTTCTCAAAGTAAAAGATCGAAGCGCCTTGAGGATTACACCCCGGAAAAGTTATTCAGAAAAGGCTGGTATGTGGACAGAAGGAAAACTATTCCGCTGGGGTGGACAGCCCAGCAGCCAGCTTGCAAATTGGTTGGAGGGTTTTTTTCAGATTCCCGTGGTGGATCAAACTGAATTGAAAAATCTTGGCGATTATAATTTTGATCTCGACTGGGATTTGATGAGCCGCGATTCCGAAAAATTAAAGCAAGCTCTCGACAAAATTGGTTTTGAATTGGTTTCCACAAATTTCCCCATTGATATACTTGTCGTGGAGAAAGCGAAGTAGAGTGCCTGCCACCCGTTGGCATCCCAAAGCGCCAGGGGACTGGCGCACTCCCGGACGCTCCGCGCATGCGAGGGTCGTGGCTTTCGCGCCAGCGTCTGGGAGTGCGGCGGCCCGCCGCCGCTTTTCCGGCCGCCTTGCCCCTGAAAAAAACTTCAAATTAATTGCCTGATTTCGCGGTGGGCGGCCATAAATTAGGGAATGCCAGATGTGAACGACATGGAACTCCTGCGGGAATATGCGCAGCAAGGCTCGGAAACCGCCTTTGCCACGCTGGTGGAGCGGCATCTCAACCTGGTGTATTCGGCGGCGTTTCGGCAGGTGGGGCTGGCCGCCCACGCCGAGGAGATCACGCAGGCGGTCTTCATCATTCTGGCCCGCAAGGCGGCCGGCCTGCGCCCGGACACCGTGCTGCCGGCCTGGCTCCATGAGGCCACGCGGCTGACCGCCCTGAGTCATCTGCGCGGGGAACGCCGCCGGCGGGCGCGCGAACAGGAGGCCTATATGCAATCCATCCTTTCCGAAACCGGCGACACCTCCGTCTGGCCGCAACTGGCACCGCTGCTGGATGACGCGCTGGCACGGCTGGGTCGGCAAGACCGCGAAGCCGTGGTGCTGCGCTTTTTTCAGGATAAGAATCTGGGCGAAGTCGCGGCGGCCCTGAAGATCACCGAGGCGGCGGCGCAAAGCCGGGTGCACCGCGCCGTGGAGAAGCTGCGGAAATTCTTTGCAAAACGCGGCGTGGCGCTGTCGGGCGTGGCGCTGGCCGGGGCTATTTCCGCGAATTCCGTGTCGGCCGCGCCGGCGGGCTTGGCCAAAACTATTTCTGCCGTCGCAGTGGCGAAGGGGGCGGCGGCAGGAACCAGCACTTTAACCTTGGTGAAAGGAGCATTGAAAATTATGGCTTGGACAAATTCGAAGACCACTATTGCAGGTGTAACCGCAGCGTTAGTCTTAACCTTGGGGACTGGTTATTTGGGGTTCGTTTTCTGGACTCACCCGAAGGAGACGGAAAAAATGAACCTGCCGGTGGGGGATGTGACGCCGATAATAAGCAAGAGTAATGGCTATGGAACCATTTTGGCTGCCGATGGAAGTCTTTGGAGCTGGGGAGAAGAGCCGCTCGGCTGGCCCGTTTTAGGTTTTTCGAATATTCGAAAAACGGTTTCGTTGCGTCGCATTGGGCATGATAATGACTGGAGGAGTGTTGCCTCGTGCATGTATCATAGTCTCGCAATTAAATCTGATGGCACACTTTGGGCATGGGGTGGGAATTTTAGTTATCAATTGGGTGACGGGACTAGTATTTCCAGGCTTACACCGGTGCGATCTGTCCCCGGAAATGATTGGAAACAAGTGGCGGCTGGCGACCATACCAGCTATGCCTTGAAAAATGATGGGACGTTGTGGGGTTGGGGGGCGAATTATCTTGGACTATTGGGCAACACCGGCAAGAAGGTTGTTGCCTCCGCCGTGCAAGTGGGCACCTCGACCAATTGGGTCAAGCTTTGGGCTGGATCTGTTCAAACGGTCGGCTTGCAATCCGATGGCAGCCTTTGGTTCTGGGGATCCATTGATGGCAACGGCCGAGGCACAAATAATATCCTGATTCCGACCCGCGTTTCGCCAGATACCAATTGGACCGATGTTTGTTTTGGCTATTTCACAGTGCTGGCCATCAAGTCCGATGGCACGCTTTGGACCTGGGGTAACGAGGCGAAATTCTATGCTCAGACCGATGATGCCACCGTCAGTGTGACGCCCCGGCAAATCAGCAACGAGGGTGACTGGCAATCCATTGCGGCTCAGCCCGGAGGGTTTTATCATATCCTCAAGAAAAAAGATGGTTCGTTCTGGGCCTTGGATGCAGCTGAACACCGCACCATCAAACCCGATTCAAAATACGCGCCACTTAAAGTCAAAAAAATTGACCTGCAAAAAGACGTGGTTGCCTTTGCTGCCGGCGGAGACGACCAGGGCATCATGTTGACCCGTGACGGCGAAGTCTGGACATGGGGAAAAGTTCTGGGGGAACATTCGACGAAGGATTTTGTTGGGCCAGACCATACGCCGGCTTATCCAAAATTCAGAATCAAACCTGACCCTTGGCGGCTTTCTATTATTGAGGCAGAAAAATAATTTTCAGGAAACCAATCTCCTCAAGTTGTGGCTGGGAACGGAAACTCCTAAACCCGCTGGCTGGAACCCGCCCAAAGCGCCATGGGGCTGGCGCACTCCCGGACGTTCCACGCTCAGGGGAGCCGTAGCCTGCGCGGCAGCGTTTTGGAGTGCGGCGGCCCTCCACCGCTTTTGCATAAAACTTCGCAAAATATTCTGTCCCTTTTTCGCAACTGCGTAAATGTATGGGTAAGATGATGACTGATGACCTGGCGTTGCTGCGGCAATACGCGGCGTCCAATTCCGAGGCGGCGTTTGCCGCGCTCGTGTCCCGCCACGTCAATCTGGTGTATTCCGTGTCTTTGCGCTCGGTTCGCGATCCGCATCTCGCCGAGGAGATCACCCAGGCCGTGTTCATTATCCTCGCGCGGAAGGCGGGTTCGCTGGGCGATCAAACCATCTTGGCCGGCTGGCTGTGTCGCACGGCGCGTTACGCCAGCGCCAATGCGTTGAAAATACAGCGCCGCCGCCAGCAACGCGAACAGGAGGCCCACATGCAATCTATTTTGAATGAACCGGAACCCGATGCCTGGGTCCGCCTCGCGCCGCTATTGGACGGGGCGATGGAACAACTTGGCCGGAAAGATCACGACGCGCTGGTGCTGCGCTATTTTGACGGCCGCAGTTTGGGTGAGGTGGGGCAGGCTTTGGGCGCGAGCGAGGAAGCCGCCAAGAAACGCGTCAACCGCGCCTTGGAAAAGCTGCGGAAGATTTTCACGAAACGCGGCATCGTTTCCACCACGGCCATCATTGCCGGGGAAATCTCCGCCCACTCCGTGTCGGCCGCGCCGGTGGGCTTGGCCAAGGCCGTGACGTCCGTCGCGGTTGCCAAAGGCGCGGCCGCCAGCGGTTTAACCTTAACCCTCATCAAAGGAGCATTGAAATTTATGGCTTGGACTAAAATTAAAACGGCAATTGTGTTGGGGGTGGCAATCATTACTGCCAGCACGGCAACGACGGTGATGGTGGGGAAAATTAACCGCCCAAAACTTTCCTCCACTGACCTGTCATGGGCTGACAATCCGAAATATTGGGAACTAAATTCGCAGGTCATCGATGCGCTGCCGTCCGTGTTTATCTTGCGTCCAACCAAGCTGCCGTGGGGTGGAAGCACGATGCTTGGTTCTTCCGTCACGCACCAATACAAATTAGAAACCAGGAAATGCAGCTTGAACTGGCTGATGACGGTGGCGTTTGACGGATTCACCCAGCAACGATGCGTGTTCCCGCCAGATATGCCGCCGGGAGATTATGATTTTATGTTCACCCTGCCGGAGGACTATCACATCAAGCTGAAGGCGGAACTTTATTCCAGATTTGGCCTGACCGCCCATGTGGAAAAACGAACGGTGGATGTCTGGCTGCTGCAAGTCAAAATCCCTGACGCTCCGGGCTTGAAAAAATCTGACAATGCTCGCAACGATTGGATTGGTGGCCAATACAAGGCGAACATACACGGGCAGCGGGTTTCAAATCTGATTGGTTGGTTGGAATCAAGTTTTGACCAGCCCATCATTGATCAAACCCGCTTGTCGGAACGTTATGATCTGGATCTGAACTGGCAACCGCATAACGGTCAGTCCGAAAAAGAGGCGCTTCGGCAATTGCTGCTGAATCAGCTCGGCTTGGAACTGGTTCCCAGCCGTGCCACCATTGAGATGCTGGTGGTGGAGAAGGTGAAGTAGTCTTTTCCTTTGACCCGCTTCGCAAACCATTTTACCCGCTGTCAGCGCATTGTCCGAGCCATGGGCGGCGAAAAATAATTGTCCGATTTTACCTGCCGGCGGACATATATGATTGGACACCGGCATAAATAATCTGAAACGAATCTGGTTTTCCGGTGTCTTCCATACTTATGAGCACAAGTTTGCGGCGGGCCTTCACCTTGATTGAATTGCTGGTGGTCATCGCCATCATCGCGATTCTGGCGGCGCTGCTGCTGCCGGCGTTGGCCAAGGCCAAGGAGAAGGCGAACCGGGTCAGTTGCCTGAACAACCTCAAGCAGCTCAACCTGGCCTGGTTGATGTATGCGGACGATGCCGGCAGTCGGTTGGTGGTGAATGATGTGGATTCATCGGACTCGTCCGCCCCCCGCAGCACGACCAATTCGTGGGTGTCGGGTGATTGCGCCGTGGATGCCGACCCGGCGACCATCACCGGCGGCGCTCTCTATCCGTATGTCAAGAGCCAGAAGACTTACCTGTGCCCGCTGGATCGCGGGCTGGTGACCGACACCAGCACGCCGGTCCTGCGCAGTTATTCCCTGAGCGGTTTCATGAACGGGCCGGCGGCAGCAGATGCGCAGTGGGGGGCCACGCCGGTGGGCAAGACCGGCGAGATCCGGAATGCGACCACGACGCTCACGTTTTTGGACGAGGACAATTCGACCATCGACGACGGACATTTTCTTTATTCGGCCACGATCAACAGTTGGTTCAACTTTCCCTCATGGCGGCACAGCCGCGGCGACACGCTTGCCTTTGCCGACGGTCACATGGAATACTGGAAATGGCGCGGCGCACTGCCGGAGGAAACTTATTTTTCCAACAGCAGCCCGGTTACGGATCCGGCGTCCCTCCAGGATCTCACCCGCTTGCAGCAGACCACGCCGGTAGCCAATTGAAATCACCCCCATACGCTCCGCGCACACGGGAGCCATATAATTTGCGCCAGCATCTGGGACTGCGGCGGCGCTCCGCCGCTTGGGGAAAACTTCGCAAAATAATCTGTTCGCTTTTCGCGGCTGTGTAAATGTATTGGGTAAATGACCGATGACCTGACCTTGCTGCGGCAATATGCCCGGGAACATTCCGAGGCGGCGTTTGCCAGACTGGTCGCGCGCCACGTCAACCTGGTCTATTCCGTGGCCTTGCGGCAGGTGCGCGACCCGCATTTGGCCGAGGAAATCACCCAGGCCGTGTTCATCATCCTCGCGCGCAAGGCGGATTCGCTGGGCGACCAAACCATTCTGGCCGGCTGGCTCTGCCGCACGGCGCGCTACGCGGGTGCCAATGCCCTGACCATCCAACGGCGGCGGCAGCGCCGCGAACAGGAGGCCCACATGCAAAACATTTTGACCGCTGGCAGCGACGCCTCGTTGCCACCGCTGCCCGAACCAAACTGGTCGCACATCGCGCCGTTGCTGGACGGGGCCCTGGAAACGCTGGGCCGGAAAGATCACGACGCCCTGATCTTGCGCTATTTTGAAGGGAAAAACTTTGAGGAGGTGGGCGCGGCGCTGGGTCTGGGCGCGGCCACCGCCCGGATGCGCGTGAACCGCGCCTTGGAAAAACTGCACCGTTTTTTCACCAAACGCGGCATTTCCTCCACCACGGCGATCATCGCCGGGGAAATCTCCGCCCATTCCGTGTCGGCTGCGCCGGTGGGCTTGGCCAAAACTATTTCTGCCGTCGCAGTGGCGAAGGGGGCGGCGGCAGGAACCAGCACTTTAACCTTGGTGAAAGGAGCATTGAAAATTATGGCTTGGACTAAAATGAAAACAGTGATTGTCGTCGGCGTGGGCGTGCTGCTGGCGGCGGGAACCACGACGGTCACCATCAAAAAAATTCAGGAATATCAAAATGAAGAGTGGCAACTTGGAAATATTGATTCCAAATTTCTGCTTAAGCCGCCGTATCGCACCCTGATACTTCCCACCAAATCTGCCAAAAGAAGTCGTGAGAATGGAAGCGGTGGGATGGTTAATATCGCCGATGGCCGAATACTTGGAATAAATGCCCCTATCGAAGAAATGGTGCGAATGGCGGCTGTGACTAATGGAAAAAACAATATTATCAGTCAAACTCGAACAGTCATTGATGCGGAAGTTCCGACCAATAAATACGATTTTTACTCAAACCTGCCACAAGGTTCAAGGGAATCGCTGAAGCGCGAAATTAAAAGGAAATTTGGCGTCGTTGACAGGTTTTTAACAGTTGAAACCAATGCTTTGATTCTTCAAGTCAAGTATCCCAATGCGGTTGGACTAAAACGAAGCGTGTCAAAAAACGGTTCAACTAGCGAGGGGAATGGTCAAATATCAGCGGTGAGGTCAAGTTCTGACGACTTGGCAAGCATATTGGAAAATTGCTCCAGAATTCCCGTCGTCAATCGCACGAGATTGACTGGCAATTACGATTTCAAAATTCAATGGAACGCATATGGCAGCAAGGTTGGCGATAATTATCCCAATCTCAATGGATTGAAACAAGCACTCCTCGACCAACTTGGCCTTGAACTGGTTTCCACTAATATGCCCATCGAGATGCTGGTGGTGGAGAAAGTAAAGTAGGCCAGCCGCATTTTTAATCCGTGCGCCAAAGCGGTGGCTTTACCGCCGCTTTTGAACCGCCACACACCTGCCTGCTGTCGGTCGTCCAGTAGGTGAAGAATAATTAAAATTTCATGTCCCGTTTTGCTTTCGGCGGGCGTTTATGGATGAATGTCGCCGATGGAAGACAACGCCCTGCTGCAGGAATACGCCCGCACCGCCAGTGAACCGGCCTTTGCCGCGCTGGTGGAACGCCACGTCGGACTGGTTTACTCCGCCGCCCGCCGGCAGGTGCGCGACCCGCAACTGGCCGAGGACGTGACCCAGGCGGTGTTCATCATCCTCGCGCGCAAGGCCGGGAATCTGACGCGGCATCCGGGGCTGTCCGGCTGGCTGCTCCAAACCACGCGCTACGCCGCCAACGCCCACATCCGCGCCGCCATCCGCCGGACGCGCCGCGAACAGGAGGCCGTCATGCAATCCGAACTGAATGAATCCGCCCCCGCCGACTGGGCGCAACTGGAGCCGCTGCTGGATGAAGCCATGGCGTCGCTCGGCGAGACCGACCGCGCGGTGCTGGCGCTGCGCTATTTTGAAAACCAGACGGCGGCGGAAATCGGCCGCACGCTGAAGCTAAAGGAGGAGGCTGCCAAGAAACGGGTGAACCGCGCGCTGGAAAAACTGCACCGGTTTTTCAACCAACGTGGCATTTCCTCGACGACGGCCATTCTGGCCAATGAGATTGCCGCCCACTCCGTGTCGGCCGCGCCTATTGGCTTGGCAAAATCAGTCACTTTGGTGGCAATGACCAAGGGCGCGGCCGCCAGCGGTTCAACCTTAACCCTCATCAAAGGAGCATTGAAATTTATGGCTTGGACTAAAATGAAAACGGCGGTGGTGGTCGGCGTGGGTGTGCTGCTCGCTGTGGGAACAGCAACCGTGACCGTTCACCAAATCAGAAAGCCAAAATATGATCCCAATGATTTTCAGGCGACAACTTATCCCACGGGATCGCCGGAAATGATGCAATTTATGACCAACAGCTACGGCCATCCGCTCAATTACACTTTCCCAATCGAGAAAGTCCAACGATGTTCCATCAACGGTTTGTTGAATCAGTGCATGGAAGTTTCCGGTTGGCGCTATCTGATGGACAAGGAAGTGGCGGCGGGTGATGTACAATTCGGTTGCCCTAAAGTGTATAATGGTGAGGAGTGGGTGGCCGCATTTGAAAATGCTTTGCAAACCAACACGCCGGAGTGGTGGGTTGCCAAAAAGAAAGGCTTCCGCCGGGAAAACCTCGTTTTAATCCGCTTCCCAAAGGAAAAAACCGTGCTGGTTTTGCCGCAGGAAAAAGCCGCAAAATATCAATAGCCCCAATCGGTGCCCGGTCGCCAAATCATTTTGATGTTGCGGGCGGAGAATGTGAAAAAGAGCTTCCTTCTGGCTGGCTGGGCACCATCAGCGTGATGGGATTAACAAGATTCTGCCGGCGACAATAGCCATTGATGGCTGGTGGGTTTTGCGTTCTGAAACAATTAAAGTCCCGTCCGGGACGAAAGAGCATTTTTGTCCTCCCTTTCGGGACTTGGTGAAGGGGCGGGGGAATTTACCCAGTGCTGAAGCGCTGGGCTATTTTAATCAAGGGAGCCCGCAGGTTTTTATCGGCAAAATCCAATCGACAACGGAGCGCGACCGGCATAGCGTCAGGGCCACCCACCGAATGAAACCTCGCGTGATAAATTGTGTTCGTGCATTCACCTTGGTTGAACTGCTGGTGGTGATGGCCATCATCGCCATGCTCGCGGCGCTGCTGCTGCCGGCCTTGGCTTCCGCCAAGCGGAACGCGCAAAGAACCGCGTGCCTGAACAATTTCAAGCAGCTGGCCATCGCGTGGACGATTTACAACGTTGATAGCAGCGGGAAAATTCCTTCCTGCGTGCCTTTTTACACGCGGGGCACCGGCAATGCCAGCGCGTGGGTGTTGGGCGTGTCGTGCCCCTCGAACTGGGCGAATCCTTTTGGCGAGGTGGAGGCGGGGGTGCTGGATGCCACCAATTCACAGGCCATTTCTCGCGGCGTTCTTTTTGCCGACAGCAAGGCCGTGGGCATTTACCGGTGTCCGGCGGACCAACGTTCCGTCGATGGCGCGCCTTTTGTCCGGAGTTGTTCCATGAACAACTGGATGAACGGTTTGCCCTATGCCGGTTGGAACAAGTCCGCCGGGCTGGACACCAATCACTGCCTGTTCACCAGCGAGTCCGCCATTGCGAAGCCCTCACAGATGTTTGTTTTCATTGATGAAGACGAGAGCACCATCAATGACGCTATGTTTGTCACGATCATGAATCCGGCGGAAGGATTGGAAGACCAGCCCGCGCGCCGGCACAAGACCGGCTATCCGCTCGCCTTTGCCGACGGTCATGCGGAAACTTTCAAGTTCGGAGACGATGATTATATTTTGAATCAATTGCGGAACGCGGCGACGATTCCGCAGTAACCGGCTGCCGGCACCAACGCCGTTTGGAAAAACAATGATGGCGGTCATTCAACCACCTGCGGAACGGCCAAGGTGAGCGACGTGGCCGCCCTCATTTTGGAATAAAATAAAACGCCTTGGCCTGTCACCTCGGAGGCTTTTTTTCAGACCTATGCGGTGTTACGATGAATTCCACAATGCCCATCGCGGTTCACAACGACGCCGAACTGGTCCACGAAAGCCTGGCCGGCAACCGCGATGCCTTCGGGCAGATCGTGGCGCGCTACCAGTCGCTGGTTTGCTCGCTGGCGTTCAGCGCCACCGGCAGCCTGAGCCAGAGCGAGGATTTGGCGCAGGAAACCTTTGTCACCGCTTGGCGGCAGTTGCGCGACCTGCGCGAGCCGGAAAAATTGCGGTCGTGGCTGTGCCGCATCGCGCGCAATCTTACCTATGACGTGTTGCGCCAGCAGGGCCGCGAGCCGAGCCATCGCGCGGAACCGCTGGATGAAATTTCCGAATCGCCCGCGCCGGAGCCGCTGCCGACCGACCAGACTATCAGCAACGAGGAGCAGGCGATCCTCTGGCGTTCGCTGGAAAAGATTCCCGAAATCTACCGCGAACCGCTGGTGCTGTTTTATCGCGAGCAGCAATCCATTGAGGCCGTCGCGCAGAATCTGGAGCTGAGCGAGGACGCCGTGAAGCAGCGGCTGTCGCGCGGCCGGAAAATGTTGCACGAACAGGTGCTGGCCTTCGTCGAGGGCGCGCTGGAGAAAACAGCACCGGGGAAACATTTCACGCTGGGCGTGGTGGCGGCGCTGCCGCTGCTGGCCACCACGGCCAAATCGGCAACCGCCGGCGCGACGATGGCCAAAGGGAGCGCCGCATTCAAAATGCTATTTATGACCAAAACCGCACAAGCCATTATTGTTGCGGCGGTGACCGTTACCGCCGTGCTCACCACGCAAACTGTCGTCCATCATTACCGGGCGGCGAATTCATCCGAAGGAAGTCGGGGCAAAATACAGTTGCCAGCGAAGGAGGCGACGGAGGCCGCGCAAGCTGCCAGAGATTTTCTGGAGGCAAATGGAAATGGAGATTGGAACGCCGTCGCCAAGTTTTGGCCGGCGAATGCGCCCGCCGGCAAACATTTTGAGGACATATTTACGGAGCAGAACAAGGAGATTGTAAGCGGACTGAAAATCGTCAGCCTGGGCACGCCTTACAAGGAAGGTCCTAATTCATGGGTGCTGGTGCCTTACGAAATCCGATGGAAAAACGGAGGGACGCAAAAGAATAGTCTCCGCATTGGGAAAGGTGCCGATGGCCAGTGGATTTGGCAGGGCGGGTTTTAGGCCGAAATCATGCAATCCAGGTCGGCTGGGCGGCGCGTTCAGCAACGTAGGACAGGCGTCGCGCCTGTCTCCATCTTAAAAAATCCCCCGCACCTAAACGGCGGCGGCGCGTGCGGTTTGGATTGATTATTGCCGGAAAAAACGGCATTAAAGCGCGCGCATGAAACACAATTCCTATTTTGAAGGCAAAGTCCAGAGTCTCGCCCTCGGCACCACCGACGGGCCCGCAACCGTCGGCGTGATCGAGCCCGGCAAATACAGTTTCGGCACGGATTGCATCGAGCACATGCACATCGTGGCCGGCACGCTCAAGGCCAAGCTCCCCGACGGCGAATGGCAGAGCTACGGCAAAGGCCAATTCTTCATCGTTCCCAAAGGCGTGAAGTTTGAGGTCGAGGCCGCCGGCGATGTGGCCTATCTCTGCTACTACAAGCGCTGAAACTAAATATCAATTCCACCAAACCGCCGGATGAAAATCATTTCGTCCGGCGGTTTTGGTTTTGGTGGGGCGGGTGTCCTCGTGAGCCGCCGCCTTTCCGGGGAATTTTTTTTTGAAAAATCTGTTACCTTTCATCGTCGGCGTAAATGATATGAGTGAAATGCAAAATGACGACATCGCCCTGCTGCGGGATTACGCCCGGAATCATTCCGAGCCGGCGTTTGCCTCGCTCGTTTCGCGCTACGTCAATCTGGTCTATTCCGTGGCGCGGCGGCAGGTGGGCGACCCGCATCTGGCGGAGGAAATCACGCAGGCGGTGTTCATCATTCTGGCACGCAAGGCGGATTCGCTCGGCGACCAGACCATTCTACCCGGCTGGCTTTGTCGCACCGCGCGTTATACGAGCGCCAATGCGCTGACCATTCAACGGCGGCGGCAAGACCGCGAACAGGAGGCGCATATGCAATCCATTCTGAACGAAGCTGAGCCGATGCGCGAAGAAACCTGGGATCAAATTGCGCCGCTGCTGGATGGCGCGATGGAAAAGCTGGGGCAGAAAGACCACGACGCATTGGTGTTGCGGTTTTTTGAGAAAAAAAACTTTGCGGAAGTGGGCGCGGCGCTGGGTGCCACCGAGGACTCGGCGAAAATGCGGGTGAACCGCGCGTTGGAGAAGCTCCGGAAATTTTTTACGAAGCGCGGTGTGGTTTCGACTGCCGCCCTTCTTGATGGCGCAATTTCCGCCAATTCCGTTCACGCGGCACCGGTCGGCTTGACGATATCTACCGTTGCCGCGGTCAAAGGTTCGGCGGTGGCAGTTTCCACGTTGGCGTTGGTCAAGGGCGCGCTTCAAATCATGGGGTGGGCGAATATCAAGTCCGCGCTCGGCCTTGGCACGGCGATTTTACTGGCGGGCGTTGTCGCCACCGTTATGGCCCCGCACGTCAGCCGTCAGCCGCCGGTTCAACTTCCGACGTCTGAGATATTGAAAAAAGTCCGCACGGCCTATGCGTCGCTTTCCAGCTATCGCGACACGGGAACGCTCGTTGGCAATGGTTTCCAGGGGTTGGCCACTAATGCGTTTACCGTCAACCTGGCTCGCCCCAATCTTTACCGGATGGAGTTCACTATTTCAGATTCGCAATCCAGCCGGAAGGAAACGACTTGGTCTGCCGGTGACGGCGATTTCAAACTGGCCGATGACGCCCCTCTTTTGCCTGCGCCTCCGCTGAAATTTGTCTCTGGTATTTCAGTGGATGCGAGATCCGCCACGGCCATCCCGCCGCTGTTTTTCCAACTGGATGATCCGAATAGTTTGCTGGCGAAATTTCGGGAAAACCACGATATCGAGCGGCAGCAGGATGAGCCGGTCGGCACAACGGACTGTTATGTCATCAAAGCCAGGTCGGCGGGAGCCATCAACCTGACCGTTTGGATTGGAAAAAAGGATTTTCTGATTCGCCGGATTCAGCGGGAACGGTCCCGGCTGGCTGATTTTGTGCATGGTCTGCCCGATCACACGGACAAGGACATCCGCGAGATTTTAATGCGTTCTGGCCGTCCAACTAACGACGAAGCTGTGGCTGCAGCCCGGAAACAGAATGCCGACGCCGTGCGGATGGATGCGGAGGATGAAAAACAGCATCCGACCGTGAGCCTTGAAACGCACGAAAACATCCGGGTGAACGAAACTTTCGCGGCGGCAGATTTTGTCCCGGTGCTGCCGCAACCCGTGACTATTCCATTCTCAGCACCGCGGCCATCGCCAGCGAGGGTTGCCATCCTGCCGCCGGGGATGACGTCGCCAGGGAACTGAGAGGCTGTTTTAACCCGGTGAGAGAATGGTTGAATATGACACATATCAAACTCCAATCAGCGGCCGGCATCGGTGCGGCCATCCTTGCGCTCAACTATCTGGCCCCGTATGCGGTTTCGGCCACCAACAACGTGGCCAGATTAAATCAATTCGCGCATGACGAACGGGATGTTTCGTCTGTCGCAATTAATCCCGTCACCGGCCTGCCAGTTGGAACCGGTTTCCCTCCGGCCGTGGAAAGCGGGTTGCCGCCGGAAGAACTCCGCCGCAACGAGGATGAGCGCCAAAGGGTCCGGCTCCGTTCGGCTGCCGAAGGCCAATCAAGTCAAGTTGATGATTTTCACACGCTCCAACAGGCGGGGGACTTGTCCGAAAAAGGCCAATACGCCGAGGCGCTGGAATTGTATCGGGGAGTTTACAAACAGGGCCGCTCGTCCCGTAATCTTTCATCGTTCAATCTGATTTTGCCTGGCTGGGTTGCGCTTGGCGGGAAATACCCGCCAGCCCGCGAAGCGCTTTTGGGGATGCGGAATCGTGATATGAATGACTTTACGGCCGGGCGCGGCAGCTCTGAACTTTTTCAGGAAGTGGTTTACCTCAACAGCGCCTTGCCAGACGAAGACGCGACCGTCGATTTGTTCAAAAGCCTTGATCAAAGTGATCCGGCTCTGGCGCGAGGCTGTTATGGGATGGTGCAAGCGATTCTCGTGCAGCGTGGCGAGTATGTTCTTTGCTGGAAATATCTTGGCGACTTCGATGGGAGCTTCCTGGCCTGCCGCGATGCTTACGATTCGCAGCGAACATTGGCTGCTCTCCAGGCTCGGCGAAGCCAGCGGATGGCGGAGCATTGGGCGGCAACAAACCCGAAAAATATCCGGCCTCAACCGTCGTATTTGGCCACCACCAATGATTTGCGGATGGCTGGCCAGTTGGCGAATATGCATCAGAAACCGGTTCAGCCTCATATGTTGTTTTTCCCAAACTCCAGCGAATGGATGTCAAAAATGGCGGCCGATCGGTTTGTCCAGCAGGGCTGCGAATTGATTGAGATTTTGGCTGGCTCCGGACACAAAGTCGAAGCTGAAAGAATCCGCGACCAAGCCCTCGCGCTGTTGGACGATCCGCAGTTCCGATCCGCCACCGCCAGGGCGGAAAAAATGACCAGCCGGTAGCCGGCACTCTTATTCTGCAATCGTCGCAGGTGACGAACGCATGAAACCATGGGAATCGAAACCGATCCTTCGCCTGCATCGCAAACCTATTTTACGCGTCGCCCATGGCTGATAGGTTGTCCTCCTGTGAATTCCCCCAAGCGTGAGCGCGTCGTCCGCGGCCGGCTCGGTGATAAATAATTGTCCGTGTTTGCCTTCCGGCGGACATATATGATTGGACACCGGCATATAATAGTTTGAAACGAATCCGGTTTTCTGGTGTCTATTATCCTTATGAACACAAGTTTGCGGCGGGCGTTCACCTTGATTGAATTGTTGGTGGTCATCGCCATCATCGCCATTCTGGCGGCGATGCTGCTGCCGGCGTTGTCCAAGGCCAAGGTCAGGGCGCAAGGCATCAAGTGCCTGAACAATACGAAACAGCTCCAGCTCGCCTGGCAGTTGTATGCGGATGAAAACGGCGATATCATCCCGCCCAGCGCCGGTGGGTCGCCGGCCCCAAACCAGTCCTGGTGCGCCGGCCATTTCAAAGACAACCCAGACGACAGCACCGATCTGTCGCTGCTCAAAAACAGTCTGCTCGGGCCGCTCGCCGGCAGCACCGGCATCTACAAATGTCCCGGCGACACCACGGACAACGTGCGCAGCTATTCCGAAAACTGCGCGATGAATAATGACAAAACCGACACCTGTTGGACCAATTTTGTTTTATTCCATAAGACAATATCCGTTCCGTCGCCATCGCAGTATTTCGTGTTCATTGATGAATCCAGTGAGACCATTGACAACGCGCATTTCCTGATCGGTTTCGACACGACTTACACCACCGCCGTTGCGGACAAACCCGCCACCTATCACGGTGGGTCAGGAAACACTTCGTTTGTGGACGGACACGTCAGTTCCCATAAATGGCACGCCAGCCCGGTCACGGACACGGACTTAAATCCGGATGGCATCTGGCTCATGCAGCATGGTTCGCTTCCCACCGGCGGCAACGGCTGGCCGGCGCCGGTCATTAATTGACGCCAGCTGGGCGCATCGCCTGTTCAGGATAAATGGGGCTGGTGGTCTCAACACGGCACCAAACGCATTTTACACTTCGCCCATTGCTGATATATTGTCCGCCTTGTGATTGCACAAAAGCGTCAGCGCGTCGTCTGCGGCATGAGCGGGGGAGTGGATTCCTCCGCCACGGCAGCCTTGCTCATCGAGCAGGGCTATGACGTCATTGGCATCACGCTCAAGCTCTGGCCACAGGACTGCGTGAACCGAGCGGAGGACAAATGCTGCGGCCCGCAGGCCGTCACCGACGCGCGCTCCGTCTGCCACAAGCTCGACGTGCCGTATTACCTCGTGGACGAATCGGCGGATTTCCAGAAGCACGTCATCCAGTATTTCGCCGACGAATACAAGGCCGGCCGCA
>CAYUGC010000032.1:0-22590 GCA_964444085.1 uncultured Bifidobacteriaceae bacterium | reverse complement strand
GTTGGTGCCTGGGCCGGCAAAATCGCTTTGATACAGCGTCACGCCGTTGCTGGTCACGACGATATTGGTGTATTGCACGGAAGTGTTCCACGAGCCGAGGCCGATGGCGCCGCGCGGCGGAGGCGTCGGGGAATTGGTGGAGATGGTGATCGTGGCGGGCAGGATGCTGTCGCCCCGGCTTTCCGAAAACATTTTCTGCACATAATACGACGGCGTGCCAAAGGAACGGTAGCTGTCGTAGTAAATCAGGTCCGGGTGCCATTGGATACCGTTCACGTTCGCAAACAGCGGCGCGTAGGACGCGATCTCGACGATATCGGCATTGCGTTCCATGCCGGTCATGAACGCCGCCTCGCCGAGCGCGGCGGAAAGGTTGCCGTAGGTGCCATAGCCGGACGTGACGGCGTATTCGCCGACGAACACTTTCGGCCCGCTGCGGCTATAGCTGTCGTATTTCGTGGCGTAGGAAATGAACGTGGCCGGGCTGGAATAATAATGTTCGTCGCGGATCTCCACCGGGCGGCTCCAGGGCGTGGTTCCCCAAACCGGCGAAATCAATTTGATGTCCGGATATTTCGCCGTGATGGCGTCGTAAAACAGCGTGTAACGGTCGTTGTAATACGAGCCGCCGTTCTCGTTGCCGATCTCCAGGTATTTCAGGTGATAAGGCGCGGAATGGCCGTTGGCCGCGCGCAGCGCACCCCAAGTGGTGTTGGTATCGCCGTTGGCGTATTCGATGAGATCGAGCGCATCCTGCACCCACGGCCCCATTTGATCGAGCGGCACCGTGTTGTTGGTGCTGCCGTTGTAATTCAACATCAGCCCGGCGTTGATGCCATAAAGCGGCTCCATGCCCAGGTCTTCGCACTGCCGGAAAAACTCGTCCAAGCCGTAACCATCGGTGGACCAGTAGCCCCAGGAATCATTCAGGTGGCCGGGACGTTGCGCCAGGTCGCCGATGGTTTTTTTCCAGCGCACCGCGTTGGTGACATTGAAGCTTTCGATGAAGTTGCCGCCGGGATAGCGCAGAAACGCCGGGTGCAAATCAGACAGCTTGTTGGCCAGATCCAACCGCAGGCCATTGGTGCGGCTGTGAAACGTGGCACGCGGGAACAGGGAAACCTCGTCCAGCCAGACCGTGCCGACATTCGCGAGACGCAAAACCATCCGCGCGCCGGGGTCGCTGCCGCTGGAAACCAGCGACGCCGCGCAATGCTGCCAGTTGGTCGTGAGGCCGCTGAACGAAGCCTGCGCATAAAGCTGGCTGCCATCGGCGCTTTCCAGCCGCGCAGTGATGGGACCGGAAAAACCACTGGCACCGCGGGCATAGAAATTCAGATCGTAGGTCGCGCCGGACTGGAGCGACATTCCCCAGTAACCGGAGTTGGCCGCCTCGAGGCTGCCGGAACCGGAAGTCATCGCCAGTTGCAGCGAGCTGGGGTTGTTCGTATTGAGCGGCAGCGAAGTGTCCACGCTCATCGATCCGGCCGCCGCGCCGTTGGTCACCAGCGTCCAAAAATCCGGGCTGGCCGAGGCGGTAAAAGAACGGTTGCGCACCAGCTCGGCGTAAACCCCGCCATCGCCACCGCAGTTGATTTCCTCGAAGAAAATGCCGAACAGGTTCGAGCTGACCACCGCGCCGGGCTGGTTCACCTGGATGTTCAGCGTCGCCGCCGACTGGCCGCGCGCCATGGCGGCGGCCAACAACATTGCCGTAAAAACCAGCCGGAGGCTTTGGTGTGTGTGCATGCTTCGATTCATTTTCAAATTGATCATCACGGGTAAACCAGCCGGTAAAATTCCTGCGGCCAGGACGGGTTCAGCGGCAAAATCATCTGGTTCGTCTGCGGTGAAGTTGCCACGGTGGCCCAGTCATTAGTGTTCAGGCTGAGGCCGCCAGCCAGATTGTTGGTCTGCACCAACAGCCGCCAGCCGATGCGGTCCGACGGCCACGACAATGTCAGGTTGGTGCCGCTGACCGACCAGACCAGGTTCGTCGGCGTGGCTTGAATCACATTGAGAACGCCGCTGCCCAAGGCGGCGGTGTTCCAGCCGAGGCCGGCGCCCAACGGCGGCAATGAATTCGACGCGAAACTGCCGTTGAACGAACCCGCTTGAAAGAGCACGAACGAATCGCCAACCGCCAGCGGGCCGCCGAGATTGGTGACGACCAGCGTGCCGCCGTAATTCAGCGCGCCGCTGGCGATCAACTGGTCATTGGTTTTCGGCGACTTGCTGATTTCCATGAACGTCGTGCTGCCGGCCGACAACGTGACGCTGCTGTTCACCGACAGTTTACCAATGCCGGTGCCGGGCGAAAGCGTGCCGCCGGATTTCACCGTCAACGCGCCGCCGAGCGTGCCGCTGCCGCCGAGCAACGCACCATTGGTCAACGCGCCGGAACCGAGCGAGCCGTTCACGAACAACGCGCCGCCGTTCACCAACGTCACGCCGCGATAAGTATTCGCGCCGGACAAAAAGTTTGTCGCCCCGCCGTTTTGGACGAAACTGACGGCGTTCGCCGATGACGTGTCGCCGATGCTGCCGCCAAACGTCGCGGTGCCGGTGCTATTGGAAACCGTCAGGGTTGCCGGTCCAGAAGCGGTGTTGGTCACGCTGCCGGAACCGGACAGCGAAGCGAGGGTCGACGACACGCCGCCCAAGTCCAACGTCGCGCCGAACGCCACGCTTACCGGCGTGGTGGCCGGCAGCACATTGCCAGCGTTGGTGGAAAGACTGTTGTTGTTATACAACGCCTGCACCTCGGACTGGCTCAACGCGCGGTTGAACATATAAACTTCATCCATCAAGCCGCCGAGCGCGATTTGACTGTCAGCCCCGGAAGCTGCTCCACCAATGCGCACCTGGCCACCGGTGCCGACATCATTCCACTGGTCAACGCCAGCAACAAACGCATCCAATGCGCCGTCCACATATTGCGCCTTAGTGCCGTTGTTACACGTCATCACCACAAAGTGCCACTGGCCATTGTTGATGGCGGCCGTGCCCGATTCCCAACCCTGGGCATAGCGGACACCGCCCGCGTGGGTTCCGGCACCGTCACCTGCCGTGCCATTTTCCAAATAGAACTCGGTGTTCCCCGAGGCCCAGCCGCCATCGCCTTGATAAAAGTAGGCGGCCCCAGCCGTGGAGGTCTTGAGCCACAACCCCACGCTCCAGTTATTGCCCGCCGTGGCGTTGAGCGGAACCACCGCGTTGGTGACCAGCACATAGGCCGCCGTCGCCGCGCCCGAGGGGATGTTCAAGGCGTTGCCGTAACGTCCGCCGATGACGATGCTGGCGGTGCCGGTGAGCGTGCCGTTGAAGTTCGTTCCGCCCAAGCCGGTGTTGGTGATGATTGTGCCGCTGCCGCTGCCCGCCGCGTTGTTGAACGTCAGATGCAGCACGGAATCATCGGCCACGGGCGAAAGCTTCAGAGTGCCGGCGTTGACGGTGGTGGCGCCATGATAAGTGTTCGCGCCGGCGAAAACCGTCGTCCCGCTGCCGGTCTCGACCAGATTAATCGCATTGGCCGCCGAGGCGTCGCAAATATTGCCGCTAAACAAAGTTGAACCGCTCGCGTTGGAAACTGTGAGGGTGGCCACGCCACCGGAATTGGTCACCACGCCGCCGCCGGAAACCCCGGCGACCGTTTGCGACACGCCCGCCAAATCCAGAACGCCGCCCGCCGCGACGGTCAAGGTCGTGGCCACCGGCAAAGTATTGACCGGGGCATTTGTGATGGCATTATTGGCATACAAAGACTGCACTTCGGTCTGGCTCAACGAACGGTTGAACATCCAGACCTCGTCAATCAATCCATTCATCTTGGTGCAGCCGTCTCCGCCGTCGGGCGAACCGCCGATCCAAATCTGGCCGCCGGTCATGGAACCACTCATCGTCGAAGTCACCGTGTCAAGATGGCCGTCCACATAAATGGATTCTGTGCCCGCAGAATCCACCAGCGTGACGAAATGCCACGCCGCAGGGCTGCTGTTGAGGTTCGTCGTGCCCGTCAGCCAGCCGCCGCCCCAGCGCACCGCCCCGGCCCGCGTGCCTGAACCGGATCCGTTGTTCAAAAAAAATGTCGTGTCGCCACTATTCCACCCGCCATCGCCCTGATACATGATCACAGCGCCCGCTGTGGTGGTTTTGATCCAATAACCTAGTGTCCAACTGCCCGAGGCGCTCGTGTCCAATACCGAACTGGGAATCACGACGATGTTGTTCGAGGCACTGCCGCCGCTGCCATTGAGGCTCAAAGCATTCCCGAATCGGCCACCGCTCACGATGCTGGCACCGCCGCTTGAAACTAGCGTCCCGTTCATCGTCGCGCCGCCGATCCCGGTGTTGGTTATGACTGTGCCGGGGGCGCTCGTAGGCGCGTTGTTAAAGGTGAGATGCAGCACCGGCAAGTTCCCCCAATTGGCCGTCTGCAAGGCCAACGTTCCCTGACTCACCGTCGTGGTGCCGCTGAAGGTGCTGCCCGCGCCAAAATTCAGCGTTCCGGTGCCAGATTTATTCACGCTCATCACGCCGCTGCCGTCGTTGACTAGGCCGATGAGATTTGCTGTGCCAGCACCTTGAATGGTTAGCGTGTTGGTTGCCGCCGTGGTAATCGTTCCGCCCAAATTCAGAATGCCGGCATCCACCTGCACGACATAGTTGCCACTGCCGTAAGTGCTGAGACCGCCAAAGATGGTGTTGGTGCCTGCGAGGTGTTCAATCGCGGGGGTTGCACTGCTCCGGCCATTGATGCTGATGCTTTGCGGCAATGAAATGCTGTTGGCCGTCCCATCCAATTGCAGCGATGAACTCGCGCTGCCGGAATCCCGGATGTAAATCGGCGAATGGGCGTTGGCCATCGCGGGGCCGGCCAACCGCACCACGCCGTCGTTGCCGCTGGAGATCCAGCTGTCCACGTAGAGCATTCCGTTGAAGGCGCTGTTCGTGCTGGTGATGACGAGTGCGCCCGCGCCGCTCTTGTTCAAATTACCGCCGGTCGCACCGCCGGCAATGGTCGGGCTGAACAACTGGCAGCCCAGCGTCAGCGTAGTGCCGGACGTGACGTTGAAGCCGCCACCGTTCACGTCGAGCAAAACGCCGCGGTTGGCATTGGTCAAACTCATCGTCGCCGTCGTGGTCAGCGTGCCGCGGTTCATTGAAAGTTGATTGGTGGTAAACGTCGCCGGGTTGGTGCCGAGGCGCGCTTCGGAATCAATGGTCAAACCGCCGGCCGCGCCCGCGCCCAGACCGATGACCGTCCTGCCGGTGAACCCCGAGTTGTTGCCCGACAGCGTCACTTGGTTCCCCGAATAGGCGGTGGCAAGAGTCCAGATGGTGCCTTGATTGCCGACATACGAGAACGCGCCGTTGCCGCCCAGATTGACGGACAGGTTTATCGCATTGTTCATGGCGTTGACATACGCGACATTGGTCACCGTCATGTTTCCCGCGAGCGTGAACGTGCCGGTGCCACGGTTGTGGATTTGGGCATTGTTCACCATCAGATTATTGACCGTGATGGTGCTACTGGCGGTGCCGCCCCAAAACAAGCCCGCTTCGGGAACGACCGAATACGCGCCAGAGCCGCCGAGACTCAACGAACTTCCGGCGAAGGTGTAACTGCTGCTCGTGGCGGGTGTCAGCATCCGGTAATTAAAGGTCTGATAATTTTTGCCCGAAGCCGGCACCGCACCACCGTTCCACTGGCCTGCGGCGTTGAAGGAGGTCGAGGTCGCACCCCACGTATCGCTGTTGGTCATGGTGACCATATTGGCCGGGAGACTGTAATTCGGGCCTAGTGTGTAGTTCGCCAAAAGCTGCCGCTGCGACATGGCCACATTGCTGATGCGCACTTCGGAATAGTCAATGTTGGCGTTGGAATCACCGCTCCACTGCGAACGTCCCAGCCAGTTGTTCACGTCGTGAATGTTCGAGAGGTGATTGCTTACGTCAATGCCCCCCACCAAAAAGCCGTCGCGATACCATTTCCAACTGCCGCCATTTGTGGTGTAGAGACCCACGCCATCGGTGAAGGTAATCGCGTAGTGATGTTGCACTCCCAGCGTCGTTGCCAAGCCAGAGTTCCAAGAACTGGATGTCCCGTTAATCCCGACCAAAAACAGTTGTCCGTTGATATCCGTGCCGTTTACATCGGTCAGCAGAACGGCGTCATAGCCTGTGGTCGAGCCCGGGGCCGGAGCGCTCGTCGCGCCGGTGTATTCGCCAGCCGCGCCGAGGCCGTCCCCGACTTCCGTGCAGCGGCCAAATTCCATGATGCGCGACCAATTCGGCGCGGATAATGGCGTGGCCCAAATTTCAATGGTGATGTTGGTGCGCGAAGAAATGATGCCATTGGGCAGGTCAATGTAGGCCGACATCGAACTCATGGCGACGTTGCCCGTGGTTCCGCCCGGAATGCGCAACGCGCTGCCCGTATAGATCGCGCTGTTTCCGCGCACGACAGCGGGAGCATTGGATATTTTGTCCAGATTCGTCGTGCTGGCTGGAGCCGAACCGGGCGCATTCGTGAAGCACCAACGCAACACCACGTGGTTCAAGACCGGGCCGATGGCGATGTGATCCGACTGGTTCTGCATCCACTGCGCGCTGTAGCTGGAGTTGTCGCCGCCGTTGGGCAGCCAGCCGTTGCCGCAATCGTTGTCGAGCGTGCTCAACAATTGAGTGCCACCCCACCAAATGTTCGGATTTGAATAAAAATACGGCCACCAAGCGCCACCGCCGCAGTAATTGTGCATCATGATAGTCTTGGGCGTAACCATGCCGTCGTTATGTGAGCGCCCGTAGTTGTGCCCGCCGGTTTCATGCGCCACGATGACCAGCCACCACCAGGTGCTGCTGATGGCGGAATAGGTTCCCGGCTGGCCGGCGTTGCCAGCTGAACCAGTGCTCGCATAAGGCGCATAAACAACCTGATCCGCACCCACGCTCGCGGCATAGTTTCTCACATCGGCATAAGCGGGATCTCCCCCCACCAAGCTGAGAACCGGGGAATTGCCCTCTCCAACCGAGTCCCGGCTGGACATGATATAGCCCACAATGTTAAAGCCCGCGCCGGTGCCGGTTTGGTCATTCAACGCGTTGCTGCCCATCACGCCGTTGGCCATGGTCGCTTCGGCGTTGGCTTGACCACCCCACGCCGAGGCTGTTGACGGCGGATAGGAGCACACGAGGTCGGATGTGATTTGCCCAAAACCTGGCAACGCCGCAGCAAGCAGCAATGCGATAAAAGCATTTTTGAGATAACCAAGGTTGGTGGTTTTCATGTAAAAAAATTTCTATTTGTTGGTTAGCGCGGTGACAACGTGGTCAGCGGCATCTTCAGGCCCCAAGCCGTAGGTGTTCGGATCAATCGCCTTGACGATGACCTGGCCGTCTTCCCTTGGTTCCCCCACCACAAAAACATTATCCTTCGGTGAAAGCACCGTATAAGCGACGCGCCCATCCACGAATGCCAAGGTCACCAGTGAATCAACATTGCCGGCAAGATGCCCACTGAACATTCCCTGCCGGCTCGACCCATTGCCTTCGCTTTTGACGATGTCAAACTGCAATTCCTGTCCATCAACTCCCGGCAGTGTCAACTGGCGAACCGGCGCACCCGTCAGCTTGGCTTGCTCAAAAACTGCCGCCGGGGTTTCCTTAACATAGACCAGTTGCCGCCGGAAAATGCGGGCGTTTTCCTCCACCATACGGTCGTATTCCAAAGGATTGTGCGCGAGCTGCTTGATGATGTTCGTGTCTTTGCCATCCGCCAGCGTCCATTGTGTCTTAGCGCTTTCATACCCAACCGGCAGCGGACGTGTTTGAAAATCCGGGTAGTTTAACAACGCGCCGCGCCGCGCCAGTTCCAGCGCCGATGGCACGGTAGAATTTGAACCGGCAACCGGGCGGGCGGACGCCGCGTTGGTCGCCGGCAAAATCCGCGCCGCCACCGGCACCACGGCTTGGCCGCCGCCGTTCTGGCGGTGCGACAAAAGAAGCAAGACGCCGGACATCAAGGCGAGCGCCAAGACGAGCCAGCAGCAGATTTTGATCAACGGTTTTGAGAACATTCAATAAATCTTCAAGGACATGGCAGCGGCCGCGAAGACGACATGGCTGATACATTAAAACTACACTGGCAACCCCCTTCCCGCCACCCCCCCATTTGAGTGGTGGCAGGCGGCAAGTTCATGGCGCAGTTGCAAAAAAAAAACTGGGCGGCGACCAAGGCCGCCGCCCAGCGTGATCAACCATGTCGCCGGTCAATGGTTGTAATTGGTGTTGCTCAAAATGTAGAACTGCTGCGGATAACCGAACGTCACCACGTTGGTGCCGTTGAAGGTGAAACTTCCGTTGGCGCTCAACACGTTGGTTGCCACGGTCCACCACTGATTCAACGGCAGGGTTAGGTTGGTGCTGGTGAGCAGGTAATATGCGTCGCCGGACTGTCCATTGGTGCCGGTGATCAAGACATTCGCACCGACGAGCGCGAAGCTGGTGATGCCAGGCGTCGAGGTGAATATTCCCGGACCGGTTGAGGGCACAATCAGACTGCCAGCGCCAGTGATGTAAGTCGGCGCGGTGGTGCTGTTATAAACGCCCGGAGGCTGAGTGACGCCATTCAGCACGAGGCTTGCCACCGTGTTGGTCTCCGAGAAACCAAGGTTCAAGATGGCCCCGCTGGCCACCGTGACCGTGGAGTTCGTGGCCAATCTGGCTTGGGTAATTGACAAGATTCCGCCGTTGACCGTCGTATTGCCGGTGTAGGAATTCGCGCCGGAGTTAGTCACGCTGCCAGAACCTGTCTTAATCAGCGCCACCGTGCCGGCCGTATTCTTGATGACGCCGGCAAAGATGCCGCCGCCATTGTTGTTGCCAACCGTCAGCACATAGCTGCCGGCGATAGTATTGTCAATGATGGCATTGGTGTTGCCGGTCAGGCCGTTGATCTGGGCATTATGACCGTTGAGGTTCAGCGTCGCCGTATTGGCATTCGTGGTGGTTCCAAACACCACATTGCCGAAGCCCGTGCCATAGGGCAGCGCGTTGTCTATGCCCAAGGCCAGGGTCGGATTCGCCGCCACGTTGTTCCACCATGTGCCAAAGGCCGAGCCGATGGTAGTGTCACCATGATAATTGTTCACGGCATTCAAGTAAACCGGGGCGGCATCCCAATTGATGCCCAAACCGCCCATCCCGGTAATCAAACCATTGACCACAAAGCTTCGGCCTTGAGGACCCCAGCCCCCCTGTAAATAGCCGCCGCTGGCACCCAGCAAAATGGTCCGGGTGGCGCTCAACACGGGCGTGGAGTTGTTGTTGTAAAGCTCGCCGGCGTTCAAGGTGATGTTGGTCGCGGCCGAGCCAGGGACGGCACCCAACTGCATTTCGTCAGTGATTTGTAGGGTGCCATTATTGACCACCGTCGCCCCGGCATAAGTGTTCGTTCCGGTGAGCGTCAAGACGCCGGTACCGCTGGCGGTCAGGCCGCCGCCGGTGTTGGCCGCCGTGGTCACGGTGCCAAGGGACGCCGCCGAAGCATAGCCACCACCAACCAAAGTGACCGTGGGCGTGGGGGAATAATTGTTGCCGGGGCAGGTCACCACAATGTTGGTCACCGCGCCGCCGCTGATCTGGGCATAGGCCGTCGCGTTGCTGCCGGTGGTGTCGGTGATCATGACCTGCGGGGGAATGACATAACCCGCACCGCTCACACCGCCCAATACCGGAATCGTAGCGATGCCATTGCCGGCGGGTGCCACAATCGGCTGGGTAATGGTGATGGCCTGACCATTGTTATCAACTGTCCCGCCGCCGGCATAGACGCAGGCGGAGGCGCAATTGCCCAAGAAAGCGGCGTTGGCCGAGTTGCCCGCCTTCACCGTGCCGCCGTTGAAGTTGGCCAGGACATTCAGGTTTTGATTATTTTTCAAACCCAGCATTTGCCAAGTTCCACCATTCAAATTAAGAATGCCCACGTTGGTGGCATTATTGGCCCAGTTCAGCTTGACGGATACGGTCAAAGACTGGAAAAGCGCGCTGCCGCTGATGGTGGTCACGTTGGTCTGGCTGCCGGCAGCCCAGTTTGCTCCGTAACCATCGTATTGGCCGTCAATCATTCCATTCAAAATTGCAAGGGTGCCGCCGGAAAGGTTCACCACCGACGATTCGCCCGAATTACCACGGCACGGCAGGAAATAGGAGGCTCCAGTGCCGCTGACGCCAACATTCACGGCACCGCCGCTCATGTCAAACCGTCCAAAAGTGCCAGCGCCGCCGCCGGAGCCAGCGGGATCCAATTCACCGCCATTGGGGATGGTAATGGTGCCGGCTGACAGATTGTAATAGCCGGATGCGCCAGGAACGCTGCCAAGCTGCCAGCCGCCGCCGCCGGAAATAGCCGTAGCCAAGGTGCTGGCTCCCGATTGATAGACCGCCGCCGGGGTTCCGGCCACCGTTCCAATCAAGAAGGGCGAGGTTGTGGAAGAAATCGCTCCATTGCCGGTCAGAGCCAGTGTGCCGCCGCTGACGGTGGTGGCACCGGTGTAACTGTTGGCAACAGTAAGATCCAGCGTGCCGTTGCCGGTCTTGGTCAATCCACCGCTGCCGGAAATGTCACCGCTCACCACGGTGTTGGAAGCCCCGGCGACGGTCAGCAGGTAGCCGCCGTTGTTCACCGTCTGGCTCAACGTCAGGTTGCCGGCCGCCGCGTTCAGCGTCTGCGCCGCTCCCAAAACCACCGGCACACCCAGCGTCTGGGCATTGGTCGAGTTGTTGACCACGCCATTGGTCAAGAGCGTCAGCGTGCTGCCGTTACCAGAAATATTGAAACTGCCGGCATTGTTGCTGAACGTCACGCTGCTCACGCTGTAATTGTTGTCCATATACGGCGTCAGGCGCGTGCTCCCGGCGAACACCAGACTGTCGCCAAAGAAGTCCGGAGCGGCGCTGTGGATCCAATTGGGATTGGTGCTCCAGTTATCGTCCGAACCGATGCCGGTCCAGATGTCATTGCCCAGCGTTACGGTCAAGTTGGCTCCCACGTTGACGGTCTGGCTCCCCGAGTCAGTGATGGTGGCCACCAAAGTGTAGGTATTGGGAGCCGTGCCATTCACGACGGCGATGGTATTTGTCCAAACATCGCTCGCCCCCACTTGGAACAATGACAGCGGCGAGGCCGGGGAATTGATGGCGCTCACATCCACCGTGACCGTGGACACAGGGTAATATCCATTGGTCGCAGTCACCGTGATCAGCGTGCTTTGGTTGCGGGAAACCGTGGCCGGATTGAGGGTGATGCCCGCACTCGGCGCCGTCGTGGCCGAGTAATGCAGCAACACCTGGCCGCCACTCACCAGCACCGTGTAATTGGTATAGTTGTCCGGCTGGACATCCCATACCAGGGTGGGAGCAAATACGCCGGAAAGACTGCCGACGCCACTGATCAGTACATAATCGTTGACATCCAATGAGTGTCCCGCGCCGAGGGTCTTGATATGGACGATGCTACCAAGGTTGTTGTTGGCCAACAACCCACCACCCATGGCGATTTGATCGTTCCCTGAATTGTAAGTGTCGCTCAAGCTGAAGGTGCATTTGCCGCCGGCAGCGATGGTCAGATTGTTATTGATGGTCAAGGTGCCGGCAATCGAGTTGCTGCCGGGAGCCAGATTGCCATTAACCGTCACTGCACCGTAAAGGGTACCCAAGCCGGCCAGCTTGCCACCGGCTGTGACCGTCACGGGCCCGGAGTGCGAACCAACCACAATCAACGTGCCGTTGCTGACGGTCGTGGTGCCGGCATAGCTGTTGGCACCGGTGAGTGTCAGCGTGCCAGAACCCACTTTGGTGACCGTTGAAACACCCGAATCAGAAATGGAGCCATCAAACGCCATGTCGCTGCCATTACCCAAGGTCAGATTGCCAATCACGCCGGCATTATCGCCAAGAATTACACTGCCAGAGCCAGTAAGCGCAGCAATCTGCTGCTTGATTCCGCCCACGTCAAAGGTTGCACCCGAGGCCACACTGACCGTGGTGTTGTTTGGCAACACTGGAGCCGCGTTGTTGTTATACAGGGCTTGAATTTCATCCTGGCTCAAGGCGCGGTTAAACATGGAAAACTCATCCATCAGACCGCCGTTCAAACCTTGCACCGCGTCGCCAACCGCCGTCGGACAGCCGCCAATCCAGATTTGGTTGCCCTTGGCGGTGCCTGCCAAATCGTTTTCCTGCAGCGCATCCAACACTCCGTCCACATAATTGACCTTGGTGGTTCCGTTGCAGGTCATCACCACAAAGTGCCAGTTGCCGTCGGTGATGTTGGCGGTGCCCCGTTCCCAATTCCGCCCGTAGCTCACAATACCAATGTTGGTGGAAGCCAACAAGGTTTCCGGATTGCCGCTGCCGCAATACACCAGTGTGTCCGCGCCGCCCGTGTTGTTCCAAGCACCATTGCCTTGATACATGGTGATGGCGCCGGGCGTCGTGGTCTTCAGCCAATACGCAACCGTCCAGCCCGCACCAGCGGCAACATTCATGGTCGGACCACCGCTCCCGGTAATCAGGACATAGCCGGCGTTTTTAGCCGTGCCATTAATCTGCAGCGCATTGCCAAACCGGCCACCGGAGACAATGCTCGCCGTGCCGGTCAAAGTTCCATTCATCGTCGAACCGCTGCCGCCGTCGTTGACCACGGTCGTGCCGCTGACATTGTCGAAGGACAAGTGGAGCACCGGCGCGGCCAGTTTGAGGGTGCCGCCACTGATGGTCGTGTTCCCGGTGTAAGTGCCCGTCCCGTCCAGCATCAGCGTGCCGGTGTTTTGCTTGGTCAAACCGGCGTCTGCAGCGCCGCCCAAGGCCGGATCATGAATCAACGGCTGACCGATGGTGACCGCATGACCACCATCATCAATGACCGCGCCATTGGTCGAAACATAGGCCGCGCTCAAACCGGTCATGAAGGCGGTGTTATCTTTGCTCGCCTGCAACGTGCCGCCGTTGAAGTAGAAATTCCCCGTGCCGCTGACGTGAGTAATCTGCGGAACCGTCAGCGTGCCGCCAAAGAGATTATAGGTAAAGATGCCCGTCGAAACGGCCGCCCGGCCCAAGGCCAGGAAACCGGTGCCGCCGGCGGTGGAGCCGCCGTCGCTGTAAAGCGTGACGGTGCCACCGTCCTGGTTGAACGTGCCGCTGGTGGCGTTGTTGTTCGCGCCAAGGGTAAGCGCGTTGTTGTTCCAGATGTTGAGCGCCGAAGAGCCGCTCATGTTCACCGTGCCCGAGGCGTTGGTGAAGTTGCCCACTTCCATCTGTTGATGCTCAACATTGACGATGCCGCCGCTCAGGTTGAAAGTGCCGACGCCATTGCTGGTGCCGCCCGAACCCACCGTGAACCAGTTATAGGAATTAATGGTGCCGCCGACCTGGTTGACCACCCCGGTGCCGGGAACGGTGTTGTTCCCGGAACTGCCCCCAATGATGACGCGCACCGCATTGACCGTGCCGTTGGAGACAGTCACGGATGCGACCTGGTTGCTATTGGGAGCGATCTCGATGTTAGCGCCGCCGGCGCCGGCGATGCCGAGCGTGCCGCTGCCAACCACCAAGCCGCCGCCTTGGACGCTGGTCAGACCGGTGAAGGTGTTGTTGGCCGTCAGAACCAGTGTGCCGTTGCCGGACTTGGTCAAGCCACCGCCGGAATCCGCCAGCACCAGGTTCAAGGTCTGCGCATTCGTGGAATAGACGGCAATCGGACCGTTGGCCGACAGGGTAAGCGGGTAATTTGCCGTCGAGCCGAGGGTGAAGCTCCCGGCGTTCGTGTTGAAGGTCAAGCCGGAGACGGTGTAAGCCTGATCCAAGTCGGGGTTGAGGTTCACGATGCCGGCAAAGGTCATGCTGTCGCCGATATAGCCGGGCGCCCAGCCGCTGCTCCAGTTGGCGTTGTCGTCAGCAAACGCATCCGGGCCGGCGCCATTCCAGAGTTGGTTCGTCACCACAACCGTCAGCCCGACGCCGACGGAACCGGTCAACGGCGTGCTATCGGTGATGGTCGCATTCAAGGTGTAGCTGCCAATGCTCAAGGCCGCCGGCATGATGAGGGTGTTGGTATAGACATTGGCCACGCTGGAAAGCACCAGAGGCACCGAGCTGGACAGCCCAACCGGGCTGGCGTCAAGAGTGACACCGGTGTTCGGGTCAATTGCGCCGGTGCCCGGCGTGACCGTGACACTGATGAGGGTGCTTTGGTTGCGCGTCACCGTAGCCGGACTGGCGGCACCCGTGGCCACCGGCGGCGTCGAAGCCGTGTAGTGAAGCTGAAGGTTGTTGCCATTTATCAGCACCGTAAAGTTTCTCCAGTTTAGCGGCTTGGTCCCCCACAACGGCGTGGCGGAAACGGATCCGGCAAGGCCGCCGGAAGCGGTGAGCAGCACATAATCGTTGTTCGTATCCAAATTGACGGACGTGTTCGGAGCGCTGATATGCACCGCGCCGTTGTCCACCACGTTGCCGTTCACGTTGACAAGATCATTCGCTCCCGTGCTGGAATTGGTTCCGAGGTCAAAATAGACGACGGCGCCCGGAACCAGCGTCAGGGTGTTGTTGAAGGTATTGGTGGCATAGCTGCCATCCAGACCGGCATAGATTTTTGACCCGGAAACGGTGCTGATGGGGCCGTTGTTCATACCGCCGCCGAACAGGCTCTGGCTGGCACCCAAGGTAAAGCCGCCGGTAACCGCCGAGACATCAAACGTCGCGTTGTTGCTGACGATGATGTTGCCGCTGGCTAAAGCACCACTGCCGCTCAAGGTCAACGTGCCAGCGCCAATAACCGTGTTGCCGGTGTAATTGTTTGCGCCGGTCAAGGTGGTGGTGCCCGAACCTTGGAACCTCATGCCGCCGCTGGTGTTGGCCGTGGGCGTCGGCGCCGTGGCGGTGGCCGCCGAGGTGTAACCGCCACCCGTAAGAGCGATGGTGGGCACTGAAGTGTAGCCATAGCCGGGACTGGTGATGACAATACCGGTGACGGCACCACCGGAAATGGTCGCGTAACCGGCAGCACCGGTTCCACCGCCGCCTGAAAGGGTGACCGCCGGCGCACCAACATAGCCGCTGCCGCCAGTGAAGCTGACAGCGCTGTTAATGCCGCTCCCAGCCGGTGCCAAGAGGGCTTTCGGTATCGTGATGGCAATGCCGTTGTTGTCAATCGTGCCGCCGCCGCCATAGACATTGACCGCCGTGTTGTTCGCGGTAACGAAAGTCGCGTTCGCGGTGTTAGCCTTCAGCGTGCCGCCGTTGAAATTGACCAGGCTGTTGCCGGTGGCGGAGCCGGGGGCGATGCTGTTGGCCTGCAAGAGGCCGCCGGACAGAAGATTGATTTCGCCTAATTTGCCAGCAGTGCCGGTCTGCATCATGCTCACGTTGGCGTTCGACGCGATCAGACTCGCATTCGCAATGTTGAGAACAGCCACGCTGCCGGCGTTGGCATTCCAATTTGCCTGGAACTGTGCTGCCGGGCCATAATAATTGAACGCACCGCCGGTCATGTTCAGAATGCCGATGGCCGCCGTGCCGCGTGATGGCACAAACCAGTTGGTCACGTTAATCGTGCCGCCAGACATGTCGAGGACACCCACGGCGGCACCATTGAAACTGCCGAGGTCAAGCTCGCCTAAGCTAACGCTGGCACTGCCCGAGAGATTGTAATAGCCGTAGGAAGCGCCGCTGGCACCCGCACCAAGCTGAAGCTGGTTTATCCCGGTAATGGCGCTGCTGCCACTTTGGAAAACGAAGCCGTCGCCCACGGGGGCGGTTATGCCATTGCCCGCCAGAAGACTGGTGTTATTCATCCGGATGTTTGCGCCAGACTGGATGTTGAGGGTTGCGTTCCCTCCGCCGGCAACGCCCACGTTGATTTGAGCGGCCGCAGTTGCCGGTGAAATGCCGAGTGTTCCCGAGTAATTGAGGGTGCCACCGCTAACGGTCGTAGTGCCAGTGTAGGTGTTCGCACCGCTCAACGTCCAAGTGCCGGTGTTGGCCTTGGTCAGCGAGACGGTGTTAAGACCATCGGCGATGACGCCGGCAACACTGTTATTCGCGCTCGCGCCGTCGAGTTGCAGGGTCTTGGCGCTGCTATTCAGAGCTATCGAAGCGGAGGCCAAAGTCACACCGACATTGGTCGGATTAATGATGGCTGTTCCAGCCACTCCGGCGGACAGATTAACGGCACCGAAGGTAATGGCCGGGCTGCCGCTGGCAACATTGGGGCCTTTGTTCAAGTTGAGCGTGGAATTCCCCAGAGCCAGGGCGCCCAACGTGTGATTGATGCCCACGCTGCCGGTCTTGACATCCGAGTTGACAGCGACGGTGTTGCCTGACCCGATGCTGATGTTATAGGCATTGTCACCGCCATCGGTCTGCATGTCCAAGGTGCTTCCGCCGCTAAGCGTGACGCCCCCTGCGGTCGTGCCCAACGCGGTCGCGCTCCCGGCAATCACAGTGCCGCCGCTAATCGTGCTGGCGCCGCTGAAGGAGTTATTGCCGTTAAGGGTCAGGGTGCCGCTGCCCGACTTGGTGAGCGGAGCTGGGCCGGTGATGGCGGCGCCACCAATGGTATAATTATTGGTGCTGTTCACCGTCACCGAAAGCGGCGAGACGCTGCTGGGAGTGATGTTGACGGCCGGCGTGTTAGATCCCGTGTTGTCAAACAGCACCGAGAAATAAGTGTCAATATAAGTCGTCACCGGGGTCGTCGCACCCGCAGACAACCAATTGGCCGTGCTCGTATCCCATGCATTGGCCGTGCCATCCCCTTTCCAAACAAAGGAGCCGGACGTGCCGCCAGTGCCTATCGTCAAGGTCACGCTTGTGGCACCAACCGTCAGCGTAGCGTTGGCGTTGGGATACGCATGATCCAAGGCCAGCGTGCCGCTGCCGGTCTTCGCTGCATAAGTCATCAGCGTGTAAGTGCCGGCGGGAGCCGAGCCGTTGGGAAATGAAAGTGAAATCGTGTTGGCACCGTTCAAGACCAGCGTGCCCGACGCGCCCGTGAGGGCAATCAAGTCGCTGATGCCATTGGTGCTGGACAAGTCAACGGCGATTGCATTGCCATTGAGCGTCAAGGCGGTTGGACTGTTGGTGATGATCGTGAGCGTGCCGACTGTGTTGCTGCCACCGGGCACCAGCACGGCGCCGCTCACCAAATAGACATCGCCATTGTTCGTGCCGGTATCAGCCAGGGTTGCGGCTGAATTCATGGTCACGGAACCGATTGAATTGAGGGGGCTGGTGAGGAAGAGCGACCCCGCACCCACGGTCGTCGGGCCGGTGTAAGTGTTCGCGCCCGACAACGTGAGCGTGCCGCTACCAGCCTTGGTCAGGCTGCCGTTGGCGCCACTGATAGCGCCAGAGTAAGTCGTGGTGGAATTGTTCCCACCGACGGTGAGCGCGATACTTCCGCCACCGGTGTAGGTATGGTTGACCGCGTCGTAGCCGGCAAGAACCAGCGGACCACTCCCACTGATTGCACCCAAGGTTGCGCTGCCAAGCCCGGTCTTGAACACAATTGGACTGGTTCCGAATCTCAAGGTTGCACCGGGAATGGCAGCGGTTGCGAGGGTGGCATTCGACAAGGCAAGGCTCCCGTTGACACCCACATAAACACCACCTTCAGTCGTGGCCGAGTTCTCGTTGACCGTAATGGTGCCGGAATAGGTGTTGGCGTTGTTTGTGAAAACCACATAGCAGGTGTCATAGTTGTGGGCCGAGTCATAATGGCTGATCTGGACGGTGAGGGCGCTGCTGCCGCTCACCACGCCGTCCACATATAACCCCTTGTCGGCGTCAGCGCCGCCGCCATTATAGGTCGATCCCAATGTGCTCGCACCTGTGACATTGATGGGGCCAGCCAGGTGCTGAAAAGCGTCATCTTCATAAATAGTGCCGGCAAGCGTGATATTGTTCGTCGTGTAGTTTTTATTTGCGTTCGAGGTGACTGCGTAGCCAAGCCGTAGTGTCCCCCCAGAAACAGACACTGCACCGGGGCCAAAATTGACATTGGTGCCGACATTGTTGGCAACACCCACTGTGCCAGCGCTAATCGTCGTGGTGCCGGAATACGAGTTTGTGCCTTCAAACACGGTCGTGCCCGCGCCGGCGAAGTTGATGCTGCCACCGCCGCTCACATTGCCGTTCAAAGTTCCGGTGAGACCCCCGTTGTTAATCGTCGGTGATGAACCGGATGGGATAACAACATTGTTGTTCATAGTAAAACCGGCAAAGACGCTGGATGAGCCGTTATTTCTGCCATACAGAAAGAGCGATCCGGCATTCAAGGTCACTGTGCCTTTGCCCAAGGGACCGCTGGTAACCGCAGCTCCAAGACCCGTGGAACTGCCTCCCAGATAAACCGAGCCGGCATTCAGATAAAATCCGCCACTAAAAGTGTTGGCGCCATTGCCCATTTCACACTGGCCGCTGCCATCTTTGATCACGATGCCGGGGGTCGAACCATTGTCGGCAATAATTGGCTGGATCTGAAAACCGTTGGCAAAGTTGGCGGTGTTCGCATGAATAAACAATTCGCCGCTCGCCAAGCCGGACTTGATGGTAGCGCCGGTTCCTGACACCCATCTTTCCGTGCTACCCAAAATAATTCCGCCACTCGCATTGGTTATTGTAAATGTGCTGCACGGAAAATCGAACTGAGCATTGAAAGAGTTAACCGTCCCACTCGCGCTGGGACCAGCGGTGGCCGTGTTTTTGTAGTTTGCCGTTGCGGAGGGAGCAAAGTTAGCCCCCACCGAGGTATAACTGGCGTAAGTAATCATGCTGCCACTGCCGTTATTCGCCGCCCAATCTCCCGTGCCGGTCACCGTCGCCCAACCGCCCAGAATGCCGGTGCTGTCGTTCGCCAGCGTGGTGCTGGTGACACCCGCCGTCGGAAAACTCATGGAAGCACCCGCCGCGCGGCTGAGAGTTCCATTGACGGCGAGCGTCTTGCCCGAAGCGACCGCCCACGCCTGGTATCCACTGGCCAGCGAAATATTGCAGCCGAAGGTGGCGTTGATGGTCGAAGCGCTCAAGTTAATGCCGGAGGTGCCCACGGTCAGCGTGCCGCCGCTCCCGATATTGACGGGGTCGGTCGCTCCAGCGTTCACGGTGATGCCCAGCCAGCTTGGCGTGCCCGAGTTCAACGTCAGTCCCGCGCCAAGCGAACTGGTGTCCCACACCGCGACGTCGCTGGACGCGGGAGCTACGGAACCGCTCCAACTCGCGCCGGCCGTCAAGTCGGTGCCGGCAGCCGACTTGGCAATGGGCGCGGCTTGAACCGTTGGCGACACTAATGCCGTGGATGCGGCCAGCAGGGCGGCGAGCGGGGTGATGCCGGCCAGCAGACGGGTAAATCGTTTTGAGGTTTTCATGGCGTAATTATGGGGTTGCAGGGTTTGTTCCTGGCTGTTCGTTGAAGACACCGACGACAATTGTGGGCGAATCATGGGACAATGATTGTTGGGCTGCATTTTTTGGCTTCATGAACCAAAGCGATTTTCACTTCCAGGTTGAGCCATTATTTTTATATTATTTTTCATAATATTAGAGCAGGTGAATCTAATCGTAACGTTCACCCGTTTGCCGCAGGTTGCAACTGATATTATTCTCGTTTGTAATTGCGGCGCAGGCCCCGTATCTTCGAGGCATGCCTTTCCGCCATGTTTTCTTCACACAGGCATGAGTGACATAACCTTAGTGCTGCAAGCCGTCAGCCGGGGCGAGAACCGCGCAGCCGAGCAGTTGCTGCCGCTGGTTTACGACGAGCTGCGCAAACTGGCGGCGGCGCGCATGGCCCGCGAGTCATCCGGCCAGACGCTCCAGCCCACCGCGCTGGTGCATGAGGCGTGGCTGCGCCTGATCGGCTCCGGCGACCGCAACTGGCAGAACCAGTCCTATTTCTTCACGGCGGCGGCGGAAGCCATGCGCCGCATCCTCATCGAAAATGCCCGGCGCAAGGCGCGGCTGAAACACGGCGGCACCCAGGAGCGGGTGAACGTGGACGACATCAACCTCGCAACCGCCACGCCGGATGAAAAAATCCTGCTCATGGACGATGCTTTGAAGGAATTGGAAAAGGAAAACCCCGAGCGGGCGCGCGTCGTCCTGCTGAAATTTTTCAGCGGGCTGACCAATCACGACGTGGCGCAGATGATGGACATCAGCGAGCGTTCCGTGGGCCGGCACTGGGTTTGCGCCAAGGACTCGCTGTTCCGCAAAATCCGCGCGCAGATGTAAATTGCCGCCAGATTTTTGGCCCAAATTCCGCCGTTCCGGCGCATTTCTAAATGAAGCACCAAGCATGACGGCCGCGGAAACAAAACGGTTTGAGGAAATCTTTTTCGATGCGCTGGAGTTGAGCACCCCCGGCGAACGGAGCGCTTTTCTGGATCGCGCCTGCGCCGGTGATCCGGCCCTGCGGACGGCGGTGGAGGAAAAACTGGCGACGCAGCCGGAGGTGGAGGGCTTTTTCAGCGAAATCAATCCGGGGCTGGTTCCCGGCGCGGAAGATTTGCGCGCGCTCGTCGCGGCGGTGAATGTTGGCGAGCCGGGCGCTCCAAAAACACCAGATGACGATTCCATCGGCGCGTGGATCGGCCATTACAAGCTGCTCCAAAAAATCGGCGAAGGCGGCGGCGGCGTGGTTTACATGGCCGAACAGGAAAAACCCGTCCGCCGCCGGGTGGCGCTGAAAATCATCAAGCTCGGCATGGACACGAAGAGCGTCATCGCCCGGTTCGAAGCCGAACGGCAGGCACTGGCGCTGATGAACCACCCGAACATCGCGCGCGTGCTCGACGCCGGCGCGACGGAAACCGGGCGGCCGTATTTTGTGATGGAACTGGTGCATGGCGTCCGCATCACCGAATATTGCGACCAGAACAGCCTGGATACCGCGCAGCGGCTAAAACTTTTCATCCAAGTCTGCCAAGCCATCCAGCACGCGCATCAAAAGGGCATCATCCACCGCGACATCAAGCCGTCGAACATTTTGGTGACGCAACTGGACGGCGTGCCGCTGCCCAAGGTGATTGATTTCGGCATCGCCAAGGCGATGGAGGAAAAGCTGACCGACCACACCATGTTCACGATGTTCGGACAGTTCATCGGCACGCCGGCCTATATGAGCCCCGAGCAGGCGCAGGCCAGCGCGCTGGACGTGGACACGCGCAGCGACATTTATTCGCTCGGCGTGCTGCTTTACGAATTGCTCACCGGCAAAACGCCGTTCGACCAGAAGGAACTGATGGCCACCGGCATTGACGGGATGCGCCGGACGTTGAGCGACCACGAGCCGCCGCCGCCTTCGAACAAGCTCGACACCCTGCCCCTGACGGAACTCACCATGACCGCGCACCGCCGGCATGTGGAGCCGCCGGCATTGCGCTCGGAATTGCGCGGCGACCTCGACTGGATCGTCATGCGGGCCTTGGAAAAAGACCGCAACCGCCGCTACGAAACCGCCAACGGCATGGCGCTGGACGTGCGGCGGTATTTAGACACCGAACCGATTCAAGCCCGTCCGCCCAGCCGGCTTTACCGGTTTCAAAAACTCGTCCGCCGGAACAAGGTGGCTTTCGCCGCCATCGCTGCAGTGGCGATCGCGCTGGCCGTGGGTTTCGGCGCTTCCACCTGGATGTTTTTTCGGGAACGCGAAGCCCGGCAGGAACAGGTCCGCCTCCGCGAGGTGGCCGACCAGGCCCGCGCGAATGAGGCCCGGCTGCGCGTGCAGACAGAATACCGCGAACGCATCACGCAGGCGGCATTTTTGATCAGCCGGAACCAGCTTGAGGCCGCCAACCTGCTCGTGGCCAAGGTGGCCGAAGTGCAGCCATCCTTGGAAGCCGAAGCCGTGTTGCGCAAGCTGGGCGAATGGCACGCGCTCCGCAACGAATGGGACCAGGCGGCCGACCGCTTCCAGCAACTGCTCCAAGCCGACCAAGGCGACAAATCGGAAAACATCACCACCGACCTGCTCATGGCCGGGCCGATTCAAATTGAGCGCGGCGACATTCAAGGCTACGAGCATTTCCGCCGCGCGGCCATCGCCCAGTTCGCCGGCACCACCAATGTCATTGACGCCGAACGCACGTTAAAGATCAGCCTGCTGCTGCCGCCGGATGCCGAAGTGATGAAGTTGCTGGAACCCTTTGACCGGGCCGCGGCGGAATCCTTTCAAAAGCGTGGCGTCAACGCCGGCAGCAATCCAATCATGGCGGCGTGGCGCTGCGTTTCGCTGGCCCTGATGGCCTATCGTGAAAACTACACGCCCACCGCCAAGGAATGGTGCCGGAAATGCCTGGCGTATCCCATCAAGACTCCGGCCCGCATCGCCACCGCCCACATCATCCGCGCCATGGCCTGTTACAAACTGGACGAACTCGCCGAATATCACTCCGAACTGGCGGAAGGCCGCAAGCTGGTCGAAGCCCAGTTCGCCGCCGGCCTGGGATCGGGCAACGGCGTGCAAGGCTGGTGGTATGACTGGGTGTTTGCCCGCGTCCTACTGCGCGAGGCGGATGCGCTGGATGCCAA
>CAYUGC010000031.1:0-22958 GCA_964444085.1 uncultured Bifidobacteriaceae bacterium | reverse complement strand
CGTTTCATGTGTTGTTCTTTCGGTCGTGTTTCTGACTTTTAAAATTTGAAGTGGGGGTGCCAACCCAATAGCACCTCCACTTCCCCCACGGTGGCGGAACCCAAAACCGCCACCGAAGTTCTCGCTCACGGCTGCCACTTCAGCCGGTAATACGCCGAGGCCGGCGGCACGTTGCCCAGGTCGCCAAATGAATCGGTGACACTGATCACGCCGTTGGTCGCCGCGCTGTTCGTAACCACGTCCACCCAGTCGGTCAGGTTCGTCGAGCGCTCGGTGATGTAGCTGTAATTCGGGATGCCGTGGAACGTCAGGTTGGCCACGTTGCCGGTGAACGACGTGAACTGCCCGGTGATCTGCCCGGTCGCCGCGTTGCTCACCACGATGCTGACCAGACCCGTGTTTGTCCCGCCAAAGCCGTCGGTGACGGTGTAGCTGAACTGGTCGTTCACGTTGTTCGTGTTGTAGTAGTTCAGCAGGTTCGTGCCCGACAGGCTGACAATCACGCCGTTGGTGCTGGTGCCCACGGAGACCAGCGTGATGGTGTCGCTGTCGGCGTCCGTCACGTTGGTCAGCAGGTCACTGACGATCAGGCGCATGGAGTAGATGCCCGCGTTCCGCGTGTAGGTCGCGTTGCCCGCCACCGGCGGATGGTTCACGGTCAGGTACAACTCACCGTTGGAGATGCTCAAGGAACCGCTGGCCGTGCCAATGCCATTGACCGTCACCGAGGCAGGCAAGGTGCCGGACACCAGGCCGCCGGAGTTGGTGGAAATGAGTTTGTAGATGCCGTGCGGCAGCGAGCCAGCCACCGCCACCGTGACGGCGTTGCCATTGAAGGCCAGCGTGCCATTGGTCACATTCAATGACGGCGTGCCGTTGGTGTAGTTCAACGCGAGCGCGCCAGAAGCCAGACTCAAATTACCAGCAATCGTGCCGGTCGCAAAATTGGTTGCAATGAGCGTCTTGCCGGAACCCAGCGCGAAGGTGGAGGACAAGGCCGACACGTCGAAGGTGGCACCCGCAATGATGATGTTTGCCGAACTGGCCAGCGAGCCGCTGCCAGTCAAAGCCAGCGTGCCCGCACTGATCGTCGTGTTGCCGGTGTAGGTGTTTCCGCCGGAGAGCGTCAGCGTGCCAAGACCGTTTTTCGTCACGCCCTGAGCATTGGCGCTGCTTGTCCCAAGGATCGACGAGACGGCAAGAGCGTCGGTCGAAAGCGGCGTATTGAAGGTCAGCGCTTTCTCCAGTCCGATGTTAACCGCGCTAATCGTGTTCGCGGAACCGTTCGCGGTGATGATCGTGCTGGTTGCATTGACGTCCATGGCGCCCCAGGCGCTGGTATCGGTTGCAAGGCTGGTCAGGGCTCCGTTGTTCAGGGTTACGTTGGCCGGCAGCACAAAGACGGTGAAGGAAGTGCTGTTCGCTTTGAGCGTTCCAGCGATGGTCCACGTTCCCGTGGGCGGATTTCCAAAGGTATTGCCCGCCGTCGAACTCAACGTGGCACCGCTGGCGACGCTAATGTTGCCGTTATAATTCCAGCCCGTGTTAATAGCCAACTCGCCGCCGCTGACCGTCGTCGCACCGGTGTAGGTGTTCGCGCCGGAGAGCGTCAGCGTGCCCGCACCGGACTTGGTGAGGCTTCCCGCCCCGCTCAAAACGCCGGAAAAGGTCTGGGAACCGCCGTTGCCACCCACAGTCAAAGCGACTGCGGCGGGAGTCCCGGCCAGATCTGTAAGAGTAATGTTTCCACTGCCAGCGAGCGAGCCGAGCACTGGCGCCGTAACCCCGGACGCAAACTGAACACCACCTTTCTGAACTGTTGTATCCGAGCCGGGAGCAGTGCCAACCAGATTGATGTTCGCAAATTGCAAGGCGTTGTTGGTGCCAGCCACCATGGCAAAACCGCCGGTGCCCGTGTTTGCGCTGACGGTGATCGTGCCGCTGTAAGTATTGTTGGCGTTGTTAATCCAAATGGCTGCACCCTCGCCAGCGGCACCGCCAAAGCCTTGCAGCGTCAACGGCGACGAACCTTGCAGAATACCATCCATCGCCAAATACTTGCCGGTGACGTGTCCCCATTTGCGTTGCAACGTGGTCGAGCCGGTCACGTTGATCGTGGCGCTTGCGCCGGTGGCCAGCCGAGGAAAGCCGTCTTCACTGGAAATCGTGCCGCCATTGAGCACAAAACTTTGCGCATAGCCAACCGCAGCGGATGAACCAGAAGGGAAAAAATACAAGGTGCCGCCATTGTTCGTGACGTTGCCAGTTCCCAGCTCGCTGCCATTCAGCACCGCTGAATTGTTCTGAAGCTGCAAGGTGCCGGCGCCAATCGTCGTGCCGCCGGTGTAGGTGTTCACACCGCTCATGGTGGTTGTGCCGCCTTGGGTCTTGGTCAAGGCAATCGTGCCGGTGCCGCCACCAAGGATGCCACTCAAAGTTAAATTCCCGGTCGAATTGGCTGTTCCCAACGTCAAAATTTGAGTGCCGCTGGCACCGCTGGAGATATTGCCGGAGATGGTGCCGCCTTCCGTGCCGATGGTGGTGTCAGCCATGAGCGAGATGGGGCCGGCGAGCGTGCCTGATTGCGCGCGAATCGCTCCACGGTTTTCGTTATTGCCGGTTCCGCTGACTTGGATGTTCGCAAACGTCGCGTTACCGTTCATGTAAATTTGCGTGCCATTATCAATAATCAGCGAGGACGTGCCGCTCCAAGTGGGATTGTTACCCCGCAATTTGCCTCCCGTGTTGGCACCGCTAAGAGACAACTCAACCGTTCCGGTAAAACCACTCAAACTATTCAGGGTAATTTCATTGCCAGTCGTATCGTAGATGAACTTCACATTTCCCGAACCAGTCACCGCGTTGGCATAGGTAGCGTTGTCCCCAAGAACGAGTGTGCCGCTGCTGTTGACCGCAACGGCGCTTGTCCCCGCTCCAGTCGCATTGGCCAGCGAGAGCGTGCCCGTGCTGATCGTCGTGGCACCGCTGTAGGTGTTCGCGCCGGAAAGCGTCAGCGTGCCGTTGCCCGTCTTGGTCAAACCAGAAGTGCCCGCGATGGCCGAGCTGATGGTGGCACCCTTGCCGGTGCCCAGCGAGCCGACGGTGACGGTGGGCGTCGTGCCTGCCAGCGTCAGCGTGTTGTTGGCCAGAATCCAGTTGGCGTTCGGACTCGAATCGGTGTTGCCAAACACCAGATTGCCGATGGTGTAGTTTTGATCGAGATTGACCGTGGTGTCCGCTGTGATGTCCACCTGGCTGAAGTCCGCCGTATTGCCGACGTTGGTGGCAACGATGCTGTTTGACCAGTTCGCCGCTGTGCTCCAAGACAGGCCGCTCACCGTGTTGGTCCAGACCGCCGAACTCAAAATGGAGGCGGTCAATCCCGTGGGCTGCGTCAGGGTGTAGTTGCCTGCGGCCGTGCCGCCCAACGTGGAGGTGGAAGTCACCGTGTAAGGACCGCCCACCGCCGAACTGGAGAAAGTGCCCATGCCGACCAAGGTGACGTTGTCACTATTGACCACACCGCTCAATGTGCCGGTGAGGGTTGCCGCCGTGCCGCCATCAAACATTTTGCTCTGCGCCACGGCCCCGGTCACGGTCACGGTTTTCGCGCCCACCGTGTTGCCACTGGCAGTCGTGGACACATTGACAGTCGAAGCCCCCGTGCTGGCCAGACTGACAATTTGAGAATTGTAACTGCCCGACACCGGGGCGTTGGTCGCGAGGCGGACATACAACGTGCCGCTCGCGCTGCCGCCGGTCTGGGTGAAAGTGGCGGTGGTGCCCCAGGTCGAGCCATCGCTGGAAATCTCCAAACCGCTCGTCGTCACGGTGGCCGTGATGTTGGCGGTCAGGTTGGCACCCGAAACCGCAACACTCTGCGGACTTGAAGCCGTGCCGTAAGTCGTGCTGACGGCTCCGGGGAAGGTTGATGACGTGGTAATGGTGGCGGAAGCGAGCGCCCACTGCGCATAGAGCGTGGTGTCGGAGGAGATGTTGAAACTGCCACCGGCACTGTAGGCCGTGCCGGAGCCGTTGGCCTGCGTATTCCAGCCATTAAAAGTATAGCCTGTCTTGGTCAATGATCCGGCCGCTGCCACCGTCACGGACGCCCCGGAATCATAGGAAGTGCTGTCGGTTGGCACACTGCCGCCAGTGTTGCCATTGCCATTGTAAGTGACCGCGTAGGCATTGGCGACTGTCAGCGAAACCGCCGTGCTGGAGTTGTTCAGATGAATGTTGGAACGCACACCGCCAAGCGTCACCGTCTGTGCGGTGCCACCGGCGGTGAACTGCCACGTGCCGCTCAAGCCCGAAGCCGCAGTGATGATGTTGTAGGTGGCAGGTGCCAAGGCCGTCGAACCGATGGTGTTGACCGTGACGTTGACCGTGCCAGACACCGACGCCGCTTTGGTCACCGCCAGCAAGTCGGCGGCGGTGGTGGTGCCACCGAGGTCAAATTTCAAGGTCGCGCCAGTCGCTATCGTCAGCGCGGTGCTGGCAAAGCTGGTATTTTGTTGAAGATTAAAGGTGCTAGTGGCGCTGTCACCCATGTCAAACGTCTGCCCGCCCAAATTCAAGGTTGCCCCCGCAGAACCCGCGCCGGTGCTGCCCGCGTTGATGGTGGTGCCGCTGCCCGGCTTGACGGCCAATGCGCCGGTGCCGCTCAAGGCAATCGCCGTGTTGGCCAAAGAACCGCCGGCGCCAAGTTGCAGCGTGCCGGCACTGATGGTGGTGCTGCCGGTGTAGGTGTTCGCGGCGGAGAGGACCATGGTGCCAGCGCCAGTCTTGGTGATACTACTAGCCGCTGATGCATTCGCTTGGTTAGCCAGTCCCGCGGAAACAGTCAGATCCGCTCCTGAATCGCCCGTCACATCCGCAACATTAAAAGTGCCTGAACTGATACCAGGGTTGCTTTGGCCAAGATTAACCACATCGAACGTCGACGCCCCGGAGAGAATTCCGATCGTAGAAGGTGTGCTCCCGCCCACTGTAACCGTCCCAAGCAAGGCCAGAGCCCCCTTATATCCGCTATCCCCGTTTCCGACTGAGATAGTCCCTCCATTAAGAGTTACTGGCCCAATTTTGCTAAAATATCCAGTGCCCGAGGTTGGTCCAGTTTGGAAAACACCGCCTTGATTCACAACAAGGGTAACTGTCGAAAGCGTAGCAGTATCATAACCAAAGACATTGCCACCAGTGAATGTAAGATTGCCGCCGTTATTGATGGTGATGGTGCGACTTTGACCAGAGCCAATATCACCCAAGTTACTAGAAATATGAGCACCGGCAGTTCCAGCTATCCCGGACCCCACCGCGATCGTGCCTTCGTAAATGACGGTGTTGCCGGTATAGCTGTTCGCCCCGGATAAAGTCAAAGTCCCCAGGCCGGCTTTGTAGAGTTTTTTAACACCGTTATCTCGAATGACTGAACTGATCGTGCCGGTATCGGGCACATAGATGTATAGCCCGTCGGTATTGTCGGACTGAACCGGCGCGCTGCCAGCGACCGTGCCGCCATTTTCCAGAATCATGCCCGTATCAAGATTGAGCACTGTGCCGTTAACCGTCAGGGTGGAACCAGTTACCAAAAGGGAGGCCCATGCGTTATTTTCGCTCACGGTGGTATTGCTCGTAACTTTCACGTTGTGCGAGTCCGAACCGCCTGGCGCCGTTGTGTAGGTGGCAGCCACAATCGTGCGGCTTGTTCCAGAGGTTTGGTTTCCAACGCTCGCCCAGTCATAGGTGTTGTTGCCATTGTCAATCACCATCCCCGGCCCGAGCGGCCCGGTGCCACTCACAGAACCACCGCGCCAACCCCACCCATCGGCAGTGGTCGTTTTAACAGTGCCGGCGCCTGATATAATCGTCACCGCTCCGTTTGGGGTGTATAAGTCAGTGGCATCAGCGCCGGAGCCGAGACTGCCGAAGGCGAGAGTGGCTCCAGCCCCGACTTTCCATCTCTGAAAGCCATTCCCGATGGTGATCGTGGGGGTGAACGTCATGGTGCCGCTGGTCAGCGCACTGGCATCAATGCCGCCGCCGAGCGTGAAAGTATTGCCACCAAAGGTGAACGAGCTCGCGCCGCTGTTGAAGGTAAGCTTGTTGAGCAACAGGCTGGTGATGTTGTTGTTTAACGACGTGCCGGACGACCCCGCCGCGCCAAACACCAACGAGTCGCCATTGGCGGGCGGCGTGCTGCCGCCGGACGTGGTCCAGTTGCCGGCGGTGTTCCAGTTCGCGTCGGTGTTGCCGACCCAGGTGTCCGTCCCGGCGGCCTGGACGGAGACAGTTGACAGCGCCACAAAGGCAAGGGCGCCGAACAGATTTACGACTGATTTTTTCATGGGGGTTTTCATGGGGTTGGGATTGCGAGGGTAAAGCCGGCTGGGTGACTGGACGGGGATGGCCTCATGGCTGTTGGCATCGGCTATTGACTTGAACTGGGGTTTCTTCAATCGACATACCCCAACAACCACACACCAGCAACAGAGAGAATCTCTTCGCGTAAATGACCTTGGTGGTGATTAAACATTAGGGCTACACTCATACACGCGCCAATCCACCTGGAAGTCCGCCAAAAAAAACGCCAGCGTTGTTTCCTGGCTGGCGGAAGACTATTAAGACTAAAGACTTTTATTTCACCGGGAAATCACTCCTTGCCCAGCTTTCCCGTCTGAATCGCCGGCCATCAAAGCCTGCGCCTCGCGCAATAGCTGGCGGGTAAAAACCCAGTCATACCAATGCCCATTTGTGTCGTCGCCGCGTTCAATCCCCTTGTTGAACCTGGCGTCAATGGTCTCCCTGGCCTGGCCCAGATGAGCGTGGGCGGCCATCGCGGCGCCGTTTTGGTAAATGGACATCGCCAAAATGAGGCGAAGGCTCGCGTTTTGCGCGCTCGTCTTGTCTTTTTCGTTCAGACACCGGCGGCAGCTTTCGATCGCTTTGTCAAAATTGCCGGTGCGGTATTGCCATAGACCCACCGGGACGGCCGACCAGGTCCAGAGTTGCTGCGGTCCCAAGCTTCGGAAATATTTCTCCGCCGCGTCGCCGAGCGGTTGCATATGCCGCAACAAATTTGCGTCCGGCGGCAACAGCAGGCACGTTTTCAGAACGCGCCCGGCAGCGTCGCCATTGGTGGTCGTGGCAAAACTGTCAACCGAAGCCCGGCAAAAAGCCTCATATTCCCGCAACTGGCGGCTTTCCATCAGCACCACGCCACAGGCCTGATAATCAATCGTCACCGCGCCCCACTTGTCCAGCTTGTCAATTTCCATCAGACCGAGATAGCGCTTGGCAGACTCATCCCACCGGCCTTGCAGCGCCAGCCATTCGCCCACGGTGCGATAGGCCAATACGCCGTCGTAACTGGGTTTGGGCAGCGGCGATTTCACCTCCCCCAGCAGCGTGCCGGCCTCGTCGAAATTTCCCTGATGCACATAAATCGCCGCCTGATTTATTTTTTCCCTGGCCTCGGCGCGCTGCTCCGCACTCTCCGCCTTTTCGCGCATCATCATCTGTTCATGGCGCGCCTCGCGCTCACGAATAAAAAGCCAGGTGGACAATCCCAAGCCCGCCAGCAGTGACAAAAACACCAGTCCGCCGGAGATGAAAACAATTTTGTTCCGGCGCACCAGCTTCTGAAAGCGATACAGCTGGCTCGGCGGACGCGCCACCACTGGCTCATTGTTCAGATACCGCTCCACGTCCATCAGCAACCCGTTCGCGGTTTCATAACGTCGCGTCCGATCCTTTTCCAACGCCTTCATCACAATCCAGTCCAGGTCGCCTTTCAACAAGGAAATCAACTTCGGCGGGTCGGAGTGCCGATGCGCGGCGGTCGCCGTCAGCTCCGTCCCGTGCAGTGTCGTCAAAATACCCGACGGCCGCTGCGGCTCCGTTTCCCGCAAGGTGCGCCGCATGCCCTCGACGCCGGATTGCATCATTTCCTTATGGTCGAACGGCGTCTTGCCGGTGAGCAATTCATAGAGCAAGACGCCGAGCGAATAGATGTCGCTCCGCGTGTCCACGTCCAGTCCGCTATACTCGGCCTGTTCGGGGCTCATGTAAGCCGGCGTACCGATGAGCTGCTCGTAAGCCGTGAACAGCGTTTGCTCCGTGAGCTTGCCTTCAATCGCCTTCGCAATCCCGAAATCAATCACCTTGGGCACCGGCACACCGTCGTGATGCGTCACCAGAATGTTCGACGGCTTGATGTCCCGGTGAATGACGCCTTTTTGGTGCGCGTGCTGGATGGCGTGGCAGACTTGGATGAACAGCTCCAGCCGCTGCCGCGTGTCGAAATTATTCGCATCGCAGTATTCAGTGATCTTCACCCCGCGCACCAATTCCATCACAAAATACGGACGACCGGTTTCCGTCGCCCCGGCATCCAAAACCCGCGCGATATTCGGATGATCCATCAGCGCCAGCGCCTGCCGCTCCGCCTCGAACCGCGCAATGACATTCTTCGTGTCCATCCCCAGCTTGATGACTTTCAGCGCCACCCGGCGGCGAACCGGTTTCTCCTGTTCCGCCATGTAAACCACCCCGCAGCCGCCTTCGCCGAGTTTTTGGAGCAGCTTGTAAGGGCCGACCCTGGTGCCGATCGGTTCATCCAGAAAAACTTTTTCGCTGATGCCTTCCTTTAGCGCCGACGGGATCTCATCGGCCGGCAGGTTGAACGCGGAAGCTCCTTTCGCAAAAAAGTGCTCGGCATTTCCCTGCGCGGAAAGCAACTCCTCCACCGCCGCCCGCAGTTCGGGATTGCCCGCGCAGGCCTGATCCAAAAACAACTTTCGCTGCTCCAGATCGGAGAGGTTCAACGCGGTGAAAAACACCGCGTCTTCCATTTGTTTCGCTGAGTTCATGCTTGGAAGCTCATCTAAATCACGCGCGGTCAGAAGACTTTGTCCGCCATAATACAGGCATCTTGGATCAAGACCGTATCCAGCGGAACAGCCGCGCCTTGGCGCAGGCCCAATGGCGGTCCACGGTGCGCTCGGCGATGCCCAGGTTCTCCGCCACTTCCAGATTGGTCAGGCCGCCAAAGAATTTCAACACCACCACCCGCGCCTGTTCGGGATCCTCTTTTTCCAGTCGCTCCAGCGCGTCATTGATCAGCAGGATGTTGTCGTCCGGGGTGGTTTCAGCCAGTTCCAAATCTTCAATGTTCAGCCGCGACTGACCGCCGCCATGCTTCAACCGCGATTTCCGCCGCGCCTTGTCAATCAGGATGCGCCGCATCGCGTCCGCCGCCGCGCCGAAGAAGTGCGCGCGGTTTTGCCACGACCGACCGCCTTCGCCGACCAGCTGCAGCCACGCCTCATGCACCAGCGCCGTGGGCTGCAACGTCTGCCCGGCGGATTCCTGGGCCATGCGCGACGCCGCCAACCGGCGCAACTCCTCATAGACCAGCGGCAACAATTGTTCCGAAGCCTGATTTTCGCCCCGCTTGATGGCTTCAAGCATCAGGGTAATCTCACTCATAGGTCGTTGAACTCAACCTAACATTCCAAGCCGGGGATTAAAAGGGGTTATTCCGGCCCTGGCGAAGCATCGGTAATATCTTTAGTCAAAGTAAACACCACCCCGCCTTCCGGAAACATTTTGTCGAGCTGCGGACGCAGGGCCAGCATGTCCTCCACTGCCGCGCGCACCCGCTCGTCTCCCTGACAGGCACGGTCAAGGAAGGCCTTCAGATCCTCCTTGGCCTCAATTTCAAGAGCGGAAGCAAAAATTTGCTCCACCTTTTCTGTCATAGCTTTGCTCATGGCCTTCAATAGACAATGCGACGTTTTGGGTCTCAAGCCGCCAAAAATCTCCAAAAATCTCAACCGCCAGCCGCCTTGGCAATCCAATGGTCAATCCCCGCATCGAAGTTTTCAGCGGGAACCGACCGGACGGGCTGTTGGTGATGACGCTCGTCGTGTCGCCGGCCAACGTCAACGTCTGCGGCGTGGCGTTCGGCTTCATCGGCTTGAGCCAGATTTTCCAGACACCGTTCGTCGCCACCTTCGAAATGTTTGGTCGGCGAAGACCTTATTTTTTTTGGAATAGCAACGGCGCGAATTCATGCAGGCTCCGCCGCCAAGTCTGCCATTCGTGAGCCGTGTCCGGCGATTCGTAAAAGACGCTGTTGACGCCCGCGGCCTTCAGCGCCGCGACGTCGGCTTGGCCGGCCGCGCCGTGCTCACGGCTGCCGTAGCTGACGAACACAACCTTGACCTTCTGTTTGAAGGCCTTCAGGTCGGTGATATCGTTGGTGCCGATGCTGCCGCCGCTGAAAATGCCGATGTGAGAAAAAGTGTCGAGGTGCGCCGGCGCGATGGCGCGGGTCTGCATGCCGCCCATCGAGAGACCGGCCAGGGCGCGATGCGGTTGATCGGCGAGGGTGCGGAAATTGGCGTCAATGAACGGAATCACGTCCTTCAGCAATGCGTGCTCAAAGGGGCTGAAGTCAAACATGCCGCGTCCGCCGCCGCGCGGCGGACCGCCCGCTGGCGGCGGGCCATGAGGAACGAAGCCGGGAGGGAGATTTATGGCGCTGTTTTCCATCACGATGATGAAAGGCTTGGCTTTGCCCTCGGCGATCAAGTTGTCCATGATCAGGCCGGCGCGGCCCTGATGGCCCCAGCCGGTTTCATTTTCATTGTAGCCGTGCAGCAAATAAAGCACCGGGAAACGCTTGCCCGGTTTCTTGTCATAATCGGGCGGCGTATAGACATAGCAGCGACGGGTCGTGCTGCTGGTTTTGCCGAAATAGAGCAGCTCCCGCAACTGGCCATGCGGCACGTTCTTCAGCGCGTAAAAATCCTGATCGGCGGCGGGAATTTCCACGTCGGTGCGCCACCCGCCGGAGCCAAAAATAAACGCGCCGTTCGGATCCGGCACCTCGGCGCCATCCACCACCAGCCCGTAATAGTGATTGCCCTGGTCTTGCGGCGTCGAATCGCCAGTCCACACGCCGTTCGTGTCCTTGGTCATCGGAAATTTTACGCCGCTAATGTTGAGTTGAACACTCTGGGCCTGGGATGCCTGAAGGCGGGCCCGGACGCGGCCTTCGGAATTGACCTGGGGATACGGCTGGCCCGGCATGTTGGAGGGTGCCGGCTGCCAGTCGTCCGCCGACTGATTGGTTTGGGCCAAGGCAACGAAATTGCCCGCCGCCAGAGTGATGGCCGCTAATGTTTTGATTTTCATGATGTGGGAGTCTCGCACTTAAAAACTGGCGCTAATTTTTTTCACAGGTTTCGCGCGGACTAACGGCGACCCGCAAAACGTGAAAAACTTTACCACCTTTTACATGGTTAAAATTTTTGCCCGACCAATCCCGCCGCAAAACAACCGGAAGCGTCCTTCATTCGGCGACGGTGGCGTTGGGAATGTGCGTGAACTTGGCGACGGCCTGCGAACGCGAACGCACATGCAGTTTTTCGTAGATGCGGCGGATGTGCGTGTTGACCGTCGGCACGCTGATGTGCAGCGACTCGGCGATTTCCTTGTAAAGATAGCCGCGAGCGAGCAGTTCCAGCACCTCACGTTCGCGCGGCGAGAGGTTGTCCGGCTCGGCGGGCGAGACGCTGTTGAACCGCTGGAATGACTGGACGATCTTGCGCGCGATGTTGCTGCTCATCGGCGAGCCGCCGGCGTGAACATCCTTGACCGCGGCCAGCAACTCGGCGCGCGGCGTGCGCTTGAGCATATAGCCGCTGGCGCCGGACGACAACGCCTTGAAAATATGATCCGGGTCCTCATACACCGTGAGCATCATGAATTGCGTGCCCAGCATCTGCGGCTTGAGCCGGCGGACACATTCGATGCCGCTCATGCCGGGCATGTTGATGTCCATCAGGACGACGGAAGGCTTTTCCTGCGGCAGCGCGGCCAGCGCGACCTCGGCGTTTTCATGGACGCCGACACACTTGAAGCCATCGGCGCCCCGGATCCACTCGGTCAAAACGCCTCGGACCGGCGCATCGTCCTCAACGATGGAAATGGTGATGCTCAATAGTAGTATTCTAACCTAAACCCGCCAAAAAGATTGTCGTCAGTTTATATGATACGCGGCCGGTGCCGATCAACGCGGCCAGTGCGCCGGCCTGCATGCCCTTCGCCCATCGGATGCGAGAAGGTGGCCGGATGAGGGAAGAAGCCGGCTCGCCAACGGCATCCCCAAGCAACGCACCCCGGTTTGTTCCACCCGCCGCTAGAATACTTTCAGCGTTTTCTGGGCGCGGATGTCGCGCTCGGAAACACCGGCCTCGATGGTGAATTGGTTGCCCGCGTCCATCTTCCAATCTTTTGTGGTCGAACTCCAGTAGGCGAACGCCTCGCGCGGCAGGGTGATCTCGACGCGCTTGGTCTCCCCGGCATTAAGCATCACCCGGCTGAATCCCTTCAGCTCACGCAGGGGCCTCGGCTCTGGACAATTTCGCTCTCCCACATAAATTTGGACCACTTCAGTTCCGGCGCGATTTCCGGTGTTCTTCACGTCCACGGCCACCGTCACGTTGGTTCCCGCCTTCCCGACTTTCAGGTTGCCAACCCGGAAAGTAGTGTAACTCAATCCAAAACCGAACGGAAACATCGGCTTCTTGCCCGCCTGATCATAGCCACGGTAACCGTAGAAGATGCCCTCGGTATAAGGTTCAACGGGATAATTCGTACCGCTGACCTTTTTTCCCGGATAATACGGGAAAGCCGGGTTGTCCTCGAAATGTGTGTCAAACGTGGAGGCGAGATGGCCGCTCGGATTGACGTCCCCGAAGAGCACTTCGCCGATGGCGACGCCGCCTTCCTGTCCGAGATACCACGCCTGCAGAATGGCCGCCGCGCCCTTGGCCCAGGCGCTCATTCCCACGCCGGCGCCGCTGTTGTTGATCACAATGACATGCGGATTGAGCGCCGACACGGACTTGATCAGTTGTTGCTGAATTTTCGGAAGCTCAAACGGACGGTCCCGGCCTTCGCTTTCCACATTGCGGTTCAACCCGACGCACGCGATGACGGCGTCGGCGTTTTTGAGGGCGGTGAGATCGGTCAACGCCACGCGGAGGACGCGTTCGCCGCCGGGACCTCCGCGCCAGCCAAACCCGCCACCGCCGCGGCGTCCCCGGCCAGCGGATGGATTAGCGCGCAAACTTGCCTTGATGCGAATGGGCACGGGTTTGTTCGCCGCGAGATGCTGGATCGTGCCCGGGGCGACGGTCTGGCCGTCGATGGTGACAACCGCATTGACGGTGGCGGCAATTTGATAATCCGCAGCTTGCGGCGGCGTCAGGATTCCGCTCCAGGTGAACGTGGCGTCACGGTTGGTGGGCACACCAAATGGCAACTGGCCCGGCTGCCATGTGACATTGAGGTTTCTCTGGACGGAGGAAGCGATTTGAACCGGTGCGTTGCTGCCCGTGACCTCCACGGAGAGGGTCAGGCCCGGCTCGCCGGCGGGAGAAGTACGCGCGAAAGCCAGCGGGGTCAGCGCCTCTTCCTCGGAAGGTTCCGGCATCGAGATGTGCATGACTTTGACGCCGCGGCCGGCCGCTTTGGTGATGCCATCGAGATACCGCGCTTCGGGAATCCGGCTGGTGAACGGGTTGACCTCGCCGCTCCCGCCGCCGCCGATGTTGGCCGGCACGACGCCGTCCGGCGACGACGCGTTCGGGCCGACCACCACAATCGTCTTCACCTTCGCGCGGTCGAGCGGGAGGGTGTGGTGGTCATTTTTCAAAAGCACAATGGCCTCCTCCGCGATGGCCAGCGCGGTTTTGGCCGAGGCCGGTGAATCCAGGGACAGATCATGGTTCACGGGCTGCCAGCCCGCGTCCAGCCAGCCTTGCGCAAAGAAGGTGCGAAGGATGCGGTGCACCGCGTTATCCACGTTCGTCACCGAAACCGTGCCGTTGGTGATGGCCACCTGAATTTTTTTCAGGTTGAGGTTCTCGCCGCTGGGCATCTCCAGGTCCAGGCCACGGGCCACGTCGGTGGTGGCGTGCGAGGCACCCCAATCGGACATCACCAGCCCCTTGAATCCCCACTCCTGTTTCAACACCTGGTTGAGGAGCCAGTCGTTGGCGCTGGCATAAACGTCGTTCAGCCGGTTGTAGGAACACATCACCGCCACCACGCTGCCCTCCGTCACGGCCTTGCGAAATGCCGGCAGATAAATTTCGTGCAGGGTCCGTTCATCCACCCGGGCGTCCACCGTGTCGCGGTTCACCTCCTGGTTGTTGGCCGCAAAATGCTTGATCGTGGGAATGGAGCCTTGGGCGCTGCACGCCTTCACCCAGTTCGCCGCGATGATGGAAGCCAGAAACGGATCTTCGCCAAAATACTCAAAATTCCGGCCGTTGACCGGCACCCGGCAGATGTTGACGCCCGGTCCGAGTTGGAAACAAGTTCCACGCGCGCGGTCTTCCAGCCCCATGGCCGTGCCATAAGCCGTGGCCAGGTCGGCATCCCAAGTCGCCGCCAGCGCCACGCCGGCGGGGAACGCGCACGCCTGCGGAGTCACGCCTTTCGGCGGATTGCGCACGCCATTGGGACCATCGGACATGAAGAACCCCGGGATGCCCAGTCGCGGAATCTCGCGGGTGCTGAATCCGTCCGGGCCACCCGAGAGCAGGGAGACCTTCTCGGCGAGGGTCATCTCGGCGGCGAGCTGATCCGCCCGCTCGTCCGGCGTCCCTTTGGTGTCCTGCGCCCTGACCACTGGCGCCCCGGCGTCCGCGACGGTCTGGGCAGGGACGCGCGTTGCTCCCAGACAGATGAGCAGTGCAGACAATACGACACAAAATTTGGGATTCATGAAAGCGTGCGAGTTTCTGCCAACGCCCCGCACCGCACAACTCCAAAAATGCGCAAAGAATTTTAGCCACAGATAAACCCTGACGGACACCGATTCAAAAGGCCGGCCGGGCTTCAATACGCTGACTTGAGCCGTTTGGGATTTGAGGCGCTTGAGGCATGCAAGCTGAAGTCTTGAAGCTGACGCCGAAGCCAACCCCAAAGCAAAAAGTCACCCTGAATGAACAGGGTGCCTTTGAGTGAAATCCGAAATTATTTCTTCACACCGAAGATGGCGTCCTTGGCGTGTATGTAGGCGAGTGAGTTGAGGGAATTGCACTTCCACATCACAACCTGGATTTCATCCCAAGCGACCAGCCAACATTTTTAGAAAATCTGCCGCAAATTGGTTATTTCACCGTGAACGCAAAGATATTGGTTCGTCCTTCTACCTGAACCGCTACGACAACGGATTTACCAATTGAATCATAATACCATTTCTGGAATGCGGTGAAGCTTCTCGCATCAGCCGTTTCTTCGTGTGTATTGTCTTGGCCATGGCTGATCTTTATCAACTTGACAGGTGAGGCCGAAGAGTTAGTGGCCGCCAGTTGCTCCCAGGTCGCCGGTTCTCCGGAAATTTTGAGTCGTATGAAATCCTGCGTGGGAATGGCGAAGCTCATGTTCTGTGCGTCTGACTTCGTCCACGAGGCAATGCCAATCACCTCCCCACGCTGGTTGAAGATCGGGCTCCCGCTATTTCCCGGCGAAAGAGGGCAGGAAAGTTGATACTCGCGAAATCCGTCCACGGTCTGAATCTGGCTGATCAAGCCATCACTGATGCTAAAGGCATAGCCCTTGGGTGTGCCGACAACATAAATTCGAGCGGCTATGGCTGGCAGGTCCCGGCATAAGGTCGCCTGCCCATGGGGTCGCGGTCTTTCCAGCTTAAGCAACGCCAGATCGCGCAACGCATCCTGATGAATGCACCCGATCACTTTCACACGTTGGCCGTCAGCGAAGACCGCCCAAACCGTTCGGGCGTTCGCGACGACATGCCAGGCTGTCACCGCAACATCGTCTGCCCTTGCGAGCACAGCGCTACCGACAAACTTTTCGCCACTTTGACACTCCACCTCCAATGTCATCACTGACGGTAAAACCGTTTGATAGAGCTTTTCAGGCGTCAACGCCGCCGGCAATTTCGTTGGGTTGGCCGCGAAAACCAAAAAAATTCCCCAGGCAAGTGCGAGATGATATTTCACGTGGATCAAATCTTTACGACCATGATTCGTTCAACAAAAACACGGCGCAGTTCCGCACAGATATGCTCCACAAAGGCTGGGAAACGGGGCGTGGGTTTTCTGCCAGCAAAGAAATCCACCACAATATCCCCGGCACAGATCCGTGCGCCAGCCGCAAACCCACCCTGCGGGCTTTCAGAATAACAGCGAATGGTGCCGCGCACCCCCGAGGTGACGGTGGTTTCCAACATGGCAAAGCGCGCGGCGGTGGAGATCAGAATCTGCTCCACTCGCGCTTGGTCCATTGCATTTATGGCCCCCTGGATCCGGAGGTGGCTGATTGGCGCTGGGCCAGTAAGGCTGATCTCTGAAATCTCCGATGGGGAGGTTCTGCCGATGTTTACGGAAGCGTGAATGGTTGCGGCTTCGTATTCCGGGAAAACCACCGGAATATTGAAATTGGCAAGCGCTTGCACTGATCACATTCCATCTTGTCCAGGGTGGCTGCGACTAGGAAATTCCTTGCGGCCAGAGTTTGGCCACTGAAATCACTTGAACATATTGGACCAAACCGCTGCCGATATTTCAGAACCCATGTCCCCAACACTGGTGACATGTCAAAAATCCAGGGTTTGGTATCTTAAAGTCGTTGGGAGTAGTGACCCAACCGAAAAACAAAGTGTGTTGAATGAGCCCGGAGTAGTGTCCGGGCTCTTTTCATTTTCAGAACCACAGATTCACCATCAAGGCAGGCGGGTTGCGGCGGCCTTCAAAGTCCAGACGCAATGGTCGGTCAAGGGCACGCCATTCTTTTCGGCGCGGGCTTCGACGGCATTTTCACCGGGTTGGAGCCGGACGCTTTTCCAGATGAACACGGAGTTGCCGTCGTTGGTGCGGACGCCCTGGGACGCGCCGTTGAGGAAAAGTTCGGCGGTGGCGGCGTTGGAATAAATCTTCACGTCGGTCACGTCGTTGGTGCGGTCGGTGAAGCGGTGGCCGGTGACATGGATCATCGGGTCGCTGTTCCAGTTGGCCTTGTAAAAATAGAACGCGTCCTTTTTGGTCTGTCGGTCGTAGGAGACAAGGCCCTTGTCGTTGCGTCCGGGGACGCCGCCCTCGTGGCGCGTGCTGACGCCGAAGTCGAACATGCACCAGACCATCGTGCCCCAGACGAATGGGCGCGTTTTCATGACCGCCCAGGCGGATTCATGGACGAGCGCCTGCCATTCTTCGGGATGCCATTGGCCGGCGGTGGCGGGCTGTTTGGGATTATCCTCGTGCTGGGTGACGTTGGCACCGGCACCGTATTCGCTGATGCAGATGCCGCCGGATTTGCTGTCGTTGCGGCGCGCGTCGAGCGACTCGCCGAAATCATCCTTGGTCCCCCAGCCGGAATACCAGCCGGGATAAATGTTCCAGCCGAGGAGGTCGGGAATCTTGTTCATCTGCGGCAGGGTGCTGACACAGGTGGCGGCGATGGTCGGACGCGTGGGATCCTCGCCGTTGGCGATGATCTTCAAATCCTGGAGTTCGCGGTGGGGATCCTCGGTGGAGCCATTGCCGACCTCGTTGAACAGGCTCCAGACGAAAATGGAGGGATGGTTGATGTTCTGCCGGATGAGGTCGCGCAATTGCCCGGCGCTGGTGTTTTCAAAGGCGGGGTTGTCGCGGATGGTGTTGACCTGTGGGATTTCCGCCCAGACGAGGATGCCCGCCCGGTCGCACAGGCTGTAAAAATAATCGCTGTGCTGGTAATGCGCGCAGCGGACGACGGTCGCGCCGATTTCCTTGAGGAGCGAAATGTCCTCGTCCAGATCCGCCTCGGAAACCGCCCAGCCCTGATTGAAGCGATCCTGATGCCGGTTCACGCCATGCAGATGATACGGCTGGCCATTCAGGGAAAATCCATTGGTCGGGTCAACCGAATAATAGCGCAGGCCGATCGGCTGCGCCACGGAATCAACCACTTCATCCGCCGCGCGCAGTTCCACCACCGCCTGGTAAAGATACGCGTCCTTGCGCCCGTTCCACAAATGCGGCTGCGGCACGGTGACGCGCAGGAAATAAGGCGCGGTGTCGCCGGGCGCGAGCGTGATTTTCTGCTCCGCGACGGCGATGCGTTTACCCTCCGCGTCGAAGACGGTTGCCGTCAGCGTGCGCGACTGGCTCCGCCGGTCGGCGCTGGAGATTTGCGCCGTCACATCGAGCACCGCCTGCGTGGTCGAGACGCTCGATTGCAGCCACGCGACGCCGGGGGAACCGTGATCCAGCGGCGTGAAATTTTCCACGCCAGTCACGATTAGATGCACCGGGCGATACAATCCGCCATAGACGGAAAAATCGCCATTCAACGGGGCGATGTCGGAAAATTTTGTGTTGTCCACGCGCACGGCGAGCAGGTTCGTGCCGCCGGGCGACAATTGCTTGGTGATTTCAAAACAAAACGCGCCGAAGCCGCCACGATGTTCGCCCAGCGGTTTACCATTCAGATAGGCATCAGCCACCAAGCTCGCGGCCTCGAACTTTAGAAAATATCTCCGGCCGGATTCCGGCGCGATGGCCAGCTCACGCCGATACCAGCCCGGCCCGCGATAATAATCCTTCCCCGCCTGCGCCTGTTCCCAGCCCCAGTTGTGCGGGAGGGAAACAGCCAGCCAGCCGGCGTCGTTGAAACCCGCCGCCGCCGCATTCGTGCTGTCGCCTTGGTGAAAGCGCCAGCCGGCGTCGAGCCGCGTGTCAGCGCGCGGCGCGGCGCGCAGCGGCAGGATGGCCGCCAGCAAAAAAGCCAGCAGCACGGGGAGATGAAGCGGATATTTCATTTTGGTTTTCAAAAGTTGATGGATGCTTGGGCCGCAAGGTTGAAAATGGTCATGGTATGAGATTCATTCTGGAACGGACCCCTTACCGTCTAGACGATTTTGCAGGGAATCACCGAGTCCTCATCGAAGGAATAAACCGCGCACAAGCGATGGTAGCCGTCCGCGATCAGGACTTTCCGCTGCGCCTCATCCCGAACGAGCAGAAGTGGGGACAATTTCTGGCCCGCCTCAATTCTTTTCCGATCCTTGCGCACGTGGGAATTGTTGCTGCCGAGCAGGGCCAAGGCCGACGCCCGGAAAATATCCTTGGATTTGAAATCCGCCATCGCCGCCCGCTTCAGTTTTTTGACGAACGCCCGCGCGGTTTTTTGGGGATAGAGCAGGCTTAAGTAGGAGCAGGCGGCCGGATAATCGTGTTCATCCGGCGCGACCAGCCATTTGATGGCGAATTGATGGCTCATGCTGTCCCTCACCATACCGGCAATTGGGCCGCACTCAACCGGAAAACTGCCCATCGTATAGCGCAGCCATCCTCGCCTGCGGGTTTCTCAGTCATTCAGGCGGGTGACGAGCACGGTGATGGTACCGTTGGCATCGCCCTGGATGACGACGGGTTTGCCGAAGGTGACGAGGAAGGTGGAATCCAGGCCGACACTCATCTGGGAATAGGAAGAGTTTCCGCCGGGTGAACTGCTGGTGACGTAGGGGACGGTGCGGCCCAGAAACAGTCGCAGTCTGCCCTTTTCTTCATTGAGCGCCTTGAGGGTGGCGGTGAGCTTGAGGGTGGCGGGCACCTCGTTGTTGTTGATCTTCACGGGGTTTTTCTGCAGGCCGTCGAATTCCACCTGGCCTTCCGTGGTGAGGACTTCCAGGGAATTGGTCTCGCCCTGCGCGCCGTGCCAGTCCACGTGAATGCGGTAATTGGCCGGCGACTGGGCGGTGACGGAGGACGCGGGCTGGCCGCTGGATAGGGTGAGGGTGTCCGCGCGGCTGGCGGCGGCAAGGAACAAAACGGTCAGGAGGGTGATGAATGTTTTCATGATAAGAATGTGTCAGGGAATTAACCCCGGCGCGGGCGGGAAGTTGCGCGGATGCGGTGACCGCCAGCAGTGGCGGCCAATCTTTTCAACACCAGGACGCGGAGGCGCAAAGAAATTCAACCACGGATGAACACTGATGGACACAGATTCAAACGGCAGGCTGAGCTCATGGGAATTGGCGGGGCAACGCGCTACAGAAATTAGTCCAGGGTTGGCTCGTCGCGCCGAAATCGGATGAAGGCGGAAGCAATACGTTTCCAAGTCCACTTGCCTGGGCACTCAAAAAATTCGCACATATACATCCTCGTTCCGACGGAGCGCGGGCGGCTGGTTGGTGGCATCCATCGTGGCGGGCGGATAGTTCCAAATCTCGCAGGTGTCGTCCGTGTGAGTGATCAGAATCGGGCCGGAGACAAAATTAGTGAAACCGCCTGCCGCGTGAATGACATCAAGCGCTGTCATTCCCTGAATCCAATGATAGCAACCGGTTTTAACCACTCCACCGCTGACATAGACGTATGGCTCGGCCGCTTTTTTTGTGGCAATGACTCTTGCATCCATATCTGCAGCCGTCTGTCCCCATGAGTTTTTGAGGCGCGGATTGGCCCCGGCTTTCATCAGTAATTTCTCGATGTCCACCAAACCGTGGTCCGCCGCATACATCAGGGCCGTCCAGCCGCCCCCGTCCGCTACCTCAACTTTGATATGGGGCTGGGCGAGCAGCAGGACCACCAACTGGCGATTCCCCTCATAAGCCGCATTGGATATTGCCGTGCCGCCGTTATTGTTGGTCGAGTTCGGATCGACTCCCGCTGCTAGCAGCACTTTGACGAAGTTCAAGGCGGTCTTTGGGTTGTCAATAAATGCGGCTTCGACAATTTCGCGGCCCCGGGGTTTGGCCCCATGGGCCAGCAGAAACTTGAGCAGCTTCAGGTTCCGGGTGCCCACGGCTCCGTCCAGCGGGGCATACGTGCCGCAGCCGATGGGGGCATTGATGTCCACCCCCAGCTTGAGCAGTTGCAAAACCTGGTGAATGTCCTGAGCTTTAAGGACGGCCCATTGCATCCGCATCGCGCGCGGGTCAATGGGGATTGGCCTTACTGGCGGGTTGGTCTCCTGGGTCAGACCCGCCAAACCAGCAACGGTGGCCGGTGGCGCCGCCGACAGGTTGAACGAAAGGCCCAACGCAAACGCGAGGCTGGCCATGGAGGTGAATTTCATGAGGTATGTGTGGCCGAGTATTAAACCAAGTTCCCGCGCCTGACAATATAACCGGGCATGAATCTCAGTGCGGCGCTCCGCTGTTTTCATTGGCCACACTATAGATCAGAACAGGAATATCATGAAAGGAGGCGCTCCGCCCCAATGTCATCCCCATTTTCTCAGCCACCCGGATGGAAGCAACATTTTCGGATTCGATGATTGAAATCAAGCGGCGCAATCCAACGTTCTTAAATCCGTAATCGCGGCAGGCTCGGGCCGCTTCCGTCGCCAGGCCCATTCCCCAACAGTCTCGGCGCATCCGATAACTGATCTCAAACTCTCTTTCACCATCCACTTCCTGAACGCAGATGCCGCACTCACCGACGCATACCCCGTCGCTTTTTCGCACGACCGCCCACTGACCCAAGCCATCTCGGGCATACCGCTTCAAACAACTGGGTAGATACTTGGTTTGAATGACTTCTCGCGTTACCGGTCCCCGGGTGGAAAAACACATGACCTCGGGATCACCCTGAAAGCTGAGAAGTGGATCCACATCGCTTTCATTGAACTTGCGCAAGATGAGGCGCGAAGTCTCACAAATAATGGACGTTTCCATGGTATTAGGCAGCATGAAGAATTTTCAACCACGGACGAACCCGACTGCCGCGATGGGCGCGAATACGGCGGTGGACACGGCTTCAAATGGCCGGCCACCGCCGATTTGCGGGCGCTGGATTTTTACTCCAGTTTTTTCTTCGCCTCGTCGGGCACGCTGATTTTCGTCGTGCCCACATCCGAAATGACAACCGTCGTCGTCCGGTCAATGTCGCGGTCATTACCGTTGAAACTAATCGTGCCGCTAACGTGGAATTCATATTTCACGAGTTTGCCATCCGTCACCCAGAAGGTCACCGAACCGGCGGGGTTCGCGACGGTGGGACCATTGTCTCCGTTGCCCCGCCGTCCAAAGGTGAGCATGGCCTTGGCACCGGCTTCGGTCAGGGCGCCGGAAATGCCGTTGGTGCCCGCCTTCAAATCTGCCGCCTGATTGGCGAGCGTGGCGGCCTGCTGGTCGGGCGTCTTGGTGTTCTGCAACGTGCGCGCGAGGAACATCCCCGGGTTAAATCCGCCGCCATTATCGGCGGTGGCTTCCTGGAACGATTGCCAGCCATTGTCGGGCGTGTTGATGGCGCCGTTGGTACCTTTGAGCACGGCCAAGGTCGTGGCGTCGTTACGGACCATGGAAATCCAGGTGTAGCCGTCCTTCTCGGTTTTACCGTCGCTGGGGCCGCCGAAACGCCCGCCGCCCGGAGAGGCCACCGACGTATGCCAGGAGTAATTGGCCTCGCGGCCAAGCGCGGCGGCCGCACTAGTCACGGTATCTTTCGGGCTTGCATCCGCTGCGAGGAGCGAGCCGGCCACCAGCGTAATCATGCCGAACAATAGATGTTTTTTCATAATGATGTTTTTGGTTAGATTTGAGGGAAGCCAGAACATTGCACCCACCGCTGCGTGAATTCAATCCAAAGTTGAGTCATTAATTTTAACGACTGACGATTCACCGGCTGGATTTGCCGGGGACGACTTTGGTGAACAAAGTGGTTAAAACTGGTAGAGCGTCGCGGCAGCGACGCCCTACCGAATTGTTGGTGAACCGGATAATCGCACGGGCGGCACTCACGATGCGCCCCACATCAAACCCCGCCTGCCACCTGATCATTAAAACCTCATAAAGAAATCCCAGGTCTCTTTGGCAATCCAGTTGTCACCAGATCCGGGATCCTGCGCATAATTTGTATGCCCGCCGACAAAGGAGCCAAAGACCACGGGATATTCCGCCGGACACCCCTTGAACTCAGTGGTGA
>CAYUGC010000030.1:0-23011 GCA_964444085.1 uncultured Bifidobacteriaceae bacterium | reverse complement strand
CCAGTGTCGGCACCATGGCAGTGAGGGCAGGGCAACCCGACCCCAAGGAGGGTTGTCCCTGCCTCTCTGCCGGTTTTGTGCAGTTACCTTCATTACTCTTTAAGGGATGTGACGGAATTGACGGTAAGCCAGTAAAGTCCGCCCGAAAATTGGACCAACCCGGCTTCTTTCAAGCGCTTAAGCGCCCGTTCAGCGGTGCTGGTGCTGAGGTTGAGGGTGGTCCGGGCATCTTCGATGATCCGTCCGTAACTTTTCCCGCTGCCACCGTCAAAAATGGCGTCCATGAATTCCTTGTCGGTGCATTTCTTGTTTTTGGACTGTGGCCGACGCAGTGCATCCGGGTTGAGATCGTTGGCGACCCGTAACAGCGGAAAGTCCCAAGCGACCACGAATTCGGGGAGCTGGGGCAGGTTGCGGAGAATGCTGGTCACAGTGAAGCACTGGTCTTCTTCATGTGGTGTCAACACGAGAATCGTGTCCGGGTCGCGCGTCCACACGCCCGCGCCGCTCATGCGATCCATCGCATTCTTGGCCGTGCTGTCGCCTTTGGCGAAATGATGCGCGATGACGATGGCCGCGCCGGTCTTCTGCGCCAGTTCCTCAAACTCGTTCATCAGGCTGGCGATTTCGCCGTTGGCGTTCTCGTCGCGGTCGCCGAGAACTTTGTAAGCCGGGTCAATGATGATCAGGCCGAAATTGCCCTGACTGAGTTTCTTCTCCAGCCGGGGCCGGAGCAGCGTCATGTCGGCGTTTTTGCCGCGCAGATTCCAGATCGCCAGCGTCTTCGGGGTGAACTTGCATTCCGGCCGGGCATGGCAGAGCAGCGCCAGCCGTTCATCAATGGCCCAGGGCTGCAGCTCCAGATTGATGTAGATCACCGGCACCTTGAGGCACCGGCGGCCCCACCATTCCTGTCCGCTGGCGACGGACATCGCCATGTCGAGCAGGCACCACGACTTGTTCGACTTGCTCGTGCCGCCGAGGATCATCTTGCAACCCTGATGCAGGACGCCGGCAATCAGTTCCGTCGGTTTCGGATGCGGTTTGGCGGCGAGGTCCTCGATGAAATGCCAAGCGTGGGTTCGCCACCGAGAAACGAAATCTTGATTGCACCGAGTTTCCGAAACTTGTTCATTAACGCGAGAGCCACAGAAGTTGGCATCTCAGCGTGATGTTTTTTTAAGGAAGGCTTGTAATAACATTGCGTGCATCGCAAATTGCATTCGTCGGTCACATACAAAAAGACTTGCATAAGCCGACCAGAAAAATTCTTGTCAAATCTTGGGTCTGTCGAAACATGTAAGCCTGACAGGGATAAGAGGTTGTCACTGTTGTGCTCGCCTGTGCTCGCCAGCCCCCAATATTACTTGAGGAGTGGTCGGGCGGTTTTCTCTTTCGACTTGCATCATCCAAACTAGGCAAATGCGAGTAGTGGTGTCAATACGCCAATCTACGATGGGCGCATCTCTGAAAGCGCGAATGTCAAGCGAGCCGGTTTACCAATGGTGGATGCAACCCGACCGCTTCGAACCGCAGTTCCTGAAAACTTTGTTGCGGCCGTATCCCGCCGAAGACATGGCCTGCGTCCGCGTCTCCAAGCTCGTGAACAAGTCGGTGAAGAATGGCCGGACAATTTCCGAGATCACCTTGCTCGACAAAAAAGCGCGCGTCACCGAACTGGCGCGGATGCTCGGCGGTCAGACCGACGCCGCGTGCAAACACGCCGAGGCGTTGTTGAAGTGAGGCGGCTTTTCAGGTTGCGGGTGGTGAACTGTCCAGGCAGTTACGCACGGTTTGCACCAGCTTGCGGGCCTCAAACGGCTTGGGGAGAAAGTTGACGCCTTCCGTCAGGGAAAAATCCTTGTCGGCAATTTCGGCGCTGTAACCGCTGGCGTAAATCACGCGCAACTTGGGTTTCTCGAGCAGCAGCCGCTGGGCGAGTTCTATTCCGGTCAGTTCGCCGGGCATGACGAGATCCGTCAGCAACAGGCGGATTTCGTCGCGGTGCTGTTTCCAGACCGCCAGCGCTTCGACCCCGGTGGCGGCTTCCAGCACGCGGTAACCCAGGCGTGACAAGGAGATTCGGATGACGGCGCGCAGGGAGGAATCGTCCTCCACCAGCAAAATGGCTTCGTTGCCGCCGGCGACGGCGGCCAGCGCCGACCAGGCGGTTTTGGCTTTGACGGCATGGGTCAGGCGCGGGAGAAAAATCTGGAAGGCGGTGCCCTGGCCGACTTTGCTGTGGACGTTGATCCAGCCGTGATGTTGCTGCACGATGCTGAACACGGTGGCCAGTCCCAGGCCGGTGCCTTTGCCGACCTCCTTGGTGGTGAAGAACGGCTCAAAAATCCTGGGAAAAATTTCCGGGGAGATGCCGCAGCCGGTGTCGGTCACATGCAAACAGGTGAACGAACCGGGCCGGGCCTGGGCGGTTTGTGCCGCCGTGGCCGGATCAAACTCGACCGCCGCCGTTTCAATGACCAGCCGGCCCCCCTTGGGCATGGCGTCGCGGGCGTTGACGGTCAGGTTCAGGAGGATCTGGTCCATCATGACCGCATCGGCATGGATCAACAATCGCCGGGGATGAAACTTGAACTGCATCTGAATATCCTCGCTGAGGACGCGTTGCAGCATTTTGGCGATGTTGGTGACCGCCTCGTTCAGGTCCAGGTCGCGCAACTGCAACGCCTGTTTGCGGCTGAACAGCAGGAGCTGGCGGGTGAGGTTGGCCGCGCGTTCGGCGGCATTGATGATTTCGTTGACGGCTTCGAGTTGGGAGCGGGAAATGCCGTCCTCCGCCTTGGTCAGGTCGGCCTGCATCTGAATGACCGCGAGAATATTGTTGAAGTCATGCGCCACGCCGCCCGCCAGCTGGCCGATGGCCTCCATTTTTTGGGACTGGCGCAACTGTTCTTCGATCAATTTTCGCTCGGTGATGTCGCCGGCGTAGCAATGCACCACGGGGCCGAGTGCCACGGGGAAAAACGACCACGAGAGCGTGCGTTTCCCGGCGTGCGTTTCCAGCCGGAGGAGCGGCTGGGTTGTCGTCAGGCAGTCGCGCACGATGGCGGCGACATTGGGCGGCAGAATCTGGGCCGGATGTTCCTGGCCGAGTGTGTGCGCCATCTGGCGGGCGGCGTCGTTGAAATACATGATTTCACCCAGCGCGGACAATTCCAGCACGGGGTTGGGGTTGAAGTGGGCGAAAGCCGCCTGCCGCTGGATCTCGCACTCGGCCAGCTTGCGCTCGGTGATGTCGCGGAACGCCCAGATCCGGCCGTAGTATTTCCCGGCCGTGTCCCGGACGGGCGACGAGTAACGATCCAGAATGGTTCCGTCAATCAATTCAATCTCGTCCTGGCTGACCTCGTCCGGATGAGCATAGAGATAGTCCACTTTCTCAGTGAACTGTTTGGGTTTTTTCGTCCGGCTCGTGGCAAATTTGAACTGCACGGCATAATCCTTATCATCGACAATATGCGGTGGGATTTTCCACACCTCGCTCAGCCGCCGGTTCTGGAAAACTTTTTTTCTCTGGCCGTCCACCACCAGTATGCCGTCAATGGAGGAATCCATTTGGGCTTCAAACAAGGCGGTCTTCCAGCGCAGTTCCTCCTCGGCCAGCTTGTTCTCCGTGATGTCCATCATGATGCCGCGCAATTTCACCGGGCGATCCGACTGGACCACCACGTTGACCAGGTCATGCAGCCACACCACCCGGCCATCGGACGCAATCATGCGATAGCGGAAATCGTGATCCTCCTTGCGCCGGGTGGCCTCGACGCAATAGTTGACGGCCCACTCCCGATCTTCCGGATGCAGATGGTCGCGCCAAAAGTTTGGATCATTCAGCCAGTTCTCGGTCGGGTAGCCCAGCAGCCGCTCGGCCATCTGGCTGACGAACAAAAAACGGAAGGTCTGCGCGTCGGCTTCCCACACAATGCCGTCCACCGTGTTCACCAGGGCCGCGTAAGCCTGCTGCGATTGCCGGAACGCCTTCTCCGCCTGTTTGCGTTCCCATTCCTCCAGCGCGAGGGAGGCGGAATTGCCCACGGCGATGGCGAAGGTCCGCTCGTCCGCCGTCCAATGCCGGGGCGGCCCGACGTGTTCATGGCAGACCATGCCGTTCAACACGCTTTTGACCTGAACCGGCGCGGCCATTTTGGAGGTGATCCCGAGCGGCTTCAGATAGCCGTCCGCAAACTCGCAGGTCTGCAAATCCGCACATGCGTCATCCGCCGCAATCACGTCGCGCTCGGCCAGCATCTGAAAGTAATTGGGGTAATCGGCCACGGCCAGTTCCTGGTCCGTGGAATGCCGGTTTTCGTGGAGTTCATACAAATCCAGGCAACGCACCTTGCTGCGATCCTCGGTGTAGCGCCACACGCTGACCCGCTCGACGCCCAGCGTCTGGGCGGATACTTCGGTGATCCGGCGCAAAGCCGTGAGCAGATCACCGTCCGGCAGGAGTTCCTTCTTGCTCAAAGCGGTCAGGCCCAGTTCCTGGCGCATCAGCCGGGCCATGTTGTCCCGCAGCGCTTCCTCGGCCAGTTTGCGTTCGGTGATGTCAATCAACACGCAGCGACATTCCTGGCCGTCGGGAGAGCGCGTGGCTTCCAAGAGACAGGGCTGCGGCGGTTGGCCGGCCCGCCGCAGCGCGAGTTCGCAAGCCTGGCTCGCACCGGTGGTAAAAACCCGGGCCAGAAAATTCACGAAGACCCTCCGGTCGGTCTCGGCCATGAACTGTCCAAAGCGTTGGTTCAGCAAGCGGGTGCGGGCAAGTCCCAGCAGGCTGGCACCCTTGAGGTTTACGACCTTGATGGTGCCATCGGCCGTCAGGTTGAAGTAGCCCACCGGCGCGAAGTTGAAGTGGTCGGTGTAGCGCTCCTGCGCCGCGGTGGCCTCCTCCAGGGCGGCTTGGAGCTCCTCGTTTTGCAGCTCCAGTTCGATCTGGTGGATTTCCAACTCCTGCTGGGCACGCCGCAGGTCGGCTTCGTCCTGAAGCCGGGCTGGTTTCGCCGCCCGCGTTTTCAACCTGGCCTCCGCCGCGCGGCGCAACGTGGCGGGATCAATGGCGGGGCGGGATTTCATCAGTGGTTAAAAAATGACCGCCAGCCGCAATGCCCGCGCCAAGAACGCCGGCGCGTCCGGCCAGAGTTTTTTTTACGCATGGGGTGGCTGTGATATTGGGTTATTAATCCATTCTAATGAAAACCATCAGCCATTGCAATTCCAGTCTGGCGGCGGACGGCGATTTTCGCCCGAAACATTGCATTGCGCAATGGCAGACCACACCCACCGGTAAGCAGCCGTTCCGATTCACGCGCAAGGATGGCGGATTCTTCTGCATGGCCGGCTTGTGGGAGCGCTGGCTCCGCCCGTCCGTCGATGCGGATTCGGACACCGTTCTTTTCCCATTTTCAGATCCGGGGTTCAGGTTCAGAACATAGGTAACGGGGATGGTTCAATACATAGGTAACACTTTACAAAAGGCTAGGACGTTGGGAGACGTTTTGAATGCCTTGGAAAGAGAACCTAAAAATGGACCAAAGAATGGAGTTTGTGATGAAAGCGTTAGCGCACCCGAACTTTCGGGAGTTGTGCCGTGAGTATGGGATTAGTGCAAAGACGGGATATAAGTGGCGGGAGCGATTTTTCGAGCGTGGGCTGGGCGGGCTGAATGAGCTGAGCCGTCGGCCGCACGGGCATGCGGATGAGCTTGGGGAAGGGGTGGTGTGTGCGATGGTGCGGTTAAAGCAGGCGCATCCGCACTGGGGGCCGCGGAAGATTCAGGCGTTGTATCAACGGAAGCACGGCGGGGAAGTGCCGAGTGAAAGCAGTTTCAAGCGGGTGCTGGAGCGGGCGGGTCTGACGGTGCCGCGAAAGTTGCGGCGGGCAGTAGAGACGGGGCGGCTGGGAAGTGGTTTGAAGGCGACGCAGCCGAATGAGGTGTGGACGGTGGATTTCAAGGGCTGGTGGCGCGACCGGGAAGGGTTGCGGGTGGAACCGCTGACGGTGCGGGATGAGCACAGCCGGATGCTGTTGGAGATGCGGGCGCTGGAAAGCGCGCGGACGGAAGCGGTGCAGGTATGTTTTGAGCGATTATTTGAGCGGCACGGGTTGCCTGGGGCGATACGGAGCGACAACGGATCGCCGTTTGCGAGTGTGCGGGCGGTGTTGGGGTTGAGCCGGCTGTCGGCGTGGTGGCTGGCGTTGGGGATTAATTTAGAACGGAGCCGACCTGGGTGCCCGCAGGACAACGGGGCGCATGAGCGGATGCATCGGGACATCCGGCGGGAACTGGAGGCGGGCCGGATTGGGCGTGATCAGGCGGCGTTTGATCTGTGGCGGGAAGAATACAACACGGAACGACCGCACGAAGCCTTGGGTATCCGCGCCTGCATCCGCTGGAAGAAGGTTTCTGGGAATTGTTTTGGAAGCTTTACGCGGTGGCGCGGGAAGCAGAGTCGCCACCGTCCGGCCCGCCGACGTTGCGCGAGCCGGTTTCGTAGCCGCCGAGGTGAGAAGGTGGATTGGCCGGGGGTGAGTTTCATCCGCCTCCTTACGTCGGCGGCTACAAAGAGCACGAACTTGCTTAAATTGGCCGGCTTGACTCCGTAATCAAGTTGGTGTATTTGGACAAGGTGAATCGAGTGTTGCACCAACGACTGGAAGCAGAAGTGCCGAAACTGCTGGCGGAATTGCTGGCCGTGCCGATGAGTCGCGTCAAGGTTCAGCGGCAGCCGGATGGTGTGGATTTGGTAGTCGTGGTGGGAGATTTTAATTTTGTGGTGGAGTGCAAGACCAAAGGCGAGGCGGCGGCGGTGGCGATGGCGGCGCGTTCGGTCAAGGAATTTGCGGTGCGGTTGAGAAAGAAAAGCATTCCGCTGGTGGCCGTGACCTTCATGGGTGATGTGGGGAAACGACTGTGCGAGGAGGCGGAAGTTGGCTGGCTGGATTTGTCCGGCAATGCGCATGTGGTCGGGCCGGGGCTGCGAGTGAACATCGAAGGCAAGCCGAACCAATTCAAACAGTCGGGCCGTCCGCGCAGTTTGTTCGCCCCGAAAAGTTCGCGGATCGCGCGGTGTTTGCTGATTGAGCCGGCGCGGGCATTCAGCCAGCGGGAACTCGCGAAGGTCAGCGGGCTGGATGAAGGTTTTACCAGCCGTATCGTCCGGCAACTGGAAGAACAGCGGTTGGTGTCCCGCGATCCCGCGGGTGCGGTGAAGGTCGCCGATTTTATTGCGCTGCTGGATGCGTGGCGCGAGGTTTATGATTTTTCCAAGCACCATATCGTGCGCGGCCATATTGCGGCGCGTTCGAGCGATGAGATTTTGCGCCGGGTGTCGGCGCAATTGAAACGCGGCAAGCTGGAGCACGCGGCGACGGGGTTGGCGGGTGCATGGCTGTGTTCGGGCTTTGCGGGGTTCAGGCTGGTGGTGGTGTATGTGGCCGAACTGCCCGGCAAGGAAGCCTGTCAGGAAATGGGCTTTCACGAAACGGAACGCGGGGAAAATGTCTGGCTGGTGCAGCCGAACGACACGGGAGTTTTTCACGGCAGCACCGAGCGCGAGGGGATTGTGTGCGCGCACCCCGTGCAGGTCTATCTGGATTTGAAAAATCATCCCGAACGCTCTGCCGAAGCCGCCGAGGAACTGCGCAAAAAATTATTGAAACCAAGCCATGCCTGAAAAACCAACGACCGCCGCCGGTTATCCGCCCGACCAGGTCGCGCGGGTAAAAGCCACGTGCCTGTATCTCGCTACGAAGCTCGGCGATTTGATGCCTGAACTGGTGGTCGTGGGCGGCCTTGTGCCGTCGCTGTTGATTGACCAGCAAAACCTGCCGGAAAATGTCACGGCCCATGTCGGCACGATGGACTTGGATTTGGGACTGGCGTTCGCGCTGGTGGGTGAAGCGCGGTATCAGGAAGTGGCCGAGCGTCTGCGAAGCGCCAAATTCACGCCCGACAAGAACGATGAGGGGCAACTCACCCGGCAACGCTGGCGCATCAGTGACCCGGCGGTGACGGTGGATTTTCTGATTGAGCCGCAAAACCCGGCAGCGAAACCCGGCAGCGTATTTCCCCTGACGAAAGATTGGGCGGCGATCATCGCGCCTGGATTGCATCTGGCGTTCAAGAATAACCGGATGATCAGATTAAGCGGGAAGACCATCGTCGGCGAAAATGTTGAACCAGGGCGGGACATCCGGGTTTGCGGTGCGGGTGCATTTGTCATTTTGAAAGCGCTCGCTTTCCGCATTCGTGGTGAGAACAAGGACGCTTACGATTTGTTTTACCTGCTCCGAAATTACGGACGTGGAGTAGCGGACGTGGCGGCGGAACTGCGGCCGTTGCTCGCCGATGCGAGCGCAATCAAGGCGATGGAATACCTGCGCGGTGATTTTCAAGACGCCGATTCCACCGGGCCAAGGCGCGCGGCGGAATTTCTTTACGGACGACCGGACGCGGATACGCAAGCAGATGCAGTCGGCTTTGTCCGGCAACTTCTTGACGAATGTAAGTTATGAGCATATTCAACCTCCATTCCAACGTCCTCGCCGATTACCGCGATTACGTCCGCAGCAGAGTGGTGAAAACCACCGCGATGATTTCATTCAAGCCCTTACCAGCGGCAGCCGAAGTGATATCTGCCACCTGATAGTCTTTTGGCGTTGGGAGTAGTGCCCCAACCGAAAAACCAAGTGTTGTTAAAGAAGCCCGGAGTAGTGTCTGGGCTTTTTTCTTTGTTCAAGGCCCATCCGGCCGCCGGGAACTTCACCGCATCCCGCCACTGCGCCACATCATCCACCCGCTATTTTCACAAAAGCCTAAAAACGATAATAGCGAGACTGCTTGTTTTCACGGCTGAAATTTGAAGGGGGCTTTACTTTGCACACGCCACACTGGGGCGGGGGATCTGGATGCGCACACGGGTTCCCACCCCCAACTGCGAGGCAAGCCAGAACCGGCCACCAAATTGTTTGGTCACCAGAAAGGCCTTGGTCAGTCCAAAACCGCCGCCCATGGTGCGCACCTCCCCGACGTTGCTGGCCCGTTGGCCAAACTGCACCACCTTTTCCAGTTCGTCTTCGGGAATGCCGCGGCCGGTGTCTTCCACCAGGAAGCGCAAGGCTTCGGCATCTTCATACAACGCCGCGGTGATGTGACCGCCGGGGGCGGTGTATTTGCGGGCGTTGGCAATGAGGTCGCGCATCACGTCCTGAAACACGGCGGGCATGACCAGGCGGTCGCCGCCGCTGCTCTCCAATTTGAAATCAACGTAGTAGTCGTGTGGCGCTTGCCGGGCGGCGTTGTAGATGATCCGGTAGCGTCCGTGACTGTGCTTCTCGATGGCCGCGAACACGTCCAGGAAATTCTGCCGCAGGTCGGCGATCAAAAATGGTTCCCAACGATCCGGATGTTGGGCGCGGGCGAGTAATTCGCGCGCCCGCACCCGGAAAATATCAAAAACCGCCTGCAAGTTGGCCACCGATTCCGCCACCCCGGCGTCCGCGCCCGTCTCGGGATGAGCGGCGATCGCCGCGTCAATTTCCGCAAAAATGGTCCGGGCGTGTTCGTCCACCCGCCGCGCGCCCTTCAGGCCGGCCACCGGATCGAGCAGGCTGGCCGTCCATTGATCGCACAGGGCCATCCCGCGCACGAGCAGTTCATCGTTGCCGGCCAGCGAGAGACCAATCATGACCAGTTCGCCCCGCAGCACGTTGAACACGTTCAGCAGCGAGTGCATGGCCAGCAGGGACTGTTCGCCCGAGCGCAGCGGCGGTATGTCAGTAATTTCGATTTCAGTCATGATTTTTGATCTTCCAGGAAAATCTCATCACGGATATCGGCCAAATCCAGAAAAGACTTGAGCGCCGGTCTGAAAATGTGGCGTCAGGCATCCTTGCCTGACGTGGAGGGCGGCATCTTGCCGCCCGGAAAAACCGTCCACCGGTCGAAACGCTCGCATTTCACCATAATTTTCCCGGTGGCGACGCCGTTCCGCCGGGCTGGAAGCCCCGGCTCTACGTCAGCCAAGATGGCCGACGCCACCTTTTTCAGACCGGCTAAATGTTATTTTCCCTGGTTCCATCCGTGTTAATTCGTGTCCATCCGTGGTTCAACTGAATGTTTCCGGCTCCGGCGCACCCGCAATCAACGGGTCTCCCCCAAGCAGGTTCAGGTTCAATGATAAACGCTGCCTATGCCTTCGTGGCCTTGAGCAGTCCGGCGATCAAGCCATCCGTCGTGTGTTCCTTGGCTTCGAGCGCGGGCTTGAGGCCGAGCGCGGTGATGGCCTTGGTCGTCTCCGGTCCGATGGATGCGAGCTTTAGCTGCGGGAATTGTTTCACCAGCTTTGGCAAATCAAAACGCGCATGAAAGTGTTCCACCGTCGAGCTGCTGGTGAACGTCACCCAGTCCGCGCCTTCCGCGAGCAGGCGGTCGCCGGCCCCGGTGCGATCCTCGGTCTCGGCCACGGTTTTGTAGATGGCGATGTCGTCCACGATGGCGCCTTCCTCCATGAGCGCGTCGGGCAGCTCCTTGTTCGCCACCTCGGCGCGCAGCAGGCACATCTTCACGTTTTCGATGTCCTGATATTTCTTGAACGCGTCCACGATTTTTTTGCCGATGAATTCCTCCGGCTGCAAGTCCACCTGCAAATGCAGGGCGCGCAAAGCCTCCGCCGTCTTCGGGCCGACCGCCGCGATGCGCGCGCCGCCGAGGTCGCGCAAATCCTGAAAGCGCTTGAAAAACAAATCGAAAAACGCCGTCACGCCGTTCGCGCTGGTGAAGATGAACCACTCGTAGGAATTCAATTCCAGCAGGCAGTCAATGATGGCGTCGCGCTCGGTCGGATGCGTGAGCTTGATCGTCGGCACTTCCAAAACATCCGCGCCGAGTTCCGCCAGGCGTTGCGCAAAAGTTCCCGCCTGTTCCGAACGCCGCGTGACGACGATGCGCTGGCCGAACAGCGGCTTCGACTCGAACCAGTTTAATTTACCGCGCAGCTTCACCACGTCGCCGATGATGGTGAGGGCGGGCGGCGAAATCTTTTCCTTCGCCGCGAGTTTGGCAATCGTCGCCAGTGTGCCGGCGACAGATTTTTGCCGGCCCGTCGTGCCGCGATGAACGACGGCCACGGGCGTCTCCGGATTCAGGCCGTGGGCGATGAGCGACTTCGTCCAGTCGGCGAGATTATCCATGCCCATCAGCACGACCTTGGTGCCGGGGATTTTGGCGATCTGTTCGTAACGCAACGCCGTGGCGTCGTCATGGGAATCGCTGTGGCCGGTGAAGACGGTGAAGCTGGAGCAATGCGCGCGGTGGGTGAGGGGAATGCCGGCGTAATTCGCCGCCGCCACGACGGACGAGACGCCGGGCACGACCTCGAACGGAATTTTTTCCGCCGCGAGCGCCTCGGCTTCCTCGCCCCCGCGGCCGAAGATGAACGGGTCGCCGCCCTTGAGGCGCACGACGATTTTGCCGGCGCGGGCCCGGGCGAGCATGAGTTCGGTGAGCTGTTCCTGCGAGAGCCCGCCCGCGCGCTTGTGGTTGCCGCGCGCAATGATTTCGGCGGACGCCGGCGCGAACCGGAGCAATTCGGGATTCACCAGCACGTCGCAGATGACGACTTCGGCGCGGCGAAGTAATTCCGCACCGCGCAACGTTAGCAAGCCGGCATCGCCGGGACCCGCACCAACCAAGTAAACTGTGCCTTTGGATTTCACGCGGGTAATTTAACTGAACGCGCGCGCCGGGCAATGCTGGAGGCGGGAAACTGAATGGCTTCACGTCGCCCCTCATCCCGGCCTTATCCCCAGGGAGAAGGAGAAACGCGCGCCGCGTCTTTGGTAAAACCGGCGACGGGACTGGCCGTAGGGTCTGCCGGAAAGGTGGCAGCGCGAAGGTGCAAGTCCTCTCCTGGGGGAGAGGATTTAGGTGAGGGCGGGCGTCAACCCTGACTTTCTTCCATGCCTTCCGTCGTTCGTCCACCCCCAACCGCGCTAACGGCGGTTAGTGACTTGTTAAGCGTTATGGTCGTCATACTTCTGACTTCTTCGCCAAGTCTGACGCTTCCGGCTTCTTGGGCAAGCCGACACTGAAAGCCCCAGCTAGTCGATGACCGAGATGAACCAGAATCAGCAGGCTAAGCGAAAGGAGCAAAATGATAGCTCCACGGTAAAGCTCATCAACGCTGTAAGTAAAGCTGTACCCGAGCAAGCGGTTGTATTCGTATTCAAAGAGCGGGCTGCCGCCGACCACGAATCCACAAATGCCGGCAATGGCACTCAAACAATAAAGCAAGAAGCGGAATGGTTGCATAAAATCAACTCTCACGGCTTGGCGTCATCCTTCAGCTTGCGCGCCAAAATCTCAAGCGCGCTCGCCACTCGCTCGTGTGCGCTGACGAACCGGCCTAAAAGCCGAATGAGGTAAATGATGATGGCTATGACGCAAATGAAATAGACCAGCGCGAATAATCCTCCGAGTGATTCCATAAAGTGTGGTTGCATGATTGGGTTTGGAGTTGGTTTATGGGTAATGCGCGAAGCCGCCTAACCGACAATGGACAGAAGGGTTTGCAGCCTGTCATTTCCCAAGAGCCGCCGGTCCGGTTTCATGAATTCGAGGTTGCGCCGGACGCGCGCGGTTGTCCAACTTAATTTGGGGAGAATGAAGACGAAGGATTCGTTTCCGGCCAAGGTGGCCAGCGTGCTGCGGATGATTTGGTGGGGTGAGCATTGACTGCGGCTGAAGAAAAAATTCAACCACAGACGGACACAGATGAACCCGAAATCTCTGCAAAAGTCGGAACGCCGAGCACCGTCTCGGCCCGAACTAAATGTTTGTCAACGCGCCGAGACGGTGCTCGGCGCTCCCTTTCGCTGCCAAACCGACTTTTGCAGAGATTTCAACCCGGATTTACCAAGGCAAGTTTGGCGTTTCCACTGCGCCCATCGAACGGTGGTGCGGGCTGGCGCTGGGTGGCGGTCAGCGGAAGTGTTATTTTCCCGGGTTCCCTCCGTGTTAATCCGTGTCCATCCGTGGTTCAAAAGAATGTTTCCGGCTAAACAAATGCTGACACGCTGAAATTAAAAATCGGTTGAACCGCAAACTTCACGGGCGTAAGCAAGGGAAACGAATTTCCCGAATCACCGCGAATTCCGCGGCGAATTCAGCGCCCTTCCGCGCTGTTGAATGGGCGGTGATTCGCGGGCTGGGTGATCCTCGTGGTGCCTTGCTTCTGAAAATTTTCACCCCACTGAAAAAAAAATTAAAAAAGTATTGCAATCAATTTTGCATTTGATAACTTCACCGCTCCTCGACGCCCGAAAGGTCGGCAGGACAGCATTGTTTGTGAACCGATAACTGATTCCCAGCAGGGACAGGATTGATGGCTCGCTTACTTCAAAAAGTTGCTGAAAAAAAACTTTAGTCATTATGCCCGTTAAAACATTTAGACCGCTAACGCCGTCCACGCGATACATCACGATCGCGGACTTTAGCGACATCACGAAGACGAAGCCGGAGAAGTCGCTTGTGGAAATCCGCAAGAAGACTGGCGGCCGCAATATGTATGGCCGCGTGACGGCTCGCGGCATCGGCGGCGGTCACAAGCAGAAAATCCGCCTCGTGGATTTCAAGCGCAACAAGCACAACGTCGAAGCGACGGTGTCGGCGATTGAATACGATCCGATGCGTTCGGCGCGCCTGGCCCTCCTGCAATACGCGGATGGCGAGAAGCGCTATATCATCGCCCCGGTCGGCATCGTGGTGGGTAAGAAGGTTTACAGCGGTCCGACGGCTCCGCCGGAAATCGGCAACGCGCTTCCCCTCAAGGCGATCCCCGTCAGCAGCGCGATTCATAATTTGGAACTGACGCCCGGTCGTGGCGGTCAAATCGTCCGTTCAGCGGGTGGTGCGGCAACCTTGATGTCCAAGGACGAAGGTTACGCGCAGATTCGCCTGCCTTCCGGTGAAATCCGCAAGGTCAACGAAGAATGCTATGCGACCATGGGCCAGGTGGGCAACACGGAGCATGAGAATGTGGTTTTGGGCAAGGCGGGACGCACGCGGCATCGCGGTCATCGCGGCATCACGCGCGGTATGGCGCGGAACCCGGTTGACCATCCGAACGGTGGCGGTCAGGGCAAATCCAAGGGCGGTGGCGGCTGGCAGCAGCTCATGTCGCCCTGGGGTAAGGTCGCGAAGGGTGGCAAGACTCGTCCGAAATACAAATATTCCAACAAATTTATCGTGGTTCGCCGCAACGGACTGCCGATCAAGACGAAATAATTTATGGGACGCTCGATTAAAAAAGGCCCGTTCGCTGATTTTCACCTGCTGGACAAAGTCCAGAAGGCCAGGACCACCAACCAGAAGACGCCCATCAAGACGTGGTCGCGCCGTTCGACGATCTCCCCGGAGTTTGTCGGCCTGACGTTCAACGTCCACAATGGCAAGATTTTCAGCCCTGTGTTCGTCACGGAAAACATGGTTGGTCACAAGCTCGGTGAATTTGCGCTGACCCGCACGTTCAAGAAACACGGCGCTCACACCGCCAAGGCGGAGGCCAAATAGTTTATGGAAGTTTTCGCGATCCAAAAAAATATCCCGATGTCCGCGCAGAAAATGCGCGAGGTGGTGCGGCAGGTTCAGGGTTTGCCGGCGCTCCAGGCGCTGGAGATTCTCGCCGTCGTGCCCCGCAAGGGTGCCCGCGTGGTTTCCAAGACGCTCAAGTCGGCGATTGCCAACGCGGAAAACAACAACAAGCTCCGTCCCGAAACGCTGCGCATCAAGGAAGCGGTTGCCGGAACGGCCACGACGCTCAAGCGGTTTCAGCCCAAGGCCCGCGGTTCCGCCGGCCCGATCCTGAAGCGCCGCTGCCACGTCAAAATCACTTTGTCCGACGAATAATATGGGCCAAAAAACTAATCCAATCGGCTTACGCGTCGCGGTCAACAAAGACTGGCGCTCGAAGTGGTATGCCGACAAAAAAGATTTCAGCAAGCTGCTCACGGAAGACCGCCAGATCCGCGACCTGCTCAAGAAGAAGCTCGAAGGCGCCTCGGTGCCGAAGGTTTTGATTGAGCGCGCGACGAACCGTTGCCGTGTGACGATTTTGACCGCCCGTCCCGGCGTGGTCATCGGCCGCAAGGGCACCGAGATTGACAAGCTCAAGGAAGAATTGAGCAAGAAGACCGGCAAGGAAGTTTACGTGGACATCGTCGAAGTCAAGCAGCCCGAACTCGACGCGCAGTTGGTCGCGGAAAGCATCGCGTTGCAGCTCGAACGCCGTGTCTCCTTCCGCCGCGCGATGAAGAAGGCCGTGCAGACGGCGAAAGATTTTGGCGCCGAGGGCATCAAGATCCGTTGCGGTGGTCGCCTCGGTGGTTCGGAAATCGCCCGGGTGGAAACCCAGCGTTGGGGTCGCGTTCCGTTGCACACTTTGCGCGCGAACATTGATTATGGTTTCGCTGAAGCCAAGACGATGTACGGCAAGCTCGGCATCAAGTGCTGGATTTGCAAGGGCGACAACAAGCCGGCGAAGAAGGCCGAAAACAAAACCGCAGCGGCGACGGTCGCCAACTAATTTTTTAAGAAAGAAACCGAATTTATGGCAATGCAGCCGGCAAGAGTAAAATTTCGCAAGATGCACCGTGGCAGTCGCACGGGGCTGGCGACGAGCGGCAACACCGTTGCGTTCGGCGAATATGGTTTGATGGCGCTCGAACGTTGCTGGATGGACGGCAAGCAGCTAGAGGCCTGCCGCGTGGCGATCACCCGCCACATGAAGCGCAAGGGTAAGATGTGGATCCGGGTTTTCCCGCAGAAATCCTACACGAAGAAGCCGTTGGAAACGCGCATGGGTAAGGGCAAGGCGCCCCTCGAAGGCTGGGTGGCCGTCATCCGCCCCGCGAACATTTTGTTTGAAGTGGACGGCATCACCGAGGCGGAAGCGCGCGAATCCATGCGCCTCGCCGCGACCAAATTGCCGATCAAAACCAAGTTTATTTCGCGCCATCGCGCGGCCTGATTGCCATGAAATTTGCTGAAATCAAAGACATGACGCTGGTGGAATTGTCGGCCAAAAGCCGCGACCTCCGGCACGAGATGTTCAACCTGCGCCTGCAACAAGCGAGCGCGCAGTTGGAGAAACCCGCGCGCCTGCGCACGTTGCGCAAGGACATTGCGCGCGTCGAGACCCGCATCTCCGCGCTGGGCAACCAGGCAAAAAAACCGGCGGCTAAATAATTGAGTATGGCTGAAGCAACGACCAATGTGACGGCGACCGGCAAGCGCAAAGTGCGCGTCGGCGAAGTCGTCTCGAACAAGATGACGAAGACGATCGTGGTGCGCGTGGAACGCCGTTTCCCGCATCCGCAGTTCAAGAAGATTGTCACGTCCTACAAGAAATTTTACGCGCACGACGAGCAGAGTGCCGCGAAAGTCGGCGACACGGTGCGCATCGAGGAATCGCGCCCGCTGTCGAAATTGAAGCGCTGGACACTCATCGAAGTCGTCGAGCGCGCCGTGGAAACCGCAGCCGTTTGATCTAATTTTTTATGTTGCAAGTTCGTTCCAGTCTGGATGTGGCGGACAACACCGGTGCCAAGATCGCTTGGAACATCGGCGTGTTGGGCCGCAATCAGACGTATGCCGGCATCGGCGACGTCATCAAGGTCCACATCAAGGAAGCCGCGCCGGATGGCTCGGTGAAAAAGGGCGAGGTGCATGACGCCGTCGTGGTGCGCACGCGCCAGATCATCAAGCGCAGCGACGGTTCCGTCCTCCGCTTTGACAGCAACGCCTGCGTCATCATTGACAAGGAATTGAACCCGAAAGGCACGCGCATCTTCGGCCCGGTTGCCCGCGAATTGCGCGAAAAGAAGTTCATGAAGATCATTTCACTCGCGCCGGAGGTCATCTGATTATGGTAAAATTTCACGTTAAAAAAGGCGACCAGGTCACGGTCATTTCCGGTAAGGAAAAAGGCAAGAGCGGCAAGATCATCGCCGTGCTGACTGAAAAGCAGCGCGTCGTGGTCGAAGGCTTGCAGATGATCAAGAAGCACACCAAAAAGAGCCAGTCGAACCCGAACGGCGCGATCGTTGAGCGCGAAGGTTCCATCCACATTTCGAATGTGAAAAAGGCCGAGGCGGCCGCCGCGTAAAATTTCACGGCCAAATCCGTGACCTGAAAAATGAAATCCCGACTTTACAAAAAATATACCGACGAAGTGGTGCCGGCCCTGAAGGCCAAGCACAACTTCAAGAACATTCATCAGATCCCCAAGCTCGCGAAGATTGTCGTGAACATGGGCATCAGCGCCTCGCTTGAAAAGGGCGCCATTGATGACGCCTCGAAGGATTTGATGATGATCACCGGCCGCAAGCCCGTCATCAGCAAGTCCAAGAAGGCGGTCGCCAGCTTCAAGCTCCGCGAAAACCAGCCCATCGGCTGCCGCGTGACGCTGCGCGGGGACGCGATGTTTGAATTTTTCGACCGGCTGGTCGCGGCCTCGCTGCCGCGCATCCGTGACTTCCGTGGTTTGTCGCCGCGCAAGTTTGACGGCCGGGGCAACTACACGTTCGGCGTCTCGGATCAGACGATTTTCCCGGAAATCGAACTGGACAAGATCAAGCGCGTGCAGGGCATGGATATCACGATGGTGACGACCGCGCCGAACGACGCGCTCGCGCTGGATCTGCTCAAGCAGATGGGTTTCCCCTTCTCCGAAAAATAATTTTTATGGCCAAGAAAGCATGGATTGAGCGGAACAACCGCAAAAAAGAAACGGTCAAGAAATACGCCGCGATCCGCGCCGAATTGAAGGCGAAACGCGATTACGTGGGCCTGTCGAAGCTGCCGAAGGACGCGAGTCCGACGCGCGTGGTGAACCGCTGCGCGATGAGCGGCCGCCGCCGTGGCTATTGGCGCAAGTTTGGGGTTTCCCGTTTGACGTTCCGCGAGGCGGCGTTGAATGGTTTGATTCCCGGTGTGACGAAGGCGAGCTGGTAACAATTTGAACGTGCTGGCCGTCGGTTCCGCAATGATGCGGGCGCCGAAACGCAGGACGAAAGCTAAAAAATAAAATGAGCGATCCGATTTCCGATATGTTGACGCGCATCCGCAACGCGGGTAATGCGCAGTTGCCGGTGGTGAAGCTGCCCCATTCCAAGATCAAGGAAAGTGTGGCCAAGGTGCTGAAAGCCCAGGGTTACGTCGCCGACGTTTCGGTCGAGGGCGACACGAAGAAGACCCTCAAAATCGCCCTGAAGTTCAACGGCAAGAAAAGCGTGATCGAAGGCCTCAAGCGCGTCAGCTCTCCCGGTTTGCGCCGTTACGTTGGCGCGACGGAAATCCCCCGCGTCCGCGGCGGACTCGGCGTGGCGATCGTCTCGACCTCGGAAGGTTTGTTGACCGACCAGCAGGCGCGCCGGAAAAACCTCGGCGGAGAATTGCTCTGCTACATCTGGTAATAAATTTATGTCGCGTATTGGAAAACAACCGATTGCCATTCCCGCCAAGGTGAAGGTGGAAGTGAAGGGACAAAAAGTTTCTGTCGAAGGACCGAAAGGCAAGCTCGCTTGGGAATTGCCCTCGCGCACCAGCCTCAAGGTGGAAGGCGACAAGATTGTCGTGAGCCGCGCCGGTGAAGACGCGCAGTCCCGGGCGTTGCACGGCTTGAGCCGCGCGCTCGTCAACAACATGGTCAAGGGCGTGAGCGAAGGCTACGTCAAGAAACTGGAAATCCAGGGCGTCGGCTTCAAGGCCGCCGTGGCCGGCAAGGTTGTGAACCTTGCGCTCGGCTACTCGCACCCGATCAATTACAACATCCCCGACCAGATCAAGGTCACCGTCGAGGAAAACACCAAGCTGACCATCGAAGGCCCGGACAAGATGCTCGTCGGCAAGGTCGCCTCGGAAATCCGCGGCTTCTATCCGCCGGAACCTTACAAGGGCAAGGGTGTCCGTTACGCCGGCGAACACGTCCAGCGCAAGGAAGGCAAGACGGTCCAATAATAATTTTAGTTCACGGCCAAGACCGTGGACCCATTGAGATGAGAACTGAAAAAAAATTAAAGCTGAAGCAGTTGCGCCGTTACCGCATCCGCAAAAAAGTGAGCGGCACCTCTGAGCGTCCGCGCATGGCGGTGTGCTTCACCAGCCAGAACATCCACGTGCAGTTCATTGACGACGTTGTCGGCAAGACGCTGGCGGCGGCCTCCACCATCACCAAGGGCACGGCCAAGGGTGCCAAGCGTGAGCTGGGCGCGAATGTGACCGGGGCCAAGAAGCTCGGTGCGATTGCTGCGAAAGCCGCGATTGACAAGGGCATCTCGTCGGTCGTGTTCGACCGCGGCGGCACGCGTTACCACGGCAAGATCAAGGCGCTGGCCGATGCCGCGCGCGAAGCCGGGCTGAAATTTTAACCTGAACCGGAGAATTTATTGTGGCTGAAAACGAAAATATTCCAGTAACTCCCGCCGCTCCCGAAGCGCCGAAACCGTCGGAATCACGCGGTGGACGCGGTGGTTTTGGCGGTCGTGGTGGCCAGGGCGGACGCGGCGGCGGTCGTGGCCGTCGTCCTGACGTCGGCGAAAACGCCTTCGGCAAGGGCGGCGACGAAACCGTCGAGAAGGTGGTCTTCATCAACCGCTCCTCCAAAGTTGTCAAGGGCGGACGCCGCTTCAAGTTCAGCGCGCTCGTCGTCGTTGGCGACAAGAAGGGCAAAGTCGGCATGGCGCTCGGCAAGGCGGCGGAAGTCGCCGATGCCATCAAGCGCGGCGGCGAACTCGCCCGCAACAAGATGCAGGTCGTCTCCTTGAAAGACGCGACGATCCCGCATGAAGTTTATTCCACCTTTGGCGGTGCGAAAATTTTGCTGCGCCCGGCTTCGCCCGGTACCGGCATCATCGCCGGCAAGACGGTTCGTTCCGTTCTGGAATCCGCCGGCATCAAGGACATCCTGACCAAATCACTCGGCTCGAAAAACGCGGCGAATGTCGTGAAAGCGACCTTGAACGCGCTCTTGAGCCTCCGCACCCGCGAGCAGATTTACGGCGCACGCGGTCTGGAAATCAAAAAAGTTGAAAAGCCCAAGGCTCCTGAAGCCGTGGCCGCCTGATTAAAATTTTATGCGACTGCACAATCTCAAACCCCGTCCCGGCGCGAAGCACCGCACCAAGCGGCTCGGCCAGGGCGAATCCAGCGGCCGCGGCAAAACCGCCGGTCGCGGTGGCAAGGGCCAGACCGCGCGTTCCGGCAGCTCGATTCGCGTCGGTTTCGAAGGCGGCCAGATGCCGCTCATCCGCCGCATTCCCAAGCGCGGTTTCAATAACACGGAGTTCACAACGGCTTACAGCCCGGTCAACGTCGGCGAACTCAACCAGTTCGATGACGGCGCCCGCGTGGACGAAGTGGCCCTGCGTTCCGTCGGCCTGGCCAACGGTCCGAAGCTCGGCATCAAGATTCTCGGCACCGGCGACCTCACCAAGAAGTTGACCGTCGTCGTCAGCGCCATCAGCGCCTCGGCCAAGACCAAGATCGAGGCCAAGGGCGGCTCGGTGGAAATCATTTCCAAAAAATCCGCGGCTCCGGCCAAGAAATAACCGGGCAGAAGAATGTTTCGCTCCATCGCCAGCACCCTCAGCAACTGTTTCAAGATCCCGGAATTGAAATCCCGGATCTGGTTCACGCTCGGTATTCTGGCGGTCTGCCGCCTGCTGGCGGTCATCCGGATTCCCGGTTTGAACGGCGAGGCGTTGTCGCAATTCTTTGCCACCAAGGGCGGTGACGGCGGTTTGCTGGGGATGTATAACACCTTCGCCGGCGGCGCGTTTGAACATTGCGCCATCGGCTCGCTGGGCATCATGCCCTACATCAGCGCGACGATCATCATCCAGCTCCTCACGGCCGTCGTGCCGCGCTTGAGTAAAATGGTGCGCGAAGAAGGCGGCCGCACCCAGATCATCAAATACGGCCGTTACCTTACCGTGCTGCTGTGTGTCGGTCAGGGCATTTATTTTGCGACGAGCTGGCTGCATCCCGAACGCCAGTTCCCCGGTTTGAGTGGCCCGTTGGTGCTCATTGACAATGTTTATCTCTATTACTTCGTCGCGGTGACGGTCATGACCGCCGGCACGATGTTGCTCATGTGGCTCGGTGAACAGATCACCGAACGCGGCATCGGCAACGGCGTCTCGCTCGTCATCACCATCGGCATTCTCGCGCGGCTGCCGCGTGCGGTGCGCGCCTTGATTGACATGTTCCACCCGGCGGGCGGCGCGGAATCGGATTACCATTTTGCCGGCACCGGCGTGCTGCTCTTGATTTTGCTGGTCGTCGTCGTCGGCGGCGTCATCGCCATCACGCAGGCCCAGCGGAAAATCCCGGTGCAATACGCCCAGCGCGCCGTTGGCCGCAAGATGTATGCGGGCGGAACCTCGTTCATGCCGCTGCGCGTCAATTACGCGGGTGTCATGCCGATCATTTTCGCCCAGTCCATCCTGATGTTTCCGAACCCGGTGTGCCTCTGGTTTTCCAACACGTTCAGCAAGACGCCGTTCATCGCGGAATTTTTCCGCAGCTTGGCGCAGATGTTGAACTACGGCAACTGGCTCTACATGGGCGTCTATTCGGCGATGATTTTGTTCTTCTCGTATTTCTGGGTGGCGACGCAGTTCAACGAAATCCAGATTGCCGACGACTTGAAGAAAAACGGCGGCTATATTCCCGGCGTGCGTCCCGGGCAGGGCACGAGCGACTATTTGCACCACGCGATGAGCCGCATCACGCTGGCGGGCGCGATTTTCCTGACCATCATCGCCACCATCCCGATTTTCCTGGGCAAGAAGCTGAACATTCCGCCGGATGTGGCGCAGTTTTTCGGTGGCACCAGCATTTTGATCGCGGTGGGTGTTTTGCTCGACACGATGCGGCAGGTGGAATCGCATCTGATGATGCGGCATTACGACGGGTTCCTGAAAAAGGGCAAAATCCGCGGCCGTTTCTAAAGTTTTGTGGCCGGAATAAAGCTCAAGTCAGAGGACGATTTGAAATTGATGCGTCCGGCCGGTTGGGTGGCGGGAAAAGTTTTGGACGAGATTGCGGCGTTCATCAAGCCCGGCGTCACAACCCGGCAGATTGACAATTTTGCGGCGGAGCGGATCAAGAGTTACGACGGCAAAAGCGCGTTTCTCGGGTATCGGAAATTTCCGTGCCACACCTGCCTGTCGGTGAACGCTGAAGTGGTTCACGGCATCGCGTCGGAACGCGAATTGAAATTTGGTGACATTGTCAGCGTGGATGTTGGCGTGTTGCATAACGGTTTTATCGGTGATACGGCGCGGACGGTGGCGGTCGGCGGCTGCGGCGTCGCGGCGCAACGGTTGCTGGACGTGACGGAGCAGTCGCTCTATCTGGGCATCGCGCAGGCGAAGCCGGGTAATCGCGTGCTGGACATTTCGATCGCGGTTCAACAATACGTTGAGCAGAACGGTTTCAGCGTGGTGCGCGAATTTGTCGGCCACGGAGTCGGTCGCTCGATGCATGAGGAGCCGCAGGTGCCGAATTTTGACGAGGGCAGGAAGTCATCGCCGAAATTGAAGCCGGGCATGACCATTGCGATTGAGCCGATGGTGAATAGTGGCCGTCCCGATGTAAAAATACTGAAAGACGGCTGGACAGTGGTGACGCTAGATGGTTCACTATCTGCCCATTTTGAACATACCGTTTTGATTACGGACGGTGAGCCGGAGATTTTGACATGGGCGAAGATGCCTTCCGCGTCGAAGCCAGCGTGATTGAAGCGCTGCCCAGCGGCACGTTTTGCGCGGAGTTGGGCAACGGCCATCGCCTGACGGCGTTTGTGGCCGGTCGCGATCAGAAGATTTTTGCCGGCTTGAAGGCCGGTGACAAAGTGAAGTTACAATTGACGCCTTACGACTTGAGCGTGGGGCGTATTTTAGTCGAAACGAAAAAGATTTAAGCATGAAAGTC
>CAYUGC010000029.1:0-23592 GCA_964444085.1 uncultured Bifidobacteriaceae bacterium | reverse complement strand
TGTAGCCGTCGGCGCGGAAAAACTTGATGCCGTTGTCGGTGTAGGGATTGTGCGACGCGGTGATGACGATGCCGGCGTCCGCGCGCAGGCTGCGCGTGACGTAGGCCACGCCGGGGGTGGGCAGCGGCCCGATGAACACCACGTCCACGCCCATGGAAAGGATGCCGGACGAAATGGCATTCTCGAGCATATAGCCGGAAAGCCGCGTGTCCTTGCCGATGACGATCTTGTGCTTGCCGCGTCCGCGCGACTGCGCTTCGAGGTTTTTGAAGACGTGCGCGGCGGCGCGGCCGAGCTTGAGCGCGGTCTCGGCGGTGACAGGTTCGACGTTTGCGGTGCCGCGCACGCCGTCGGTTCCGAAAATTTTCCGGGGTGAACTCATGATTAAAATTTCACGGCGCAGGCGGCACGATGACGCCGACCTTGGGCGGATCCACGTTCAAGACGGTGATGCCGGACGGCACGGCCACGTCCACACTGCGCTTCAAATCCTTGGCCGCATCAACACCGGTCAGATCCACCGTGGCGCGGATCTGGTTCGCCTGCAAAACGGCGATGGCTTCGGGCGAGCCGGTGACGGTGACTTTGACATTCTCCGGCGCAACGCGGTAAAGATGCACGTCCGCCGCCGTGGCGACGATGAGCACGGGCAGATTGCCGTAGGTCAATGTCGCGCCGCCGGTGGCCGGTGCCGGCGCGGCAGCTTCGAGCAAAATTTTGTGGACGGTGAACCAGATGCCGACGGCCAGCAGCAGCGAAAAGAGTTTCCAGCCGAGATCCTCGACCAGCCAGGCGCGCAAGGTGGAAATAAATTTCATTTGCTGCTGGGTTTGGCCACCGGCCGTGAGCCGTGCCGGGTGATGACCGCCGGGCCGGCGGGCTTGTGGTGCTGGCCGATCCATGAACGGATCCAGTGCGCGAGGTTGTTGGTCCGCGCGGGGCGCAAAATCACCGAGGTCATGAACGCGCGCAATTCCTCCAGCGTCACGCCGCGCACGAGCTGGCCTTTGTAGGCGTGCGAAACCATGCCGTTCTCCTCGGATACGACGACGATGACGGCATCCGTCTCCTCGCTCAAGCCGAGCGCGGCGCGGTGGCGCGTGCCGAGCGACTTGTTCAAATCGCCCCGCTGCGACAACGGAAAAATGCACGCGGCGTAGGCGATTCGGTCGCCCTTGATGATGACGCCGCCATCATGCACGGCATTGTTCGGGAAGAAAATTGTCTCCAGCATTTCCGAAGTCACATCGCAATCCACCTTGATCCCGGACTCGACGGCCTCCTGCAACTGGATGGATTGCTCAACGGCGATGAGCGCGCCGATGCGCACGTCGGCAAGGCGTTCGACGGTCTGGATGATGATCTCGATGCTTTCGCGCTGTTCGCTGGTGCTGGCGAACAGCGGCAAATTGCCCAGCTCGGCCAGCATCCGGCGCAGTTCCGGCTGAAAAATGACGAGTGCGCCCACCGCGATGAACACGGACGTGCTACCGAGAATCCACCGCAGCACCTTCAAATCCAAAATGGTCGTCACCGCCGTCAGCGCCAGCAAAACGACGACGAAGCCGATGACCACCGGCCAGCCGCGCGTGCCGCGCACGAACTTGAAGGCGAAATAAATCAGCACCGCGAGGATGAGGATTTCCATCGCGGGCCGCCACAGTTCCAAAATGTTGATGTGTTCAGGCATCTTTTTTCCGGGCAAACACCGCCTCGGCCAGTCGCACGGCCTGCACGGTTTCCGTCACGTCGTGCGTGCGGATGATCTGCGCGCCGTCGCCTACGGCCAGCGCGGCGCACGCGAGCGAGGCGGGTAGTCGGTTTTGCACCTCCGCGCCGAGCAGCTCGCCGATGAACGATTTTCGCGAGACGCCGACGAGCAGCGGGCGCCGCCATTTGGTAAAGGTTTTCAGGCTGGCAAGCAAAGTCAAATTATGCTCGAGCGTCTTGCCGAAACCGATGCCGGGGTCGATCACCACCTGCTCCATCGGCACGCCGCCCTCATTCAACAACTGGCCGAGGCGCTCGGAAAAAAATCCGCTAACCTCGCGCACGACATCCTTGTAGAGCGGCTGCGCCTGCATCGTGGCCGGCGAACCCTGCGCGTGCATGACGATGTAGCCGGCGTGCTGCTCGGCGACGATCTGCCACATCGAGAAATCCGTGCGTGTGGCGGCGGCGATGTCGTTGACGATGCTCGCGCCGGCAGCGAGCGCGGCGTGGGCGACGGCGGGCTTTATCGTGTCAATGGAAACCGGCACCTTGACCTGCGGCACGAGTGTTTTGAGGACGGGCAGGATGCGGCGCAATTCCTCCTCCTCGCTGACCGGCGACGCGCCGGGGCGGGTGGATTCACCGCCGAGGTCGAGGATTTCCGCGCCCTGCGCGGCGAGTTCCAGCGCGTGCGCCACCGCCGCGCCAGGGTCGAGAAATTTGCCGCCATCGGAAAAGGAATCCGGCGTCACGTTGACGACGCCCATTACGAGCGCGGGGCGCGGAAAGCGGAATTCAAATTGGCGCGCGGTGAAAAGCATTCAATTTACGATATGCGATTTACAATGCCGCAAATCGGAGGCCGCGTAAATCGTATATCGTAAATCCGAAATCTTTTCAAACCTTCGTGCGAAAATACTTGATGGTATCTTTCAAGCCGTCGGCGAGTTTTACCTTTGGTTCCCATTTCAGGATTTTTTTGGCCTTGGTAATGTCGGGCTTGCGCTGCTTGGGGTCGTCCTGCGGCAGCGGCTTGTGGACGATTTTGCTTTTGGATTTTGTTGTGTGGATGATCTGCCGGGCGAATTCCAGCATCGTTAGCTCGACGGGATTGCCGATGTTCACCGGCAAATCGTAGTCGCTCATCATCAGCCGATAAATGCCTTCGATCAAATCCGAGACGTAGCAAAAACTGCGCGTCTGCGTGCCTTGGCCGAATATGGTGACCGGCTTGTTTTTGATGGCCTGGCTGACGAACGCCGGCACGACGCGACCGTCGTTGATGCGCATCCGCGGGCCGTAGGTATTGAAGATGCGGACGATGCGGGTCTCAACCTTGTGTTCGCGGTGATAGGCCATGGTGATGGCCTCGGCGAAGCGCTTGGATTCATCGTAGCAGCCGCGCGGGCCGATGGTGTTGACGTTGCCCCAGTATTCCTCCGGCTGCGGATGCACCAGCGGGTCGCCGTAAATTTCGGACGTGGACGCGATGAGAAAGCGCGCCTTTTTTTCGCGCGCCAAACCAAGCGCCTTGTGCGTGCCCAGCGAGCCGACCTTTAGCGTTTGGATCGGCAGCTCCAGATAATCAATCGGGCTGGCCGGCGAGGCAAAATGCCAGACGTAATCCACCGGATCGCTCAAGAAAATAAATTCCGTGACGTCCTGCTGGATGAATTTGAAGTTCGGGTTGCCGCCGAGGTGGACGATGTTGTCAACGCTGCCGGTGACAAAATTGTCAATGCCGATGACCTTGTGTCCGCGCGCCAAAAGCAAATCGGTGAGGTGCGAGCCGAGAAAACCGGCGGCCCCGGTAACGACGGAGGTCGGCTGTTTTTTTTTCAGTTTCATCGGAAATGGTTTTACTTGGCGCCGGTGGCGCGCAGGACGGCTGGAATCGTGCGCAGAAGAATCTGCAAGTCAAGCCAGATGGACCAATTGTCAATGTATTCGAGGTCGAGCCGCACCCATTCCTGGAAGTCGGAAATCTTGTTGCGCCCCTGCACCTGCCACAGGCACGTCAGGCCGGGCTTGACCGACAGGCGGCGGCGATGCGCGAGGTCGCTGAAACGCTTCACCTCGTCCACCGGCAGCGGGCGCGGGCCGACGAGGCTCATCTCGCCGTGCAGGACGTTGAAAAGCTGCGGCAGCTCGTCGAGGCTCCATTTGCGGAGCCATTTGCCGGCGGGCGTCACGCGCGGATCGTTGCTGATCTTGAAGACGGGGCCGGTCATCTCGTTCATCGCAGCCAATTCGTGCTTCATCTGCTCCGCATTCGAGGTCATGGTGCGGAACTTGAGGATTTCAAACGGCGCGCCGTTAAGGCCGGAGCGCTGTTGCCGGAAAAACACCGGGCCGGACGAGGTGAATTTCACCAGCAGCGCGACGAACAGCATCAGCGGTGACGTGAAAATAATCAGCATCAGCGCGCCAAAAAAATCCAGCAGTTGCTTGGCGATGACTTGCCACGAGGTTTCCGGCGTGGAGCGGAACACCAGCAGCGGATGACCGAACATCTCGTCGAAACTGGCCTTGGAAATCTGCGTGGCAAAAAAATCCGCGATGAGCCAAGCTTCCAGCCCCTCAACCTCGCACAGTTGGATGACGCTCTCGACACGTTCGAGCTGCGCGTGGCGGGCGGTCACCAGCACGCCGCTGACGGAATGTTTGTGCAGCAACTCAATCAGTTCCGACACCGGCGCGTTGGCCAGGTTGAATTCCGCCGCCACCTCAATGCCTTCTCCGGAATGGGCAAGGATTTCGCGCCGCAGCCGGGCGGTTTCCGTCGGCGTGCCGGCGAGGATGATGCGGCGGCGGTATTGCGACTTGGCCACGCGGCTGCGTAGCGCCAGCGCGAGTAACTGTTCCTTGGCCGTCACCAGCCCGAAACTGATGAAGCCGAACAGCACCATCACGCCGCGCGGGGCAAACTCGGATTTCCGAAACACAAATACCAGCAACACCATGCCGATGGTCACGATGAAGCAGCCCTTGAGCAACGGCCAGAACGCCGCCGACAGCCGGCTGACCACGGGCCGGTTGTAAAAGCCCTGCGATTCGAGCACCAGCGGCGCTGCCGGCACCAGCGCGAAATAAAGCCAGACATTCTGGCTGAAAGATTCGGGCGCGATGGCTTCCAAGCCAAGCGATTCAGAAAAAAACGGCAGTTGGCGGAGCTGATACGCCAGCCAGAAGCTCATGGCAAACAAACTCGCGTCGGCGAGCTGTTGAACTTGGGTGCGGATGACTCGGTCGCGTTGCAGCATTAATACGTCTTTCTAGGGCTGCCACATCATAACGGGCGGCGAAATGAATTCAATTCATTTGGCCGGGGCCGGCGGCGGTTGAAACTCGGGGACCGACCCGGCAATGAGTTGCTTCATCCGGGCAAAGGTGGCGTCTTCCTGGCCAGGAGGACAGGCGGTGAACCAGGAAACATAGGCCCAGCGTTGCAGCACGCCGTGGCGGACAAGGTGGAACAACATGGAACGCATCACCTCGGGGAAGCTGACCGTGGTCTGGTTCTCCGTGACGAACCAGAAAACATAAACGCCGCTGATCGGCTGCTGCGAGCCGTCCGGCGCGGTGCGCGTCTGGCTGAGGAACCATTTGTAAACCGGCAGTTCGTAGGGACGTACGCCGCCGATGGCCAGTTTCACCTCAGCCTTCTCGCGGATCTGCCAGCCCTGGCCCGGCAGACAGTAATCCGGCCGGTGAATGCTCGTCCGGTCCGCGCCCATGAGAATGACGTTGGCCATCGCCCAGTCGCCGTTGGTGGCGAAATAATGCCGTTGCGCGTAACTCGTGTCCTTGGGCAGGTAGCCGAGGACGACTTCCGGCGTGGGCATGTTGGTCGAGTTAAAATCCAGCACGCGCGCCGGCAGTTCCAATCTCATCATCACGCTGCCGGGGATGCTTTCCGCCTTCAGCCCCGGCGCGCCGAGCCGTTGGTGGGACTTGAGATAGGTCAGCGCGCCCGCCGCCCCGGTCATCAGCGCCAAGGCCGCGAAAAACAGGAGCCATTTTCCCCGGGAATTGTTCATTTGCTCTCCGCCTTCGCTTTTTTCTCCAGCCACCGGCCCGCCAGCAGCAGGCCCGCGATGGCCGGGATGTAGGGCACGAGACTGAAAAATTCGTTTTCATGCACGAACTGGCCTGCCGATTGCCCGCCCAGTTCCGACGCGAAGATGATGCACATCAGCCGCGTGAAATTACCCAGCACCGACAGCGGCAGCGCCAGCGCCATCATGAAGATGCGCTTCTTCGGTGAACGGAACATCACGAAGCCGAAGATTGTCGCCAGCAGGAAAATCGCCACCAGGCTCCGCAGGCCGCTGCACGCCGCCGCCACGTCGTATTGGAAGCTGCCGTCCGGGGCCATCAACTGCGTGCCCGCCCGCACCACCCCGATGGTCAGCAGGTTGGACACTGTGGCCGTGAGCCACGCCGCCATCAGCCGCAGCGGAAAGGTGAGCGGTAGCAGCAGCGCCGACATCGGCATGCAGAAGATGAAAAGCCAGAACGGGAAAAAACTGTGCTTCAGCCACGCCCAACCCCAGGCCAGCCCCATCAGGCCGAAGACGCCCGTGAACAGCCCCAGCACCGACGCCCGCGGCTGTTGCGTCACAAATCCCGCAACATGCATCAGCGCGCCCGCCGCCAGCAGCAGCAGTCCCGGCCACCAGGGCTGCAGCGGCAGCGCCAGCAGTTCTTTCCGCTTCCACCAGAACAAGCCGAGGACCACAAAGGGGATCAGCATCCCGTGACCGTCATCCGAGGTCTGGCCGCCGGCGTGGTAGGAATTGTCCAGCCACAGGAACAGCGACGAGGAATGCACATAGCCGAGGATGGAATTGCCGAGGAAATGAAACAGCACCAGCCACGCCGCCAGCAGGCCGAAGAAAAACACCTTGTTCGGCAGCCGCTGCCAGCAGGCCACTGCGTCCGGCCAGAAGCCGGGCGACAGTTTATCTTGGGTTTGTTCGCTCATGAATGCGCTGTTTCAGTCTTCTGATAGCCAATCGCACCGCTTTGCTCAAACAAATTCACAGACAGATGTCTCAATTTGAAAGTTGCGAGCGGCAAAAAGGGTTGCTTCTTGACAAGTTTGGACGCCTTGTTTAGCTAGCGCAATGCAGAATCAAAGCCGCCGCCCGAAGGAATTGGTCGTTCTGGCGGCGGTTCTTTTCGGGTTGGTGGTTTTGTTTCACCTTGGGAATGCGCTGGCGGGAAAATCTCTTTTCCGGGCCATCCACCTCGGCACAGCCTTGGAATATGCGCATGGCCCGATCAATCTGCTGCGGCCCATGATTGTGGGTTTCGACGCCAACGACGTTCCGGTGGCTCAGGAACTGCCGTTGTGGCAGGCGGCCGTGGGGCTGGTTTTCAAGGCGACGAATTCCACTTGGTATGGCTGGGCCAATCTGGTGTCGCTGTTGTTCTTCGCCACGAGTCTGTGGCCCTGCCTGCAATTGGCCCGGCAATATGTGGGCGAGCGGGCGGCTTGGTGGAGCCTGGCCTTTTTTCTGGCCCAACCGCTGATTGTCTTTACCGCCGGTCTGGGTTCCACAGACGTTTTCTGTTTGGTGGTGATGAACTGGTTTCTATTTTTTGCCAACCGGATGATTGTCACCGGCCAGGCGCGTTGGTGGCTGCCCACGGTTTTGCTGGCCAGCCTGTGCGCCGTTTCCAAGCTGCCGTTTTTCATGACTGCCGGAGTCGCCAGTGTTTTCATGCTGGTGGTCAACCGCGCACGGTCATGGCGGGCCTGGCTGCTACTGGCCAGCGCCGGCATGGTGGCGACGACGGCCTTTGCCGGGTGGACGCACTATGCCGATTCACTTTCTGCGCAAGCCGAATTTCCCTACGTTGAACTGCGGCTCGCGCACAATCCATTTATCCGCGACTGGTATTTTGGCAGCCTGCAATTCCGGCTGAATCCGGGCGCGTGGCTCAAAGGTGGCTGGCGCTTCCTGCACGCGACGCTCGGCAGCCTGCCGTTCGTGGTGCTGCTGCTGGCGGCGTGGTTGCGGCCCGGCAACCGCCTGCCGAAATTGTGGCTGGCGTCCATGGTGCCGACCACTGTGGTCTTTACGCATCTGATTCTTGTTCACTGGCACTACTATCTCATGGCTTGTTTTCCGGTGGCCCTGCTTTGCGGATCCACCCTGGCCGACTGGGAAGAAATATTGGCGCGGCAAATGCCTCAAACCGGGTTGCGCCTGTCCCTAGCTGGGCTGGCGCTGGCGTTGTCTGCCGTTGACGGGCTGATTGCCATGAAAGTCTCCATCTTTTACGATCCTTATCCGGCCGCGATGGCGGCGGTCATCCGCCAATACACACAACCTGAAGACCGATTGGTTCTGTGTGGCTCTGATACCAGTTGGGGCGGCGAAGAATTGTTTCGAGCCGGGCGGCGGGGGTTTTATTTGTATGATCTGGAAAATGTGCAACACGCCGACACGACGCGGGGATTGCGCGACCTGCTGGACAACAAAGCCGACTTTCACCGGCTAAAAATTCTCGGCTATAATAAACTGGTGTTGATCAGCGAATCGCCAGCATGGTTCGCCGCCACGGCTGTCAATCCCGGCAGTCAAGTCAGACGGAATTTATATCCGGCTAGTCTCACCCCAACCGCCGACCGCTGGCCCGTGATTTATCGCTCGGAAGACATTTTAATCAAAGAAATTCCGGCTGAGTAAACACGCTCTTCGGCCAGCCGCAAAACCCCAGATTCATTCAAGCGGATATTTTTTCAGGCCGGTCACCTGGCCGAAAAATCTCAGAACAAACAGCGGATTGTTGCAGAAATAGCGCTTCGCCAGCCGGCGCGGCTCGCTGCACAGCCGGTAAAACCATTCCAATCCGCTGCGCTGCATCCAGCGTGGGGCCTGCCGCACGCGCCCGCTGTGGAAATCAAACGCCGCGCCGACGCCCGCCATCAGCGTTACGTCCAGCTTCGGCAGATATTCAGCCATGAATTTCTCCTGTTTTGGTGTGCTCAAACCGACCCAAAGTACATCCGGCTGCACCGCGCGGACTTGCTCCGCGAGGCTTTTTTCCTCGTCCGCGTTCAAGGCGCGGAACGGTGGCGTGAACGTGCCGGCGACCTGCAGCTTCGGAAATTTTTCCTTCAGTTTTTGCGCCAGCAGTTCCGCCACGCCGTCCGCGCCGCCGTAGAAAAAATGTTTCGCGCCGCTCGCCTCGCTCCACGCGCAGACATCAAGCATCAAGTCCGGCCCGTAAACCCGGCGCATTTCGCGGTGGCCGGCGTGCTTGCCCGCCCAGACCATAGGCATCCCGTCTGGCGTGCAGAGGAACGCGCTGTTCAAAATGGCTTTGAAATTTTCATCAGCCTGCGCCTCCATCACGCCGTGGACGCCGGTGACGCAGATGTAGCCCTTGCGCTTTGCGCGCACGGCGGCGGCAATGGCATCCAGCGCTGTCTGTAGGTTGAGGACGCTGATGCCGACGCCGAGGACATTGACTCTTTTGGGCATTTACGATTTAGGATTTACGATTTAGGATTCCAAAATTCATGCAGCGCGTAAATCGTATATCGTAAATCGCAAATCACAAATGAAACTGGTTGTCTTCGCCCACACGCCGCCGCCGCATCACGGCCAGAGCTACATGGTGCAGCTCATGCTCAACGGCTTTGGCGGCGACGCGCGAAAAAAAAAAACCGGCCCGCCCGATCCGCACGACATCGAATGTTACCACGTCAATGCCCGTTTTTCGCGCGGGCTGGAGGACATCGGCGCGTTTCAGGGCGGAAAAATCTTTCTCATTTTCTGGTTTTGCTTGCAGGCGATCTGGATCCGTTTCCGTTACGGCGTGGAAAATCTTTATTACGTTCCCGCGCCCGGCAAACGCGTGGCGCTTTACCGCGACTGGCTGATCATGTTCCTGTGCCGGCCGTTTTTCAAAAACGTGATCCTGCACTGGCACGCCGCCGGCCTCGGCAAATGGCTGGAGACGGAAACCACCATCAACAGCCGCGCCGCGACCTACCGGGCGTTCCGGCCGGTGGACTTGAGCCTCGTGCTCTCGCGCTACAATTTCGCGGATGCGGAGAAGCTGCTTTCGCGCCGTATCCACATCGTCAACAACGGCATCCCCGATCCGTGTCTGGATTTTGAAACCGCCGTCCGCCCGCGCCGGCGCGGGCATTTTGCTTTGCGACAGGAAATATTCAGCGGCAATTATTCCGGCGAACCGCTCACGGTGAATGTCCTATTCCTCGCACATTGCACGCGGGAAAAAGGCCTTTTCGCTGCGCTGGACGGCGTGTTTGCCGCCAATCGCGAACTCGCCGCGCGCCGGCTGCCGTTGCGCCTCCACCTCATCTTCGCCGGCACGTTCGTGACCTATGACGAGCAGGTCGAGTTCAACGAACGGCTGAAAAATCCGGCGGTCGCGGCGGCGGCGCAATATGCCGGCTTTGTTTCCGGCGAACGCAAGGAGCAGCTTTATCGCGACGCCGACCTGTTCCTTTTTCCCACGCAATACCTTGGCGAAAACCAGCCGGTGAACCTGATCGAGGCGATGGCATTCGGCCTGCCCATCGTGACGACGCGCTGGCGTTCGCTGCCCGAAATGCTGCCGCCAAATTATCCCGGCCTCGTGAACGGCCAGGACGCCGGCGAAATCGCCGCCGCCATCCTGAAAGTCCTCGCCGTGAAAAGCGGTGAGCTGGCGCGGAGGCATTTCACCGCCAACTTCACCATCGAACGCCACCTCGCCGCGCTCGCCGAGGCGATGCACAGCGTCGAGACTGAAGCGCCGCAGTTGTTGCCGGCCATGAAGCCAGTTTAGGTTGGATTTACCGACGGTTTTTGCGAAACTGGCCCCCAATGAAGCCGATTATCAAACTTTTGCTCGAAGGCGGCAGTCTCAACACCGCGCAGATGGCGCAAGTGCTCAACCTGTCTGAGGCCGAAGTGAACCGCCAGCTCGACGCGCTGAAAAAAGACGGCGTGCTGCTGGGCCTCCGTCCGGTGCTGAACCTCGCCGACGAAGATTCTGGCGTTGTCCGCGCCGTCATCGAGGTGCGCATCACGCCCGAGCGCGGCGGCGGTTTCAACCGCTTGGCCGAGCGCATCAGCAAGTTTGACGAGGTGGAATCCTGCTACCTCATGTCCGGCGGCTACGACCTGCTGGTGTTCGTCAACGGCGCGAGCCTGCAAAAGGTCGCGGCGTTCGTCTCGGAAAAACTTTCCACCATCGAGGGCGTGCTCTCCACGGCCACGCATTTCATGCTGCGCTCCTACAAGGAACACGGCTTCCTGCTCGGCGGCAAAGTCGAGGAAACGGAACGGCTCAAGGTCGCGCCGTAACCCGGTTTCAAATTTGAGATTTCCATCACATGGACCAGTCACGCTACATCGCCAAGCACGTCGTCAACCTGCCCAAGTCGGGCATCCGCGACTTTTTTGACATCGTTGCCAAGATGAAGGACGCCATCTCGCTCGGCGTCGGCGAACCGGATTTCGACACGCCCTGGCACATTCGCGAGGCCGGCATCTACGCCCTCGAAAAGGGCAAGACGCATTACACATCCAACCTTGGACTCATCGAATTGCGTCGCGCCGTCAGCAAATACGTCGAGAAAAACTATTCTGTCAGCTACGCGCCAGAGAACGAAATTCTCGTCACCGTCGGCGTCAGCGAGGCGCTCGACCTTGCCTGCCGCGCGCTCATCAATCCCGGCGACAAGGTGATGTATCACCAGCCGTGCTACGTCAGCTATTCGCCGAGCATCACGCTCGCGCACGGCATCCCCGTGCCCGTGCCGACGTTCGCGAAGGATGGCTTCGCGCTCACCGTGGACGCGCTCCGCGCCGCGTGGCAACCGGGCTGCAAAATTTTAATGCTCAACCTGCCGTGCAATCCCACCGGCGGCACCTGCGACCGCGCGCAGATCGAAGCCATCGCGAAGTTCGCCGTGGAAAAAGATCTGATCGTGTTGAGCGATGAAATTTATTCCGAGCTGACGTTCGAGGGCGTTCACACGAGCATCGCCAGTCTGCCTGGCATGAAGGAGCGCGCGATTTTCCTGCACGGATTTTCCAAGGCGTTCTCGATGACCGGCTGGCGCATCGGCTACGCGTGCGGTCCGGCGACGCTCATCGAGGCGATGATGAAGGTGCATCAATACTCGATGCTCTGCGCGTCCATCATCGCGCAGGAAGCGGCCATCGAAGCGCTCGTGCGCGGCGAGGACGCGATGAAAAAAATGCGCGACCAATATCATCGCCGCCGTGATTTTATCGTGCGCCGGTTCAATGAGATCGGTCTGAAATGTCATCTGCCACGCGGGTCGTTCTACGCGTTCCCCGACATCAGCAAGACCGGCATGAACGAAAAAGATTTTGCTCTCGGTTTGTTGCAGGCGGAGAAAGTCGCCATCGTTCCCGGCTCGGCCTTCGGCGAAAACGGCAAAGGTTTTTGCCGCGCATGCTTCGCGACGAGCTACGAACAACTCATTGAGGCGAGCAACCGCATCGAGCGGCACGTTCAGGCGATTGTCGCGGCGAAGAAATAATTGCTTTGGCCGCCGAACGCGTTCGGGCAGAATCGAAACGTGAAAGTTTCGACCAACGCCACTCCGCAAACCGCCGCCGCGAGGCTCCAGAAATTTTCCAGACTGCGGCCCAAGCTCGCCATCGTGCTGGGCAGCGGTTTTCATCACGCTCTGGCCGAACTGCGCGTGGCGAAGAAAATTTCCTGCGCCAAAATCCCCGGCTTTCTCCAGCCAACCGTCAGTGGTCACGCGGGTGAATTGTATTTCGGCCATCTCGGCTCAACGCCGGTGCTGGTGTTGAGCGGGCGGGCGCATTTTTACGAGGGCCACGCGATGGAGTGCGTGACTTTTGCCGTGCGAACGCTGGCGGCTTTTGGCATCACAGATTTGCTTTTGACCAACGCGGCGGGCGGCATCAACAGGAAATTTCGCGCCGGCGATTTCATGGTGCTGACCGATCACATCAACTTGATGGGAGCAAATCCGTTGCGAGGTCCGGCAATAAAGGGTTTGCCGCGCTTTGTGGATTTGACGGAAACTTACGGCGTGAATTTGCGCGAGCTTTTGTTCCGCGCCGGCAAAATTTCCGAGCTGAAATTGCAGCGCGGCGTTTATCTTGCGGTGAGCGGGCCGAGCTACGAGACGCCGGCGGAGATCCGCGCGTTTGCCACGCTGGGTGCGGACGCGGTGGGCATGAGCACTGTGCCGGAGGCCATCGTGGCACGGCAATGCGGCTTGAACGTGGCGGCGGTCTCGTGCATCACCAATCTGGCGGCGGGCATCAGCAAGGAAAACCTGTCGCACGCGGAAGTCTTGGCGACGGCGGAGCGCGTGAAAAAAACCGGCGCGGCGCTGATCAAAGATTTTGCGGAGCTTTACGGAAAATGAAAATTGATTTCAAAAGACTCGTGGTGGCGGCGGGCCGATGCCGGGCGGCGCGTGCCGGCAGTTGCTAGCGGAATATGCGCCGGACGCCAAAGTTTTCATCGCGGACAGCAACGATTTAAAAACCATCCGCACGTTCACGGTGAAGGGACTTTTGCCCAAGGCGTTCACGCTCGACCGCTGATGCGCCGGGAATGTCCTGATTTAAAACGGAGCGCCGGCTTCAGCCCACCGCCATGCAGGCAGGCAAGCCGGCGTGGAAGTGGCCTGAGGGCCGCGCCCCGCAACAGGGTCTTTTGTATTGAGGTCATGAACGTGCGAAGGGAGGCCAGGCACATCCACGCCAACATCAGCTAGGCAACATCTTCGGGACACACTGAAATCGTTCCCGGGTGCACATCCGGGGCATCAGGACGATAGGGAACGGAACATCACAGGCACGGAGGCACATCTAAACCGCCCGGATGGGCGATAAACAAGAATCACGACCTGAAATCCGTTCTAACCGCCGTTCTAACACAAATGGCTCTTTTTGATGTTGTTCGGGAGTACGGCTGGTATTCAGGGACGAGCAACAAAAACTGAATGTGAAAACGAATCTGAAGAAATAACCAACAAAATTGAGGGTTTTATCAATTGCCAATCCGATTTAAATAATGGTGCGCATAGCAGGACTTGAACCTGCACGCCTTACGGCACTACCACCTCAAAGTAGCGTGTCTGCCAATTCCACCATATGCGCAACCGAGCGAATGATTGTGCCTGAAGTGTCCGCAAAGGCAAGCTTTTACCGGCCCAGCAGCCAGTTCCACCCGCGCCATGCGTTTGGCTGCGTGGCCTTGAAGCCTTCGCCGTGCGGCGTGTCCAAATCGAATTGTAGCAGGAAATTCAGGCTGTTTGCTCCGTGCCCGTTGCCACGCTGGGCATTGAAGCCGTAGCCGTAGCTGACGATGAAGCGGAATTTATCCGACGGCGCGCGGTATAAAATTCCGCCGCCCACGCCGCTGGCGGAGTTGCCGCCTTGGCCGGTGCCGGGCAGGCAGTCCATCACCGCCGTGGCCGCGTTGAACTCCAGATTCCACCGCTGGTCGGGCGCAATGGGCAGCAAATAGCTGGCGTTGACCAGCGCGAATTCCCGAGCGCTGAATTCCTGGTAGAAGTAGCCCGGCACGGACAGCGGATATTCCGCGATGAGCGGCAGGAAACCGCCGAGGCGGTAGGCGCTGAACCGGTCGGCGTCCACGCTCGCGCCGCCGATGAGGCGCACGAAGAAGTTTTGTTTGCTCTCCGGCAGCGTGTAGGACAGCGCCGCCGCGCTCCAGAAGAGATGCGACGCGGGATGGAGTTCGCGGTCGCCGTTGATGCCAAAGCCGTAGTGGCCGGGGTCGGTGCGGAACTGGCCTTCATACCAGACCGAGAGTTCCATCGCGAGTGCGGGAAACAGCGTCGGCTCGATGCCGCCGTAACGCAGGCCGGTGCGGACGTTGAAAGTCATCCCGCTTTGCGGCAACTGGAAATTTTTCGCCGTCGTGTCGTCGCGCTCGTAGGCGGAATAATGCGCCGCGCCGCGCAGGACGAAGTTCAGCGGAATCATATCGTCCGGGTTGAACAGGTGATACACGCTCGCGGAAACCTCGCCGCCGTGGCCGTCAAACGACTGGTCCTTGCGGAATTTTCCGGCCATGATTTCGTTGTAACCGTCAGCGAAGCCGCCACCGGCCGCGCCGACCGCGAAATCCGTGTGTGGCCCCAGCCCATGCACCACGCCAAGCTCCGTGTCCACATAGACCGGCGCGAGGGCGAGCCGCCACGTCAGATTGGTGCGGAGAAAATTGGGCTGGTTGTGGTAGTAGAACGCGTAGCCACCGATGGGCGACTGGCCTTCGAGCGGCTGGTTGTAGCCGACCTGGATGAGGTCGCGCTTGACGGGATCAATCTGCGCGACCGCGGCGAACGGGAGCAACAGCGCCAGTCCTTCGAGGAAAATTCCAATCCGCCGCATCGCCGTGATAATTATGCTAAATCCGGCGCGGCGGCAAGCGGGTTTGCGCCATACTTTCTGGACACACTGGAAAAAATCCGGCTTACTATTGCGAATTTGATTTCGCCGAATGTCATCACTCAACGCTGAAAAACTCGCCCAAGCCAAGTCGCTCGGATTTTCCGACCGGCAAATCGCCAATCTCGTCGGCAAAACCGAGGATGAAATCCGCGCGTGGCGGAAAAAAATAAATCTCGTGCCAAGTTACCGGCTGGTGGACACCTGCGCCGCCGAATTCGAGGCTTACACGCCGTATTATTATTCCACTTACGATCGCGGCGACGATGAAGTGAAAGGCAACACGGCGAAGAAAGTCATGATTCTCGGCGGCGGGCCGAACCGTATCGGCCAGGGCATCGAATTCGATTACTGCTGCGTCCACGCGGCGTTTGCGCTGAAGGAAGACGGGTTTGAAACCATCATGGTGAACTCGAATCCCGAAACGGTTTCCACGGATTACGACACCAGCGACAAACTGTTCTTCGAGCCGCTCACGCTCGAAGATGTGCTGCACATTTACGAACGCGAAAAATGCTGGGGCGCCATCGCGCAGTTTGGCGGCCAGACGCCGCTGAACCTCGCGCTCGGCCTCCAGAAAAACGGCGTCAACATCATCGGCACCTCGCCACAGAGCATCGAGATCGCGGAAGACCGCAAGCTGTTCGCCGCGATGCTGCACCGGCTGAACATCCCCCAGCCGCCGAACGGCCTCGCGACCAACAGCGAAGAAGCGCTCGTCATCGCGAAGCGCCTGACGTATCCCGTGCTCGTCCGCCCGTCGTTCGTGCTCGGTGGCCGCGCGATGCAGATTGTTTATTCCGACAGCGAACTGTCGCATTACATGAAGTTCGCCGTCGAGGTTTCATCCGACCGCCCGGTGCTGGTGGATAAATTTCTCGAAGACGCGACGGAGGTGGATGTGGATTGCATCGCCGACGTCGGTTTGACAAACGGCGGGACGATTGTCATCGGCGGGATGTTGGAACACATCGAATTCGCCGGCGTGCATTCCGGCGACGCTGCGATGGTGCTGCCGCCGCACACGCTTTCGGAAAAAGTCATTGGCATCATCCGCGACTACACGCACGCCATGGCGCGCGAGTTGAAAGTCGTCGGCCTGATGAACGTGCAATACGCCGTGAAGGGCGAGACGGTCTATGTCCTCGAAGTGAATCCGCGCGCCTCGCGAACCGTGCCGTTCGTCAGCAAGGCCATCGGCCAGCCGCTGGCCAAAATCGCCGCGCGCGTGATGGCGGGCAAGACGCTGAAGGAATTGAATTTCACGGAAGAAATTTGGACGAAGTATTGGGCGGTGAAGGAATCTGTTTTCCCGTTCAATAAATTCGTCGGCCAGGACATTTTGCTCTCGCCGGAGATGCGTTCCACCGGCGAAGTCATGGGGCTCGACGCCGATCTTGGCATCGCTTACGCGAAGTCGCAGATGGCGGCCAACTCGCCGCTGCCCGTGAGCGGGAAAGTTTTCATCAGCGTCAGCGACTCGCATAAAACCGAGGTGGCGGCGGTCGGAAAATTATTTTCCGATCTCGGCTTCGAGTTGGTCGCCACGAGCGGCACGGCGGCGGTTTTGGAACAGGCCGGACTGAAGGTTCAGCGCATCAACAAGCTGCTCGAAGGCCGCCCGAACGTGATTGATTTGCTCAAGAACAAGGAGATTCAACTTGTCATCAACACACCCGCCGGTGCGTCGCCCCGCGAGGACGAGGTGAAAATCCGCACCACCGCCGTCTATACCGGCACGCCGATCATGACGACGCTGTCCGGCGCGAAGGCCGCCGCGCTCGGCATCGCCGCGCTGAAAAAATCCGGCTACGCAGTGAAGACGGTGCAGGAATATCACTGAATTCACGCCGCAATTTGTAACTCCGAACCGGCAGGCTTCGTCATTTGAATGATGAAGCCAGCCGGTTTTGTCTTTCTCGCCGTCCTTGTGTTTTCGCCATCCGTCTTCGCGCTGGAAAAACTGCTGGCCTTTCCCGGCGCGGAAGGTTTCGGTCGTTTCGTCACCGGCGGCAGCGGCGGCGAAACGGTTCACGTCACCACGCTCGACGATGCCGGCACCGGTTCGTTCCGCGACGCCGTGAGCCAGCCGTATCGCGTCGTCACCTTCGATGTCGGCGGCATCATCCGACTGAAATCAAACGTCGCGGTCAGCAGCGACATTTCAATTTTAGGCGACACCGCGCCGAGCAATGGCATCACGCTCTACGGACGCTCCACCTCGTTCAGTGGTCAGAAAAATGTTGTTGTGCGCTACCTGCGTTTTCGCGAAGGCATCGCCGGGGACAAGGGCAAGTGTTCCGTGAATCTTTCCAAAGGCAGTGACATGATTTTTGACCATTGCAGCATCGAATGGGGCCGCTGGGATTGCCTCGGTCTCACGCAAGGCAGCCACGACATCACGTTTCAGAATTGCATTATCGGCGAAGGCGTGGATCCGCAACGCTTCGGCTCGCTCTCCGATTCCGTGACCAACATCACCTACGTGCACAACCTCTGGATCAACAACCAGAGCCGCAATCCCAAGGCGAAGGGAAAAATTCAATACGTCAACAACGTCGTTTACAACTGGGGCGTCTGCGGCCTCGTCGGCGGGCATTCGGCGGGCGACCATTTTCAGGATGTCGTTGGCAATTATTTCATCGCCGGTCCGAATTCTGGCACGCACGCCGTCGGCGAATTCAAGGCCACCGACCATGTATACCAAAAAGGAAATCGGGTGGAAGCCGACAAAAACGGGAAATTGTATGGCCGCGAATTGCTGCCTGCCGATTTCGGCAGCGGCGAAAATGCGCCGACATTCGTGGATTTGCCCAGCAACGGCCCGCTCGATGGTCTGAAGGTTGAATCCGCCGAGGCCGCGTTGACCAATGTGCTTAGCGGTGCCGGCTGCTCGCTGCACCGCGACGCCACGGACTCACGCCTGATTGACGCCGTGAAATCCTTCGGCACGCGCGGCAAAATCATCCACAGCGAAACCGAAGTCGGCGGTTTGTAGGACAGGCGTCGCGCCTATCTCCAATAAAAATACATTGAGACAGGCGTGACGCCTGTCCTACATTGTTCCCGTTGAAATCCGCTCCGCCAAATTTGCTCCCGCTGCTGAAGCAATACTTCGGTTTCACTTCCTTTCGGCCGCTTCAGGAAGAAATCATCCGCGACTCCATGGCGGGCATGGACGTCTTCGCCCTGTTGCCGACCGGCGGCGGCAAATCGCTCTGCTTCCAGCTTCCGGCGCTCACGCGTGATGGTCTCACCGTGGTCGTCTCGCCGCTGATCGCGCTGATGAAGGATCAGGTGGACGCGCTGCAAGCCGCCGGTGTGCCGGCGACATTTCTGAACTCCTCGCTCGCCGCCGAGGAATCGCGGAAACGCCTGCGCGGTTTGCACCACGGCGAATATCGCCTGCTCTACGTCGCGCCGGAGCGGCTGATGCTTTCCGGTTTCCTCGAAGATTTACAGCGCTGGAACGTCCAGCTCATCGCCGTGGACGAGGCGCATTGCATCAGCGAATGGGGCCACGATTTCCGCCCGGAATACCGCCAGATTTCCGACCTGCGAAAATTATTTCCCGACGTCCCGTTCATGGCGCTCACCGCCACCGCCACCGGCCGCGTGCGCGAGGACATCATCACGCACCTGCAATTACGCGAGCCGAAATGTTACGTCGCCAGCTTCAACCGCCCGAACCTGACCTACCGCGTCATTCCGAAAAACAAACCCTACGACCAGTTGCTGGATTTTCTCCGCGCGCGGCCGAAGGACGGTGGCATCGTCTATTGCCAGTCGCGCAAAACCACCGAGCGCGTGGCGGCGAATTTGACCGAGGATGGCGTGAACGCGCGGCCGTATCACGCCGGATTGACGCCGAAGGAACGCACCGAGCATCAGGAGCTTTTTCTGCGCGACGACGTGCGCGTGATTTGCGCGACCATCGCCTTCGGCATGGGCATCAACAAGCCGAACGTCCGCTTCGTCGTCCATTACGACCTGCCGAAAAACATCGAGGGTTATTACCAGGAAACCGGTCGCGCCGGCCGCGACGGTCTGCCGGGCGAATGTGTCTTGCTCTTCAGCGCCGGCGACGCGGTGAAGCAGACCACGTTCATTGACGAAAAGCCGAATCCGCAGGAGCGGCAGATCGCCCGCGAGCAGTTGCAACAGATGGTTCACTACGCCGAGTGCGCCGGCTGCCGCCGCGCGGAACTGCTCGCGTATTTTGGGGAGGACTTTAGTAGCACAGGCATCTTGCCTGTGGGTTCACCAGCAGATAAGACAACACACAGGCAGGATGCCTGTGTCACTATCAACTGCGGCGGATGTGACAACTGCCTGTCGCCGCGCGCCACCTTTGATGGCACGCTGGCCGCGCAGAAATTTCTTTCCTGCGTCTATCGCATCCGCGAGAAGAATGGTTTCGGCGTCGGACTGAACCATGTCGTCGAAGTCCTTACCGGCGCGGACACGGAAAAGATTCGCAAGTGGGAGCACGCGCAGCTTTCCACCTTCGGGATCGGCAAGGAACACAGCCGGCCCGAATGGGCTGCCATCGGGCGCGAACTGGTGCGGCTTGGTTTTCTCCGGCAGACGACGGAGAAATTCAGCGTTCTGGAATTGACCAATGCCGGCGCGGCGATTCTGAAACAGCGCGCCAAAGTCACGCTCACCAAGCCCGTCACCGCGCCGGAAAAAGCCGTCAGCCATGTCGGCGAAATCGCCTGCGACGAAATTCTGTTCGGCCGCCTGCGCGAACTCCGCAAGCGCCTTGCCGACGAGCGCGACGTGCCGGCCTACATCATTTTTTCCGACGTGTCGCTGCGGCAGATGGCGCGCAATTATCCCGCCAGCGAAAGTGAGTTCACCCGCATCAGCGGCGTCGGCGAAAAGAAATTGCGCGAGTTCGGCGAAATCTTTCTCGGCGAGATCACCGCGCATTTGCAGGCGAATCCGCGCCAGATTTTCGCAGAAGATTCGTTCGTCGTCCCGCTGCCGCAGCGCTCGCAGGTGGGAGACTCGGCGCGTGACACGATTCGTCGCTTTCACGCTGGTGAATCCGTGGAGCAAATCGCCGCCAGCCGGGGATTGGTGTCGGGGACCATTTACGGCCACCTCGCCACCGCAATCGAAGCCGGCGAGAAAATAGACCTGGCGCAACTCCTCGCTGCCGAAGCACAGGTGGAAATCGCCGCCGCCTTCAAGCGCACCGGCTGGGGCAACGTTGTCGGCGCGCGGGAACTGCTCGGTGAAAAATACGATTACGGTTTGCTGCGCATCTTTCGCGCGTCGGTGAATGCCAAGAAGTAGGGCGGTGCTACCGCACCACCGGATTGAGGCAGACCAGCAAATCTGCCCTACCGGTAAATTATTTCTTCTCTGGGGCGTTGGTCGCCGGCGCATTTGTGTCCGCCCCAAAATCTATTGAGGCGGAGTTGATGCAGTAGCGCAGACCTTTCGGGCCGGGGCCGTCGTCGAAAACGTGGCCGAGATGGCTGCCGCAGTTCGCGCACAAAACCTCCGTGCGGTGCATACCGAGGCTGCTGTCGTCGCGCGCGAAGACTTTGCCCTGCGCGGCGATTTCGGAAAAGCTCGGCCAGCCGCAGCCGGAATCGAACTTGTCGTCCGACTTGAACAAAATTTCGCCACACGCGGCGCAGCGGTAAATGCCCGGCTCCTTGGTGTTCCAGTATTTGCCGGTGAAGGCGCGCTCGGTACCGGCCTCGCGCAGGACGTGGTATTGTTCGGGCGTCAGGATTTTGCGCCATTCGGCCTCGGTGCGTTGGAGTGGGAATTTCATGGTGGAATTGGTGGAATTATTCATCGCCGCCGGGCTGTTGGTTGGTGCGGCATTGCAACCGGTGGCAAGCAGGATTGCGCCCAGTGCAAGGAATATCAAAGTTGGTTTCATGCATTTCATTTTTTGCCGCCCGCAACCAATCCCACATTGTGGGCGTTCCGTCAAATGGCTGGCCGGCCCAGCAAAAACTATTTCTTCGAGTTTTGAGATGCGCTAACCTGATTCCGTTCAACTTGAATTTGCATGAAGATTTCCATCCAAGAACTCATGATCCGCAGCGGCGTGGCCTTTGGCACCAGCGGCGCGCGCGGACTCGCGACCGCAATGACGGATCAGGTTTGCTACGCCTACACGAAAGGCTTTCTGCAATATCTCGAAAGCATCGGTGAACTCCAGCGCGCCGGTGAACGCGTCGCCGTCGGCGGCGATTTCCGGCCGAGCACCGATCGTGTGATGACCGCGGTCTGCCGGGCGGCGGACGACCTGGGCTATCGCGCGGTGAACTGCGGCAAGGTGCCGTCGCCTGCCGTGGCGCTGTTTGGCCTCGAAAATAAAATTCCCGCCATCATGGTCACCGGTAGTCATATTCCCGATGACCGGAACGGCATCAAGTTCAACAAGGCAACCGGCGAGGTGTTGAAGGAAGACGAAAAAGGCATGAGCAGCCAAATCGTCGAGCTGGACGACGCACTGTTCGGTGCGGACGGAAACTTTGCGAAGGCAAAACCGGCGCATGAAGTTTCACCCGTCGCCGGTGAAAACTACGTCATGCGTTACCTGAGCTTTTTCAGCCATGACGCGCTGAAAGGTTTGTGCATTGGTGTTTACCAGCATTCCGCCGTCGGGCGCGATGTGTTGGTGAAAATCTTGTCGCACCTCGGCGCGGAAGTGACGCCGCTCGGCCGTTCGGAGAAATTCATTCCCGTGGACACCGAAGCCATCCGGCCCGAAGACGTGCAGCTCGCGCACGACTGGGCGGCGACCGGTAAATTCGACGCACTCGTTTCCGCTGACGGCGACAGTGACCGTCCGCTTGTCAGCGATGAAAAAGGAAATTGGCTGCGCGGCGATGTGGCCGGGATTTTGTGCGCGAAATATTTGGAAGCCGATTCCATCAGCACGCCGGTCAGTTGCAATACCGCCGTGGAAAAGTGCGGCTGGTTCCGCGACATTCGCCGCACGCGCATCGGCTCGCCATTCGTCATCGCCTCGATGTTGGAGGCTACGGCTAGCGGCGCGAAACGTGTGGTCGGCTACGAGGCCAACGGCGGTTTCCTGCTGAACTCGGACATCGAAACCGACGGCAAAAAACTCCGCGCGCTGCCCACGCGCGACGCGGTGATCGTGATGCTGGGAATCTTGCTGCTGGCAAAAGCACAGCGGAAAACGGTTTCGCAGTTCGCCGCCAGTTTGCCCGCGCGGTTCACGGCCAGTGACCGGTTGAAGGATTTTGCCACAGAAAAAAGCCAGGCGATTCTGGCGAAGTTCAACTCCGGTTCCGAAGCCGCCGACAAGACGGCAATTGAAAAAATGTTCGGAGCCATTTGCGGCACGGTCACCGGCTTGAACCGCACGGATGGTTTGCGCATCACGTTCGCCAATGAAGAGGTGATCCACCTGCGTCCGTCCGGCAATGCGCCGGAGTTCCGCTGTTACGCCGAGGCGAAAAGCGACGAGCGCGCCCGCGAAATCACCGCCAGCGCGCTCGCTCGAATCAGCGGTTGATTTTCAGCGCCAGCCGCCACCAACCCACACGCGGTGATGGCCGCGCACGCCCCAGTGCGCGCCAACCCACATGGCACCAGGATGCGGGCGAGCCATCCAGCGACCACCAACCCAGGCCCAGTGGCCGTGCCATTCCCAGCAGCCCGGAGCCCAAAACCAAACCGCTGCCGGGCCGGGACAAACCGGAACGACTTCGACTTGGACTGGCGGTGGCGGGGGAGCTTGATCCACTACGGCGACTTCGCCGGGCGGCGGCATTGGGCGGTCGCGGTAAACGACTTCGCGTTCCACGCAGCCCGCGAACAGCGGGAGGCTGGCGGCGATGAGCAGGTATTTGGGTAAAGATGATTTTTTCATATGGTTGGCATTAGCCTTCACGGGATTTAGACGCAGCGGGCGGAAAAATGTTTCAAAATTTTAGCGAAGTCAGTGAACCGTCTCCACGGTCTTGACCGGCGCGGTGACGCGCTTGAACAGGAATATCAGCGGGAAAGCGCACACGGCCATCATGCCGAACAGGAAAAAATTGTCCACATACGCCAGCAGATGCGCCTGCTGGTCGAGCAGCGCATAGACGGCGGCGTAAGCCTGATGCGTCGCGGTCGCGGGATCGGCATGGTGCGCGAGCAGGTGTTTTGCGCCGGCGAAGCGTTCCGTGAACGGCCGGTCGGTGGCGGTCAGGTGGCCGACGAGCAACGCCTGATGCCGTTGCGCGCCGCGCGCCAGCATGGTGGTGACGAACGCGATGCCGATGCTGCCGCCGAGGTTGCGCGTGAGGTTGTAAAGGCCGGTGGCGTTGCCGATCTGCTGCTGGTGCAACTGGCTCATCGTCACCATCGTCAGCGGCACGAAGATGAAGCTGATGGCGATGCCGTTGACGATGCTCGGCCA
>CAYUGC010000028.1:0-23833 GCA_964444085.1 uncultured Bifidobacteriaceae bacterium | reverse complement strand
ATTCCCGCAGGAGCGTCAGGTCGTCAGTCAGCATTCACCTATTAAATGGCCGCCGTACGGAAAAACCGAACAAGATTTTTGAAATTAATTTTCAGGCCGGCTTGCAGCTTTCGATCTTCCAGTCGCCGCCGAGGTTGCCGATGCGATAGATGAAAAGGTTGTGGCCGGCCGGCAAGTTGGAGAGGGACACGGTAACATCGTAGTGTAGCGCAATGAATTCCTTGATCTTGAGGACGTGCAGCATCAGTCCCTCCTGACCAGAGATTATATCATAATATTTCCCGTTGGGCGGGGCCACGGCGGCATGGCAGCTCCGCACGGTCAGGCGGGCACCTTTAAACCGCGCGAGAAAATCCGAACCCGGCGGAGTGAGCCCCTCGCCAAAGGCCAGAAAACAAGTATGCGGAGCCTTTGCATCCAGCTGATCCAGAATGCCGCGCACCAAGGCCTCCGTCATGTCGGACTCATATTCGGCGGCGTTCACGTGCGGCGGATGGACGGGATGATGGCTGCGCCACCAGCCAAACCCCGCAAACCCCAGACCGATGACGGCCAGCAGCAGCACGGAGCCAATGATGAAATTACGCATAAAGCATGTAGGGTTTTGCCCTAATTCGACCGGCTGCCGCCGTTTGATGTCTCAGTAGTCGGGATGGCCTTGGGGCGTATAGGGACTGCACCAGAGCCGATTGCGGGTGGTTTCGCTTTGTTCCGTATACCAATCCGCCAGCCTGACGTAACTCACCGAACTGTCAAACGCCGCCTGGATGCCGCCTTGCGAATGCCGCGCGCTCACGCCCTCGCTCGGCCGGTTCGCGGCATCGTTGAAATAATACGGCTCGGTCTCGTCCGTCTCCCAAAACGTGCAGTCGCCTGGGCGGAAGGCTGCCAGTTTCACCGGTGAGTTGATTCCGTGGTAGCCGATGACCGCGCCGTTCATGGAGTAGCTGGAAAGCTGCTGGTTGCGCGGCTCAATCTGATTATCATGCTGCGACATGTGCACCATCGTGACATCGTCCATCGGGCAGACGTAAACTTTCAGAGTGCCAAGGCTTTTCCACAATACTCCGCCCTTCTGATCAAACCGCTCCGGACCGGAGGCTGACTGGTCCACGGTGTAAAGCCAGCCGGCCCGGCTGACGCCATTGGCATCAATGTCCCCCGAATCCCAGTTTGGCCACGGCATCACATCCGCACTGTCCGCGGTGTAAATGTTCACCGCGACCATGATTTGCTTGAGGTTGTTGATGTCCGTGACCTTGCTGGCCTGATTCTTGGCCTTGGCCAACGCCGGCATCAGCATCGCCGCAAGAATGGCAATGATGGCAATGACCACCAAAAGTTCGATCAAAGTGAATGCCCGCCGGAGATCCATGCGGAATACAACGCCATGAATGGAAATAAGTTTCAAGTACTTTATTCATATATGTGGTTCCCCGCTGTTGGCGGTGGCCAGGGGTGGATTTTGAGCGGGTATTTGTCCGGCTCTGAAGGAGCCATGGAAATTAGCCGGGGGCAAGCCGCTGGCGCCGCCCCCGGAACAATCCGCCCTGAGTATCCGCCCCGGCGGGGCGGCGGAAAGTGTGCGAACACTCCGTTTCCGGCGTCCCTTCAGGACGCTACAGCCTCGGTGAACGTGACCGGGGGCGGCGACCGCCAGAGCGGTCTGGCCCCCGGCTAATTTCCTGTGTCCCTCCGGGACCTGCCGCACTATGAGCGGCGCCCGGGTGCTGGTGAACCGGCAAGATCGACGGTAACAGCCCGCCGCTCCACCGGTGGCCCTCCGCCGGGAGCGAATAATCTCGCCAATTTCCGCCGGCGCTGGCAGGTTGCGCGGATGAATCGTTGCGCAAAGATTTTCACCGTCGCGCTGGTGGCGGCGGCGTTTTCGTTCCCGGTTTTTTCAGCCACGGTCACGAACCAGTTCGGTTTCAGCGGCAAGGAGATTTTCCCCGTTGACCCGCAGATCAGCAGCCTGCACGCCGCCGACCTCGACGGCGACGGCCTGAACGACCTCATCGTGGCGAACAACCTGCACTCGAAGATCAGCCTGCTGTACAATCTCACCGGCAAGACCAACCGCACGGACATCGCGCCGGCGCGCAAGCTGGACCTGAACGAGCTGCCGCCCGGCTCGCGCTTCCGCATTGATTCGGTGCCCACGGAGGAGCGCATCGCCGCGCTCTCGGTGGCGGATGTGAACAGCGACGGCCGGCCGGACCTGGTTTATTTTGGCGACGCGAAGGATCTGATCATTCGCTACAACCTCGGCACGAACGGCTGGAGCGAACCGAAGCGCTGGCACATTGACGATGGGCGCATGGACCCGAATTCGCTCGCGGTGGGCGACCTGAACGGCGACGGGCTGGCGGACCTCGCGCTGCTCGGCGACAACGGCGCGGTGTATTTCCTCGCGCAGCAGCCGGATCACACGTTCGCCGAGCCGGTGAAGATTCCGTATTCCGGCACGCCCAAGGCCGTGCAGATCGCGGACATTGACGGCGACGGGCGGAACGATCTGTTCTTCGTGGATTTCGACAGCCCCACGCCGTTCCGCGTGCGGCTGCAAAACGCCACGGGCCAGCTTGGCCCGGAGATTTATTTCAAGACGCAGCCGGTGCGTTCGTTCTGGGTGGACACGCTGGCCGGCGGCAAGACGAATTTTCTCGCGTCCATCGTGACGGCGACGGGCCGCGCGGAAGTCTCGCAGTTCACGCGCCAGCCGGCGGAGGCGCTGGCGGGCAAATTCCAGCAGGGCCAACTGCAAATCCTGCCGCTGAATAAATCCGATTCCGGCGCACGCGGTTCGCTCTGGGCGGACGTGGATGGCGACGGCCGCGCGGATTTGATCGTGGCGGAACCGGAGAGCGGGCAGCTCTCGGTTTATTTGCAGCAGGCCGACGGCACGCTGGCGTCGCCGAAGAAATTTCCCAGCCTCGCGGGCGTTTCGCAGATCGCCGTGTCGGACTGGAACAAGGATGGTCGCCCGGAAATCTTCCTGTTGAGCCGCGATGAAAATTCCGTGGCGCTGACGCAGTTCGACAAGAACGGCCGGCTGCCGTTTCCCACGCCGCTGCCGCTGGACGGCAAGCCGCTGGCGATGACGGTCGGCGCGCTCAAGCCCGGCGCGAAGCCGGTGCTGGCCGTGATCGTGGACAAGGACGGCGTGCGTTCGCTCGTCACGCGCACCGCCGACGGCAAGACCGCGACGCAGAAATTGAGCGACAGTTTCAAGGCCAACCCGACGACGTTCGCCGTGCAGGACGTGAACCAGGACGGCCTCGCGGATCTGGTGCTGCTGATGCCCTACGAAAAAATCAAGGTGCTGCTGCAAAAGAAGGACGGGAAGTTTGACGAGGTGGATGTGGATCCGCCGGGCGGCGCGATGGAGCAGCCGTGGCTCGCCGCCGCCGACGTGGACGGCGATGGCAAAACGGAGTTGCTGCTGCCGCAGAAAAACTTTCTCCGCGCCGTCGTGCTGGAACCAGAGGCAAAAATTCCCGGCTCCACGAACCCGCCGAACTGGAAGTTCACCGTGAAAGACCAGATCAACGGCTCCGCCAGTGATGCGCGCATCGTTGGCGCGGCGGCGGTGGCCAAAGGCACGAACGCCGTGCCGTCGCTGTTCCTCTTCGACGCGGAACACAAGCAGTTGACCCTGTGCGAGCGGGACACAAACGGCGTGTGGCAGGTGGTGAAGAACCTTGATTTGCCGGTGACAACGTTCAGCGCGATCAGCTCCGTCTCGCTCGGCGGCGCGACGGTGGCGTTCACGGGACAAAATTCCGTGGCGTGGCTGCCGCTCGGCGGCGACGTGTGGCGGCTCACGCGACTGGACGATTACGACACGCCCATCAAGGACGGCTACCTCAACGACCTCATCGCCGGAGACCTGACCGGCGGCGGACGCAAGCAGCTTATCTTCATGGAGACGGGGAAAAATTATCTCGACCTCGTGAACTTCAGCAAGGCGGGCAAGCTGGTGCCGGGCGACCGCTGGCAGGTGTTCGAGCAGCACACGTTCCGCGGCGCGCAGAACGCGCTGCCCGAACCGCGCGAATGTGCCGTGGCCGACGTGACCGGCGACGGCAAGAACGACCTCATCGTGCTGGTGCACGACCGGATTCTAGTCTATCCGCAGGAATAGGGGCGAAGCCCCAGCCATTTTGCGGCGCGGCTTGGCGCGCCAAGCCGGAAACATGCAGTCGAAAGTGATTTAACCACGGCATCGTTCCAGCCAAGGCGTGGGGACGGCCCGCATTACTGGGCAGCCACCGCGCGGAAATATTGCTGGGGCGACGCGATCGTATTCGTGAAATCAAAGATGCCGTTCGCTGAAGTCGTGTTTGTATAGACGGAGGTCCAGCTCACCAGGTCAGCGGAGGTCTGGAGGACACACGACCGGTTTTGCCACGCGGAGACGCGCAATTGGAATTTCCCGGCACTGGCGGCGGCCACCGGCGCGAGCCGGATGTCGGGATTCAATGCTTTTTTCAAGTTGAGGCGGCCGCCCGTCACGCATTTTCCGGCCAGTGACGGCAACGGGTCGGTGGCCTTCAGCAACCGCTGGATGATCTGCTGATAATTTTCCGACGGATACCGCGCCAGCATCAACGCCAGAGCCCCGGAAACGCAGGGCGCGGAAAAGGACGTGCCGGCGATGTTGATACCCAAGCCACTTGGCGGATAGTAGGACGTGTCCGACCCGTTGATGGTTGAATAAACCTCTTCGCCCGGGGCGGCAAGATCCACATTCGTCGCGCCGTAATTGGAAAAGAAACCCAAGCCATCCGTGCGGGTGGTGTAGGCCACCGACACAATGTTATCAATGCCATAGCACGCCGGATAACTGGGCGCGACATCAATGTTCCTGCCAGCCGTATTTTGACCATTGCCGGCGGACGCCACCCAGATGATGCCGGCATTTCGCGCCGCCACGATGGCATTGGAAAGGGCCAGCGACGGGGTCGGCGTGTCAAAGCTGGCATTGATGATCCGGGCCCCGTTCGTCCGCGCGTAATCAATGCAGGCGATCACCGTTGAATCGCTGCCCGTGCCGTCGGCGGCGAGACATTTGCAGGCCATCATCTGCACCCGCCACGCCACGCCGCACACGCCCTTGCCGTTGTTGCCCACGCCGCCCAACACCCCGGCCACCAGGGTGCCGTGACCGCCATCATCATCGGGATTGTTCGTGCCGGTGAAAGCATTGTAACCATGGCCACCATCATGGGGATTCACCCACATGTTCGCCGCCAAATCTTCATGGGTGGCGCGGATGCCGGAATCCAGCACCGCCACCACGATGTTGCTGGCCGAGTTCAGCACATCCCACGCTTCGGGCGCATCCATGTCGGCGTTGACCGTGCCGCCGTTCTGGCCGTAGTTGTTCAATCCCCACAACGTTCCGTCCACGAACTTGGGGTCATTGGGCAGGGTCGCATCCGCATACACCAGATAATCCGGCTCCGCGAATTCCACCAACCCGCTCTGCCGATACTTGGCGAGGAGCGACGCCACGGTTTCCCCTGCCGGCAGGGAGACGACCTGGGCGCCACCGACGGCGGCAAAGGCCTGCAACACCTTGGCCCCGCGCGCCGCATGAAATGACGCCAAGGCGGCGTGACTGCCGCCCGCCTTGGGCTGAATGAGAATCTGATCGGTCCGATAATTCACCGGGGCCGCGCCAAAAGCTGGCAGGATCAGACCAAACACCACCAATAGGATGAGGGAAAGATATTTCATAAATTGGATGCGCCAGCCCCGACGAAAGCCATGACGGCCTGATCCAAGTCATTCAATGGAATGGGGACTTCAGTGAGTTTCACTTTAAGTAGTGATGTGAGCCACCTCTTTGCGAATTTCCTTGGTTGCAGCCTTGATGCCTTTTGAAATATCGATCCAAACGATCCCCTGCATGTCTGAAGGCAACTCTAGGCTTCCCTTACGAAGTGCAAAAACACGCCCGGCCTTTCTGCCAAATTGGGCGTAGAAAAATCCGAGCTCGAAAATTACATTTTGTCGTGCCCGGCGTTTGTCGTCATTAGTGGAGCGATTGATTTGCTTGTCATCTGGAGTTAAGAGAACAAAAACACAATCAACTCTTTGCGCGAACTCTTCAAATTTCTCTATAATTGTTTTTCCACGGCTTGGCAGATCTCGCAAGATTATTGGCTCTTGCCATTTTAGCACTTTATGAATGAAGTTTTTAACTTCCTGCAAAGTATTTTCATCGTGGCCATGCACTATAAATGCCTGTGGTGGCCTCGGGGCATTCAGCACTTTGACTTTTTCTAAAGCGCGAACCAACGCGCTTGGCCCATCATGCTTAAACACGAAAGGTATCTGATTCTGTGCAGCCCATTCGGCAGCTTCCCCACCTATGACATCTGACGATAAAAGTATGAATGGCATTTTGCAGCCACGTTTTCTAAGTTCCCGGCACAATGCAACACCAGACAAAAAGCCTCCCCGGGTTGCTTCCACTGTGATGCCAGATTTCTTAGGATCGTTAGGCAATCCTACATCAACGATTATGGCGTCAAATGTCTTTAATGGGGCTTTTAAGGCAGCATGAACACTGGCAACAACAGCGTGGTCTAGGTTGCGGTCACCTAGAACATCACCCAGCCGTTGCGCATACAATTGATCGTCCTCCACTACCAGAATTTTCATGATGTTTCAGAATGAAATTTTGCCAGTAGCTTTCGATTCGATGAGTTTTCTTGCCGTATCGAGAGGCGTTTCACCTTTTCTAAGATAAAGAATATTTTGTCTTTTGAGTTCTTCGATTTTCTGTACATCTGCAATAACGGATAAGCAAATAATCGCGATACGAGGAAGTTTTTCACGAAGCTTTCGGACGAAGAAAAATCCTGCGGATGATGAGTCCACTCCTGGAAAGTCATCACCTGCGGGCATCATTATGTCAGTGACCACCACATCCACAGGATTACTTTCAAGGAATCGCCATGCCTCAGTGACATCCGTTTTTGTAATGCAATTGAACCCCCGAGCTTCCAGAGTGAGCCTCAGCGGTGCGCTTAGCCCGGGTTCGTCGTCAACGAAAAGAATTGTTTGTGTATTCATTTTATGCGGTTCGCGGGGAAGATGAGGATAAAACGTGAAATCTTTCCTTGGGTTTCCAGTTTTATCTCTCCTTGGTGCAAGTGCATTACTCTGGACGCCAAGTAAAGTCCAATACCTGTTCCGGCTGCGACCCGTTGTTTCGCGACTGCTCCGCGAAAGCTCCGTTGGAAAAGGTTTATCTTGTCAACTTGTGTAATCGGAATCCCCTCACTCGTAACAGAAACTCCGACACCTCCAACCTTTTCCGCAGCAACGGTGATGGTTGTTTTTGAATCCGCGTATTTCACTGCGTTTTCTAACAGGTTCGAAATTGCCTGAGCCACCAAGTTTTTTTCTGCGTGAACCATTCGCTGCCCTAAAATCTTTTTAAACGATTCATTGTTGACGGTAATTTTTTTCTCCCCCTCAAAGGCTTGGGGTTGAAAATCGTTCGCAAGATTGATGGATAATCTCATCAAATCAACGGCATCTTGGTTGCGCATCTGTCCAAGTTCCTCGTCAGCGTCCAGATTGGACATAAGCGCAAAGTTCTTAATTAGGTGGACGAGAATAGAGGCTTGAGAATAAACAGAGCTTAATAAGTTAGATTTTCTTGAAATAGGAATAGTCTCGTCTTTGAGGGCTTCGATGCTCCATTTGATTGCCCCAAGCGGAGCAGTCAGTTGATGTGCGACATTTTGCAGGTAGTTTTTTGTCTGAGCTTTGGTGGTCTGAAGTTCTTTTTTTAGTTCTTCAACGTGCTTCGCTAAGATTTCGGATTCAGTCATATGTTATTACCATAAGTTTGAGGGTTAAGGCGCAACTCGCCCGACAGCAGCCTTGGCGGTAGACCGTTGCTGAGAAACTGGTTCCGTTTTGCCATCCTGATGTCCTGATTTCATAACCGCGTCGCCCGTGGATTAATCCAAATTAAATTTGTTTGGCTGGGGATAAAATTTATTTGACCCGCCCCCACCCTGTCAACACCTTTGCAGGTGAGGCCAAATCAATATTGGTAGCAACGGATCGCCGGAGCCGTCCCCGGAACGATCCCCCTTGGGAATCCGCCCCGGCGGGGCGGTGGCAAGCGTGTAAACACCCCATTTCCGGCGTCCCCTCAGGACGCTGACCACGCGGAGACCGGGACCGGGGGCGGCGACCGCCGGAACGGTCTTGCCCCCGGCTAATTTTCTGTGTCCCGCCGGGACATTCCGAAGGCTGATGTCTTTCGCAGGCTTGATTCCACCAAGTCCAGCGAAGAACCACACTTATTTCTGAATTTCCGTCTAACCTTGTCTGGATCTGGAGTGCGGTGACATGTCCGCGCACTCCAAGTTTTCAAAGCTGAAATAGGGGCGCGGTCAGAAAAACCACGAGACGCCGGCATACAAGATGTGCGCGTCCAGGCCGCCGTTCGGTTCGGCGATGCCGCCGTTGGAGATGTGGGTGAACCGGTATTCAAAATTCAAGGCGCAGTCCGCCCGCCAGAAATAATTCATCCCCAGCCCGGCAAATTCGTTGAATTCAAAAATCGAGCCGAGGTTGGGATGCCCGATGTCGGTGGCCAGCACGCCGAACCCGCCGTCCACATAGGGCAGCCAGCGGGTGCCGGTGGCGAAGTTGTAGCGCAGCACGGTCGTCTCGCCGGCGAGATAGCGAACCATCGGCGACGACTGCGCGCCGGCGAAGATTTCCTGCAGGATTTCCCAATGCCCGCGGCACCAGTAACCGGGCACAAACGTGTCGCCCAGTGTCCAGCCGTAGTGAAATTTTGAAAGTTCGAAAGTGTGCGCGCTGTGGTCGCGACCATCGGCCGGCACCCAGCCCAGCCCCAGGGCAATGCCCGCCTCCTGTGTGCCGCGATGAAAACCCGGGACCGTCGGGTCGGAAGCAATTGGCCGCAAATGCAAGGCGACGGCGTTGGCAGTGTTCGTTTCCTGCGCCTGGAGCGGCCCGGCGAACAACACAACCGTGGCCAGCACGACGACAACCCTGCCGCCGACAACCATCACCGTCTTCGCAGATGAGCAGTCCATTTTCATCCGATGCACCTTTGTCAACCAAACCCGGGGCCGCTGGCAACATAGCACCAACGGCCCCGGCTGTCTAACCCATGGGACTGATCGCCGCCAAGGCGCGCGACCGGACCGCCGGCCGCACGAACGGCTTACTTCTTCAGCGTCCGCAGAAAGGCGACGGAAGCCTTGATGTCCTCATCCGAAAGTTCGGACGGCTTCATCAGCGTCTTGTCGTCTTTCTTCAGGCCTTCCTTGATGGACTTGAACGCCTGATCATCGCTGACGGCGGCCTGCACGGTGGCGTCGGAATAATCCTTGGCGCCGAGCTTGGTGCCCATCTTGGTCGCGCCTTTGCCGTCGTCGCCGTGGCATTTGGTGCAGTTGTCGGAATACACGGCCTTGCCGTCAGCGGCGAAGGCGGTGGTGGTCAAGGCGAGCGCGAACGCCGCCGGGAGTGCGAGGAGTGCGAGTTTTTTCATAAGTGTCACTCAACTCTCGCTCCGTCAGACAATTAACTCTAATCAGTTTTTGCCAGACAATAGACTTGGATTGCCGGCCAAAAGGCTCCCGGCCCGCGAACAGCGCGGCGCAAAGTGTCGCCGGGGGCAAATTTTAGAGCCTGTTTGAAAAAGGTGGAGGCGGCCATCTTGGCTGACGTAGAGCCGAGGCTTCCAGCCCGGCGGATCGGCGTGACCACGGATAAAACCTCGGTAAAGTCAGAGCGTTTCGCCCAGCGAAGCGTTTTTCCGGGCGGCAGGATGCCGCCCTCTACGGCAGGCAAGGATGCCTGCCGCCACATTTTCAGACTGGCTCTCAGCCGCGCTGACGCGTCGCTTCGTAAAGAAATATCCCGGTCGCCACGGCCACGTTCAGCGAGTTCATATGCGAGGGCATCGGTATCTCCACCATGTCGTCGCACGCCGCCAGCGCGGCCCCGGTGAGGCCCGGCCCTTCCGCGCCGAACACCAGGCAGCAGTCGCCGCGCAGATCGGCGGCGGCCAGTTTTTTGGCGTCCGCGCGCGGATGCGCCGCGAGGCAGCGCACGCCGCGCGCCCGCAAAGCGGCCAGCGTTGCCACCAGATTCTCCACGCGCACCACCGGCTGCTCGAAGATCGTGCCCATCGAACCCGCGACGGCGCGGCGCTGGAACGGACTGCCGCACGTCTCGCCCACGATGAGCACATGCACGCCGAAGGCCGCGCAGTTCCGCACCACCGCGCCGAGGTTTTCCGCGCTGGCCAGTCCTTCCACGGCGGCCAGCAGCAGCGGGCGCGGGGAATTTTTCAGCAGCGTTTCCAGATCCGGCAGTGGCGGAATCTTGGCCACCGCCAGCGCGCCTTGGTGCATTTTGTAACCGGTGATGGTTTCCAGTAGCGGATCGTCCGCGACAAAAACATTGATGGCTTCCGGCCGCGCCCGCAATTGCGGCTCCAGTTTTCCCAGCCACGCGGGCGTGAGCAAGGCGGAGACGACGGTGTAGCGGCTGGCGAGCAGGCGCTTGATAACCTTGTGATTCGCGGCCACGAGCACGCCGGCGCGCTCGTGTTCCTCGACCCGCTTGAGCGTGCGATACAATGCCAGCTCCGGCGCGTCGAGGTCTTGAACGGTTTTTATTTCAGCAATGGCCACGCGGGAATTAAACCTGAAAAATGGGATTGATAAACCACGAAAAACACGAAGCACACGAAAGCCAGCAGCGGCGACGAGGCGTCGCAGCCATGGCGAATCAAAACGACATTGGCACCTTGCGTTGGCAGGGCGGCGCGGCTGCGCCGCCGGGGTGGCTGACCCGCAGGTCAGCCCTACCAATTTGGCGTTTGTGCCAATGTTGATTGAAACGGCCATACCCTGCGGCCAGCTTTCGTCGCGAGCGCGCCGAAGTCGGTGGACAAAACCGGTTTCTCCGGCTAATAACCATGTTCCCAACGATGCCAGTTATGAAATTTAATTTGTTGCGGATGCTTGCCGGCGGAATTGTCTGGCTGCTGGCGCAAACCGCCGCGCCCGCCCGGACGGTGGTGGACTTTGATTCCGACTGGCGTTTCAGCCGGGGCGATTTTGCCACCGCCGCCATGCCGGCGTTCGATGATGACGACTGGCGGCGCGTCAATGTGCCGCACGACTGGAGCATCGAAGGGCCGTTCAGCGCGGATTACGCGTGCGGCAGCGGCTTTGCGCCCGGCGGCCTCGGCTGGTATCGCAAACACTTCTCCCTCGACGCCGCGCAGAAAGGCCGGCGCGTCACGATCGAGTTCGACGGCGTTTATGATTACTCGGAAGTCTGGATCAACGGCACCTTTGTCGGCCTGCGGCCCTACGGCTATGCCAGTTTCGCGTATGACCTGACGCCGTATCTGAAATTTGGCGCGGGTGAAAATGTCGTCGCCGTGCGCGTGGATCATTCGCGGTTCGCGGATTCGCGCTGGTATTCCGGTTCGGGCATCTACCGCCACGTCCGGCTCGTCGTGACGGATCCGGTGCACATCGCGCATTGGGGAACTTACATCACCACGCCGGAGATCAAAACCAGTGAAGCCGTCGTGCGAGTGGAAACAACGATTGAAAACAGTTTGGGCACGAACGAAACCTTGTCGCTGCAATCGGACATCCTTGCGCCGGACGGACAAATCGTCGCCAGTCAGACAACGGTAAAAAACGCCGGCGCGGACGCGGCGCAAACCCTCGCGCAAAAAATCAAAGTCGCCCGCCCGCAATTGTGGTCGCCCGCCGCGCCGGTGCTTTACACGCTGCGCAGCCGGTTGAAATCCGGCGAAACGGTTTTGGACGAGACCACGACGGCTTTCGGCATCCGCACGGCCACCTTCGATGCCGACCAAGGTTTTCTGCTCAACGGCCAGCCGCTCAAACTCAAGGGCGTCTGCATTCATCACGACGCCGGCTGTCTCGGCGCGGCGGTGCCGGACAAAGTGCTCGAACGCCGGTTGCGCCTCTTGAAGGAACTCGGCGTGAACGCCATCCGCACCAGCCACAATCCGCCCGCGCCGGAACTGCTCGATCTGTGCGACCGGCTCGGCCTGCTGGTGAAGGACGAGGCGTTCGATGAATTCACGCCGTCCAAACGCAAATGGGTCCAGGGCTGGAACAAGGGCGAGCCGAGCCGGTTTGGTTACGCGGAAGTGTTCGCACAATGGGCGGTCACGGATATTTCCGACATGGTCCGCCGCGACCGGAATCATCCGAGCATCATTCTCTGGAGCATCGGCAACGAGATTGATTACGCCAATGACCCGTTCACTGATCCGGCGCTCGGCGGCGAATATCAGCCGGGCAATCCACCCGCAAAAAATCTGGTCACGCTCGCCCGGCCGCTCATCACCGCCGTGAAAGCGCTCGACCGCACGCGCCCCGTGACCGCCGCGCTGGCCAATGTGAAAATGTCCGAAGCCGTCGGGCTGCCGGCATTGCTCGACGCCGTCGGCTACAATTATCAGGAGCCGCGCTACGCGGACGATCATAAAAAATTTCCGCAGCGCATCATCTTCGGCAGCGAGACGAGCCAGCGCTACGATGCCTGGCGCGCGGTGCGGGACAACGATTATGTCGCCGGACAATTTCTCTGGACGGGCATTGATTATCTCGGCGAGGCGGGCGAATGGCCGAACCGCGCCAACGGTGCCGGACTGCTCGACCTCTGCGGTTTCAAGAAGCCGCTCGCGTGGTTCCGCCAAAGTTTGTGGAGCGACCAGCCGATGGTTTATCTCTGCGCCAACAATCATCCCGGGCCGGGCGGGCAGCCGCGTTATGGCGGAGTGGAAAGCTGGAATTGGCCGGTGGATTCAAAAGTAACGGTCATGTGCTATGCCAATTGCCCGCAAGTCGAACTGCTGCTGAACGACAAACGGGTCGGCATCAAAAAAGCCGCTGAAGCCGAGCGCGGCGTGCTCCGCTGGGAAGTTTCGGCGGAACCGGGCGTGCTCAAGGCGGTCGGTCGCGATGACAACTGGCGCGAGCTGTGTCATTTTGAACTGCAGACCGCCGGGCCGGCGCACCATCTGGAATTGCGGCCCGACACCACGCGGCTCCGCGCCGACGGCAAGGACATCGGCCATCTGGAGTTTCGCATCGTGGACGCGCAGGGCGTGCGCGTGCCGGACGCGGCCCCGGAAGTGACGCTGGCCGTGGACGGCCCCGCGAAGTTGCTCGGCATGGAGAACGGCGATTGGGACAGCCCCGAACCGTATCAAGGCCCGACCCGCAAAGCGCTGCATGGCCGTGGCCTCGCAATCTTCCAAGCCACCACCGCCGGTGGCAAAGTCCGCATCACGGCGAGCGCGCCCGGCCTTGAGCCCGCCACCGTGGAACTGGACAGCGCGGATGGCCACTAACGCCATTCGCCGCCGGGCCGAAAGATTCACTTGCATTTATGCCAAAGCGGGTGAAAGGTGGCCCGAAATTCTAACCAAGGATAATTATGACCAACCCTGTTCCCGCCGGATTCCACACGCTCACCGCGCACCTCATCGTCGCCGATGGCGCGGCCGCAATTGAGTTTTACAAAAAGGCGTTTGGCGCGCAGGAAGACACGCGGCTCCTGGCACCCGATGGCAGAACCGTCATGCACGCCCAACTGACCATCGGCAATTCCGTTTTCATGCTCGGCGGCGAAATGCCGCCGCATTGCCTGTCGCCCAAAAGCCGGGGCGGTTCCACCGTCTATCTGCACCTCTACGTGGCGGACGTTGACGCCGCCTTTGACCGCGCGGTCAAGGCCGGCGGCACCGTGAAGATGCCTGTCTCCGACATGTTCTGGGGCGACCGCTACGGCGTGGTCGAAGACCCGTCCGGCCATCAATGGGCCATCGCCACGCACCAGCACGACTACACGCAGGCGCAGATTGAGACGAACTTCAAAGCCTTCATGGCCAAGATGCCGAAGGGTTGACAATTGGCGGCGACGCCCTCGTCGCCGTGGGCGTCCGTGTTTGAGAAATTCGGCCCTCGCCCATCGCCATCGCGGAGTTACTCGATGGCAGGCCGGTCGAACAGCCCGTGATGAACCAAACGGGCTTTTCGGCAATCGTTAATTTCTTTTTAAGTTGTCATAGTCGGAAATTCTTCAGTCAGGTTGCCAAGATTGCGGTGAGGTCGGCGATGGCGTTTACGGTTTAGCCGGTGCGGGCTTTCGGAGATCGGCTTCAACATTGATGACGACATCCACGCTGTTGCCAACCAGGCCTTGGTCGGCCGTGATGCCGAAATCGCGTCGATCCAAAGTAAGCGAGGCCTCCCAACCGGAGATCGCGGCCCCTTTCATGCCCGGACCAAAGCCCAGCGACTTGACCTTGAGCACCACATCCTTCGCCACGCCCTTCATCGTGAGCACGCCGGTGACAGCATAGGTGTCGCCACCGGTGCTTTTCCACGCCTGGCTCTTGAAGGTCATGGCCGGAAATTTGGCGGCGGCAAAGAAATTGGTGGAGCGCAAGTCGTCGTCGCGCATTTTCGTGTTGGTGGTGATGCTGGCCACTTCGATGACGGCCTCGACGGTGCTCTTGTCGAGATGGTCACGATCCACGACGATGGTCCCTTTCACCTTGCTGAAATAGCCGGGCACCTTGGTGAAAAAATGTGAGACGGTAAAACCGACCCAGGTATGCACAGGGTCAATGTCATAGGTTTCAACAGCGGCCTTGGCGGACGACAGCGAGGCGAGCGCAAGGCCGGCGAAGACAAGAGCGAGCAGGGAACGTTTCATGGCAGTTTTCTTTCGGTTTTGGATTAAGCGTTTTGGTTAAGCAGCTTTGATTGGTTGGTTGGTAGAGTCGTAATTCGTTTGATGTGGATGCGGATATCGCGGTCATGCCGGCGCATCAATCGAAGCGACGCGCACCAGCTTTTTGTTCACGAACTCCTGAATGCCCAAGCTGGAAAGCTCGCGTCCGTAGCCGGAGTTCTTTACGCCATCAAAAGGCAAATCCGCTGCCGTCCACGTCGGGTGATTGATGAACACCATGCAGGGATTCCGAACCAGCACCTGCTGGCCTGACAGTGGCGGCAGTTCAATCTGCGACTGGGTAAAGTTGGCGGCCGTGGGCATCCCGCTGGGGCGGGAGACGAGCCGGATCTCGCGGCTGGTAATTTTAGGCATGAAATGTTTGCGGTTTAACGGTCTTGGTCACGACTCTGAAAACCTGGCGAAGACCTCGTCGCATTGTTCGGCCAGGGTGAAATCTTTTTCGGTGAGTCCGCCGGCATCATGCGTGGTGAGCGCCAACTTCACTTGGTCATAACGAATGTCGATATCGGGATGATGATTGAGTTTTTGAGCCTTTTTGGCGATGCGGTTGACGAAGTCGAGGCTATGCAGGAAGTCCGCAAACTTAAAAGTGCGGCCAATGGTTTGCCCGCGTTTCGTCCACGCCGGCACCGTTTTTAAGTGCAGGCTGATTTGTTTGGTGGTCAAGGCTGGCATATTGTTCGTCAGTCATGCTTCCGACCGGAGCCGCTCTGATGGCCGCCGCCGGACAGCTTGTTTCCGGCGGCCCCAGCGCGGGCTTCACCTGGTTTCGATCATTATTTGTCGGCCGGCTTGATTGCGGGGGGCACATTGATGTCGAGCGCGGCGCTCAAATCAATTTCATGCTCCTGCTCCTGCACGATGATGGCGCGCAAGGTCTCGCTCAACGCAAATTCCCCCATCGCCTCGGCTTGGCGGATGCGCTCGCGATAGCGCCCCACGGTTGTCCGTTCGTTCTCCAAATCCGCGCGGAGCATGGCCACCGGGTCGTTGGAAGTCTTGACCGGCTTGGGCGTCACCCCCGGCATCCCGCCCAGATAATCAATCTGCCTGGCAATCTTGATGGCGTGCTGCAATTCTTCGCCGGCGTGCAGTTCCAATTCCCGCGCGATGTCCGTGTAAGCGGCACCTTTCAGCACCTGGCTATACACCGTGTAGGCAATGATCGCCTGATATTCTCCGGCCAGATCCTCATTCAATAACTGGATCATCTGTTCGCGGGTGATGTTTAATGTGGGTTCTTTTGTCATATCGGTTTAATAATATTTTACCGCGTCCACGTCGGCCTATGTTCCGTCTTTCACGGCGAAGCCGGCTTTGAGTCGGTCACCGGCCAGTGAGCCGCTGCCAAACCAAAACGGGCTAGTAAACACCGGCGTAAAAATAATAGCGGCCTAGCGCAGGTTTCTTTTTGGGCAATCCACACTTTCCCGCCAATTTATTGACCTACTTTAAGCGGCACCCGGTGCCATTCCTATGGGGTATAACCCGACCGCCAAGCGAGCCTTCCCAGCCACTGGGACAAACGCTCATCGTCACCGCCGGCGGCGGACGCGCGCAACGCGAGGGCGGACCGATTGAAGAAATTCGGCCCGGCGACATCATTTGGGTTCCGCCGGGGGAGAAACATTGGCACGGGGCCGCGCCCACCACGTCCCTGACGCACATCGCCATTCAGGAAGCGCGCGACGGCAAGGCAGGTTTCCTTTTCCTCGCAAAAGCATCACCGCTTTTTGTGACGTTTTTTTCCTAGAAAAAGGTCAGCGACGACCAATGCCAAGGCCGTTAAAGGTTCAACGAGGCGTCTCCAAGGTCAACTGTTGCGCCACCCGTATGCGAACCGGACCGATCAAACCGGATGGCAGCAACGGATCGCCCGCCTTGTAGGGCGCGACGCTGGCCCAGGTGATGCGCTGTTGTTCCGGCAATTTCTGGTCGCCGATCATACGGTTGGGCCAGAGGTTCACCACCTGAATCTCCAGTTCGTTGGCGCCCGGTTTGACCGCGGCGGTGATGTCCACCCGGAACGGCTCTTTCCACAAGGTTCCCAGCGATTTTCCGTTCACGGACACGGTGGCAAGATTTTTCACCGTGCCGAGATCCAGGAAAACTTTCTTTTCCACGCCAAAATCTTCGGCGGATATCTCCACGGTTTTGCGATAGGCCGCCGTGCCGGAAAAATACCTCACCCCCTCATCCGCCGATTCCGTCCACGACATCAAATGTTCGAAAGTCGCTGATGCGGGCGCGCCGAGCTTCGGGGGAAAACCCAATTGCCAAGCCCCTTCAACCGACAATGCGGGTGGCAATTCCGGCACCGTTGCCGAAAGTTTTTTACCGGATGCCAGCGTGACCTCGTAATTGCCAGGATTGAAAGCCTGGAGATTGATCGAGCCATCGGCTTGCCGCCAAAGCGTCGCATTGTCGGGAGTTTGACCCGAGGGTTCCGTCAGATCCACATTCTCGCCTTCCAGCGCGGAAGCCGTCCGGGCGCGTGCGCCAATCGCATAATCCACCGTGAGAGTTTTCACCACGCCGCGAGCCGGATCGCCGCCCCGGGTGAAATCAGCGACCGGCAATAAGTCTTCCCCGGCGGCGACGAGTTGCCGGACCTCCGCCGTCACGTCACGGGATTTGGCGGCGTCGCCGGGAATGCCGAAGATTGCCTTCCTGATTTCAAGCCCCGGCTTCGATGCGGCCGGGTCAAACAAGGGCTGGCCGTCGCGAGCGATGGCAACAACATGGTCCGCTGACGCGGGTTTGCGGAAAACCACAAACACCGAGCCGACGGGATCAAACGGGATCGGGACCGTCGTGCCGCCGTTCGTCGCGCCGTAAAGCGCGACGGTTTCCATCTGACCGGAGTCGGGATGCCAGAGTTCGGGGACTTTCCCGCTCACGCGAAACGTGCAATCCACCGTGCGCGCGGTCTTCCGCTGGTTGGACACAAAATAGATTTCCGCATCACCCGCACGGCGGTGGATGAACTTCATGCCTGATTGTGACGCGCTAAAATCCGGCGCGGACGGCAGCGCGCCGGCCAGCGGCCCGCCCCAAAGCACGCGGCCTTTGCCGTATTGATGGGAAGTGACTTTCACGCCGTCGCAATCACCCCAGATTTCCACCGCCAGTTTTTGAACCGCACCGTCGCGGTCCGCGAGGCTTGGCGATTGGACCGGTTTTGGGCCATAGACCGTCGCACCGGCACGCACCAGCGATTGGATTTTCTGGAGCAGTGACAGCGTCATGCGGTTGTTGTCCGGCAACACGAGCACGCGATAACGCATTCCGCTTTCCAAAACGATTTCGCCCTGCTTGACCGCAGTCTGGTTCAGCAAAATCTCGGCGTTGCAAACGTCGTAGTCGTAACCGGCGGGCACGGACGGTTTTAAATCCCGATGTGCGACCCCGGCAGTCGCACCCTCGCCGTAAAAATAAAGCAGGTCGGCCATGAAGCGGCCCTGCTGGAGCATGGCCTGGCAGCGGGCGAGATAATCCATCCACGCCGCCCCCTGCTTCCACCACGTGTTCGAGCGCTCAAAGTTGATGCCCCACGGCCCCATGCTCATGCCGGGTTGACGGTCGTTCCACGGCTGGTGCGCGTAGCGGTGAAAAACGAACCGGTTCACGCCGAGACAAAACTCGAAGTCGCCGAGCTGCTTCAAGCCGTAAGGATCGTTCGCCCACGAGGCGACGTTGGCGGTGGCGGTGAACGATTCCGCCGCCACAACCGGCTTTCCGTAAATGTGCGCGGCGGACGCAGCCTCCTTCGGGTCGTCAATGTTGTCGTCCATCGAGCGGTTCAGCCAGAACTCGCCCATCGGGATATCCGTGCGGCCCTTGCACGCAAGATTGTCGGCCACCGTCGGCAGGCCGATGCCCGGCGCCTCGGCATACAACCCCAGGTGATGTTCCTTTGCGAATTCCCGCGCCAAACCATAATGATTTTCCGTCAGCAGATCGGCGATGGTGCGGCGAAAATCCCAGAGGAACCTTTGCGTCGAATCGGCGTCCTGCACCACGCGCCCGGTGAACACCGGCAGCCAGCGCGTGATTTCATAACCGCGCCGTTGGGAAAATTCCCGCGGCATCAGCGGCGTCCAGTTCGCGCAGCCGCACTCCCAGCTATCGAGCAAAATATAACGCAGCGCCCGGCCGGCCGCATTCGGCGAGTCCGCCAGGATCGGCCCAAACATGTGCTCGAAATGATAGCGCACGGCCGCGCGGCTCAGCTTGTCGCACTCCAATCCCGGCGTCGTGGATGGATGCGTCGTGGCGCCGGTGCCGGTGTGGCCGACGCGAACCAGCGTCCAACGCCCCGGTGGCGCGACCCATTCCGTCTTGCCGGTCAGGTCCACAATTTTTGCCGGATCAATCGCCCCATCCGCAGGCAACGCCATCTCGGAGAACGGAATGTCCCGCTTCGGCTGCATTCCAATGCGGGCCTGAAGTTGGTCCAGGCGCACACTGGTCATCGGAAACGCCAGCAACGCGATGTCCCGGTAAAACCCGCCGGTCGCCGGCGGCTGCGGCAGGTCGAGCGAAATATTTCCGCCGCCCGTCGCGTTTGTTTCCGTCCACACGACGTGTTGCATTCCTTGCGCCGGCTGGATCCATGGCCCGCCGGATTCGCTCCAGCCGTCGCAGCCTTCAATGGAAACCTCCAATCCCAGTTTGTCCGCCTCACTGAGCGCCTGTTTGACGAAGCCGCGCCATTCCAAGCTCATGAATTTCACCGGCCCGTGCACCTTGCTCTGGTCCACCGTGAAAAGCTGGCAGCCGCCCAGGCCAACCTCCTTCATCGCCTGCAAATCCGCCGTGATGCCCTCGGCCGAAACGTTGCCGCTGACCCAATGCCACCACGTCCGCGGCCGGGCCGAATCCGGCGGCGCTTGAAACTGCTTTGCCAAATCGGCTTCGGCTGCGCTGACTGACAAAACGCAACCAGCTAAAAAAGCGAAACAAAACATTTTAAGAAAAATGGGGCGCATGGCGGAATTTTGTCTGCGGTCTTTTATAATTGCGAGGGAAAATCCGAACGACATCGTCTGGTTCCCGCCGGGGGAGAAACATTGGCACGGGGCCGCGCCCACCACGGCCCTGACGCACATCGCCATTCAGGAAGCGCGCGACGGCAAGGCAGGTTTCCTTTTCCTCGCAAAAGCGTCACCGCTTTTTGTGACGCTTTTTTCCTAGAAAAAGGTCAGCGACGAGCAGTATCAGGGCTAATCAGGACGGCTTGCGCGCGGGGAAGGGAAGCGTCATTTTCGATCGGCTGGCTCAACTTGATTGTCGGTTCAGGTCACTATAAAATCCGGTTCACACCCCAACAATTGCCAAGCCAATGATTGCCCAACGCCCGCTGCTCACGCTCGTCGCCGCGCTCATCACCACCGCGCTCATGTTCAATGCCCCGGCGGCCGGGATCGGACCCAAGCTGCTCCCGATCGTCAAAGACATTTCGCCGCTGCCCGGCGTCCAAGCACCGGACGACAAGAATCTCCAGGCGTATCTGCTCGTTTACTTCAAGGATGAGACTCACTCGATTTATTTCGCCACCTCGACCAACGGCTATACGTTCACGGACGTCAATGCCGCCAACCCCATCCTCCTGGGACAGGACCTCGCCGAGCAAAAGGGCGTCCGCGATCCCCACATCATGCGCGGTCCCGACAACGCCTTCTATCTTTCCATGACCGACCTGCACATTTACGGCCAGCAGGCCGGCTATCGCACGAACCAGTGGGAGCGCCCGGCCAGCCAATACGAATGGGGCAACAACCGGGCCTTGATCTTCATGAAGTCCTATGACCTCGTTCACTGGACCCATGCCATCGTACGCGTGGACAAGCTCTTTCCCGAATTCGGCGACATCGGTTGTGCCTGGGCACCGGAAACCATCTTCGACCCGGAACATCGCAAGCTGATGGTTTACTTCACCACCCGGATCAAGACCGGTCCCAACTTCCTGGTTTATGCCTACGCCAACGACGCTTTTACCACCTTGGAAACCGCACCGAAACAGCTCTTCACCTATCCCAAGGCCAAGGTGAACACCATTGACGGGGACATCACCAGAATCGGCGACAAATACCACCTCTTCTACGTCGCGCATGATCGTCCCGGCGGCCTCCGGCATGCGGTCTCCGACAAAATCAACGCAGGTTACATTTACGAACCCCAGAAAGTTGATCCTGAGACAGTGAGCTGCGAAGCCCCCAACCTCTGGCGGCGCAACGGAACCGACACCTACGTCCTCATGTATGACGTCTTCGGCACCCGCCCCCATAACATGGGTTTTGCCGAAACCAGCGACTTTGTCCACTACACCAACCTCGGGCGCTTCAATGAGACGAACTCCCCGATGAAAGCCGCCAATTTCTCCGGGCCCAAACACGGCGCCGTCATGTCCATCACCCGCGACGAACTGCGCCGTCTCACCGCCTACTTCGCGGACGACAAATAACAGCAATTCACCTTTGGCCCGGAATGGTTCCATGCCATCAGCCGTTGGTTGGGCCACTGATTCTGGTTGAGTGAGATGAAGCGGAGCATGGTGGAAATGGTGAGAGGCCAGGGCGAGGCCAATCCAAGCCATTGCGCAATTTGCCGGGAAAAGACGGTGGCCTGACTGAATGTGCAAAATCGGCTCGCGGAAATTTAACTGTGCGGCGGCGTAAATTAAAAATGCGGAGGCAAATTATGGGCAACCAGTTTGCCGATGGCGCTGGATTTGATTGGACAAAAGGCTGTTTCTCCCCAAAAACTGGTTCCGTTCCCAACACAACCATCAGCAAAAGGATTGGATATGAAAACATCGTCAGGGTTTGGAGTGCTTGTTCTTGCGGCCAGCTTGATGCTCACCGCCACCGCCGAAGCCAAATTGACCATCGGCGATCCGGCTCCCCCATTGCAGCCGGGCAAATGGATTCAGGGCGACGCCGTGCCGGGATTCGACACCAATCATATTTATATCGTGGAATTTTGGGCGACGTGGTGCGGGCCATGCCGCGCCGCCATCCCGCACCTCAACGAGCTTTACGAAAAATTCAAGGATCACGGCCTCATCGCCATTGGGCAGGATGTCTCGGAACAAAATGAAGACGGCGTGGCGCCATTCGTGAACAAGATGGGCACCAACATGACTTACCGCGTGGCGCTGGATGACAAGAGCCAGAATCCCAAGGGCGCCATGGCCACGACCTGGATGGAGGCCGCCGATCAGCACGGCATCCCCACCGCCTTCATCGTCAACCGGCACGGCGTCATCGCCTGGATCGGGCACCCGATGGGATTGACCGAACCGGTGATCGGACAAATCCTGGCGGACAAATTCGACACGGACAGTTTTGCCAAAAAATATGAAAAGGATCAGCTGGTGGCCAAACAGCGCAATGCGCTTTACCAGAAGCTGCGCACCGCCATGAAGTCAAAGGACTGGGACGCCGCCGACGCCGCGCTGGCGGAAATGGAAAAGGCCGAGCCCGAAAACGCGAGCCGCCAATGGGGCCCCATGCGCCTGCAAATCCTGCTGGGCCGGAAAGATTACGCCGGCGCCTACAAGCTGGCTGAATCATTGAGCGACGAGGGCGTCGCTGGCTTGCAAAATGAGCTGGCTTGGACGCTTGCCACCACGAAAGGCGTGGACCAGCGCGGCCTGATCCTGGCTGAAAAAATAGCGAATCACGCGAACCAAGCTGCCAATGAGCAGCAACCGCAATATCTGGATACCGTCGCCCGCCTCCAGTTCATGAATGGACGCACCAACGAAGCCGTCGCCACCGAGCAAAAAGCCGTGGATCTGGCACCAGCCGAAATGAAGAATTATCTGAATAAGTTCCTGACCGACTACCAGCAGGGCAAGCTGCCAGACATGAATGAATAGCGGTCAGGTGCGACATATCTGTAGAGAATGTTCCCGGAAATATTCAAGCTCCGTAGGAGCGGTATATTTGTAGATTGTTGACCGCCAGAGCAGTTGTGGCACAGTCCCGTCATGCCGACGAATGTTTTAGGCGGAGAATTACAAGGTTGCTGTCAATCGCCCGTGACCGGGTTTTATCGCGATGGCTATTGCCGCACCGGTCCGGAGGATCGCGGGCTGCACACCATCTGCTGCCAGGTCACCCAGCCCTTTCTCGAATATCTGGCGCAGCAAGGCAACGACCTCATCACGCCGCGCCCCGAATATGATTTCTCCGGCCTGACGCCCGGCGACCGCTGGTGCGTCTGCGTGCGGAGCTGGGCGCAAGCGTTCGAAGCCGGCCACGCCTGTCCCGTCGTGCTGGAAGCGAGTCACATCTCCGTGCTGGAATTCGTGGATCTGGAATCGCTGAAAGCCCACGCGGTGAAAGACTGAACTGTCACCGAGACAAATAGAGGAATTTTTGAGGAAATATTCTCATTGTTGAAAGACTCAGGTCTTCTGGAGAAAATCATCAAGCATGAAAGCAACTGGATATATAATCATAAAAGCACAATCACTTGCCGTCTGGAAAAAGAAGTGAACGAGAGAATTTAGCGGGGCAATGAATGGCAAATCATCAGCGCGCCGTTCTACCACAAAGAAACAAGTAAAGGAACTTGGCATCAGGTAATGGTCAAACTGGATGATTGGGAACTTAAATAGTTAATTTGTGTCAGCCGTTCACTTCCGCTGGAACTTTAATTCATCGCCATCGGCGGTGATTTTGATCCTGTCCCCCGGCTTGAATTCGCCCGCCAGCAGTTTCGTCGCGAGCGGGTCGAGCAGGTGTTCTTGAATCGCGCGCTTGAGCGGACGCGCGCCGAATTGCGGGTCGTAGCCTTCGCTAGCGAGCAGCTTCTTCGCGTCGGCATTCACATCGAGCGTGAGGTTCTGCTGCGCGAGGCGTTTTTCCAAGTTGCCCAGTTGGATGTCCACGATGCGGGTCAGCTCGCTTTCGTCGAGGCTTTGGAAGATGATCACGTCGTCCACGCGGTTCAGGAATTCCGGGCGGAAATGTTTTTT
>CAYUGC010000027.1:4944-25063 GCA_964444085.1 uncultured Bifidobacteriaceae bacterium | reverse complement strand
CCAACCACCTCGGCCAACTCCCACAAGCGGCGGTCTTGCTGCTGGAGCAAGGCCAGAACTTTTTCGGTCGGCAACGTCCGGTTTTTCTTCCGCGTCTCGGCATCAATCGGAAGACGGGTGTCTTGCTTCTCGGTGTCTGCCGTGTCAATGGCCTGCGCCTGCGGCGCAGCCTGCTGTGATTGCTTCGATTCTTGAGGGAGCCTGTTCGATTTTTTTTGTGATGTAGTTTTCATGGTCTTTTTTTTTCTGCTCTGCTTGCCCCTCATCCGTCGGTCGCCTTGTTCACGAAACAGCCGAGCCTCCAGCCCTCCTGCGTGGGAGTGGTCTTCAGAGGGCACCACGCAAAGGCGGGCTGGTGTGTTAGGCGAGGCCGTGACAAGGCGACTGACTGCTTGATGAGGGGATGCAGAAAAAGCCGGACCTGAAAACGAAGCTCCTTTCACAAAAAAGCCAACTTCTTTTACTTTCGACCGCAGGGAGCAAACTCACTTGGCAGCGTAGCGAAAACAAACTGACTCCCTTGACCCGGCCCATTCAAACCAAAGGCGGAGCGTCCGCCTGCATTTCATTTCGGCGCGACAAGACGGGGTTGGCGTGCGGGATGCCGTCAAGCTGGCGCACCGATAGCAGCGCAATGGGCGATTGCGCGACCGCTGGGGACAGCGGCGCTATCGGTGTGACAGTGCGGACGCGGGACTGCACACAACGCCATATTGTGCGTCATTTACTTCCAGCACAGGGTCTCGGGGTTCCCTGTGCGCCCGGAATAAATGACCGGAGGGTCACGCACAATATGTGTTGTGTGCGGTCCCGGAAGCAAGCCGGCGGCCCAGGCGCGCAGGCACGAGCACCGTAGCCGCCGGCGTTCCGTCATGCCAACCCCGTGAGCGGAGCCGCTTCAAAATTTCGCCGGGTCAGTGACTGCGTCACGGCCACCAGGCACAGTCGCGCCAGCGCAGTGCCAATTTCTCTGAGTCCCCGCCGCTGGAACGGAACGGCATGACGGCCAGTTCCATGGTTTCATGGGGGAACCTGAGACGGCAGGCCGTGAAGTCCAGCGACGGGGTCTCGGACTAATTTGGCTTTTCCAGCGGGGGCGGCCAGTTTCGGGAGCGCAGCCTGCGAAGCGACCGAAAGCTGGACCGTCGCCGCGACTATTGCTGATGCCTTGCACCGGGCGAAGCCTCGCGGTGCTATTTCCCCTGGCTTCGGCGATAGGCAACGCCTCGCGCCGTAATTGTTTTCTGGCCGGACGAAGTCGCGCGGCCATTTTGTTTTTTTTGTCGCCACGCCCGAGCGCGATCAGCGAGAACCGGAAACGCAGTGACGGTTCGAGCCGCGCGAGGAGCGCAGCGACGAGGTGCTTGCAGCACGGGCCACCTTTTTTGGGCGCGCCCGCTGGCTGCATTGACGGTCTCGTCAGCTTTGACGACTTCGGAATGAGCGAGAGCGATCTGCGGAATCTGTGAAGCAGATGCGTTAGCGAATGCAGAGGCGGCAAACTGATGAGTCCGTCACGGGCGCGGGCCGAACAGTGCGGATACTTGGCGCGAGGCACGAGCGCAAGTGTCCGCTCTGTGACCGCCGGGGTGCGTGCCGGTGGCAGCGCCACTAGCAACTGGCCATTTATTTCCAAACCATCTACCGGCGGTAGCCGGTGCGAGCGAAGCGAGTTTTAGTAGCGTCGCAGACATTTGTTCCCCGCCTGACAGCGCGCTGAATGCTCCGCCAACCTGAACGCGTGAAGAAGACCTGAAAACATTCGACAACCTGCGACGTCCATATCGCGCGCGCTGTAGCGAAAGGGCCGCCGTGAGAAGACATTCGTAAACCTGAGATGGCGGTCCGGTGCCCGGCACAGACGGCGTTAGCCGGCTGGCCGGGCATGAGCGTCAGGCGTCCGCGCGCGGGAAATGATCATCGAAAAGGGACACCGTGAATTTGCCGCGCGACTCGTCAATGTTGAGCGCACAGTGATTCAGGAACGGAGCGCGAACCAATTTATCTGTTGAGCAACGCGAACTCATTTTGTGTTTTGAGCGCGTCCAAATTTCTGGAAATGTTTGTCTGTTCCACGACGCGCGAAAAATCGGGACGCCGAATGCTTGATGCATCTGCCTCAACTGCCACCGCTTTTCCATCACCACGATATTTAAAACATGATTAATACACGGAACCTCTGTATTCTCGCCTCATGCTGCTGACACTGACCACGACACATCAGCCTGCGACGGATCTGGGTTATTTGCTTCGTAAAAATCCAGCACGGCCGCAGTCGTTTGATCTGTCGTTTGGCAAAGCGCACGTTTTTTATCCTGAAGCCAGCAATGAACGATGCACGGTCGCCTTGCTCGTGGAAGTGGATCCGGTCGGTTTGGTGCGAAATCGTCGCGGACCTTCCGGCGAAGGTGGTGCGTTGGAACAATACGTCAACGACCGTCCCTATGCGGCATCGTCTTTTTTAAGTGTGGCGATTGCTGACGTCTTTGGCACGGCGCTGGCCGGCAACAGCAAAGAACGTCCGGAACTGGTGGATGCCCCACTGCCTTTTCAGGTGACCTTTTCCGCGCTGCCTTGCCGGGGTGGCGAGCTGTTTTTGCGAAAGCTGTTTGAGCCACTCGGCTACCATGTCACCGCAACCCGACTGCGGCTGGATAACCGCTTCCCGGATTGGGGTGAAAGCGCCTATTTTCAAGTTGAATTGGAGGCCACGCTGCCGCTCAAACTATTGCTCAGCCATCTCTACGTGCTGGTGCCGGTGCTGGACAACGACAAGCATTATTGGGTCAGCGACGATGAAGTGAAGAAGCTGATGCGCCACGGTGAAGGCTGGCTGGCGGCACACCCTGAACGCGAAGCCATCGCGCGCCGCTATCTCAAACACCAGCGCAGCCTGGTGGATGATGCGCTGGCACAACTGGCGGATGATAATGAGCTGAATCCAGATATTGTTGCCGAAGTTCACGCCCAGGAAGAAGAGGCCATCGAAAAAAACATCAGCCTCAACGAACAACGGCTCGGCTCAGTGATCGCCGCGCTCAAAGGCAGCAACGCGGCGCGAGTATTGGATCTGGGCTGCGGCGAAGGCCGGCTATTGCAATTGCTGCTCAAGGAAAAGCAATTTGCCGAAATTGTGGGCATGGATGTGTCGCATCGCGCGCTGGAAATCGCCCAGGACCGGCTGCATTACGACCGGATGCCGTCCATGCAGAAGGAGCGCCTGCGCCTGATGCACGGCTCGCTCATTTACCGCGACCAGCGGCTGGCCGGTTTTGATGCGGCCGCAGTGGTGGAGGTCATTGAACATCTTGACCCGCCGCGATTGGCGGCTTTTGAACGGGTGCTGTTTGAATGTGCGCGACCGGCCACCGTCGTGGTCACGACGCCCAATCGTGAATACAACGTGAAATGGGAAACGCTGCCCGCCGGCAAGTTTCGTCACCGCGACCATCGGTTCGAGTGGACCCGCGCGGAGTTTCAGGAATGGGCCAATCGGGTGGCCACCAGTTCTGGCTACAAAACACGCTTTCTGCCGGTCGGGCCGGAAGATTCCGCCGTTGGCTCACCAACGCAGATGGCCATTTTCACTCAAATCAAAGCATGAGGCGCCTATCGAAAAAAACCGGCGATTTGATTCAACAATTGCATGGCGATCAAAGCTTTTGGGGAAAGCTGATTGGGCGGCAAGATTTGCCATTATCGGTTTTTGATGAAATTGCATCGGAAGGTGAAGCCCTTGCCATTCCACAGCTAACTGAGTTTTTGCTAAGCAATCAAGTTGATGTCCGCGAGGCGGTGGCGCGAACGATCGGACGGCTGTTTGCAAATGTTAAGCCAACGGACTTCCCTCAGCTCGATGAGGCTTGCCGAAACTACTGGCCGTATCAGTCGGCACCAGTAAGGTGGCCACACCTGAAGCCGGCGGAGTTAAAACAGTTTTGGCGTTTACCCAATGCCTCGGTCGTCATTGGCATTACGAGCTTTCACGGAAGCGGTTTTATCCGGGAAGCAGCGGTCAACGAACTGGCAAATAACTGGGATGGCGCAGAATTGCCATTCCTGCTCGTTCGTCTGAATGATTGGGTGGGCGTGGTTCGCGAGTCGGCGGCAACCGCGATTTTAAATCGTGTTCGACCGGATTACGCGGGACACTTTCTGAGAAATTTGCATCTCGTTTTCCGGTTGCGCTCATGTGGACGCAGTCAGCATGGAATAATTCTTTCGCGCATCACATCACTTCTTCAAGATCCCAGTGTTGCATCTATTCTGCGCGAAGGAGTTCTTTCAAATGACCGCTGGCTTCGCCGTGAATCTTTTCAGTTGGCGATTGCGATGAAATCAGAACAAGGGATGGCGCTGCTCAGCGAAATGCTCACGGATGCTGATCCGATAATGCGGCTTTGGGCTGCACGCAATGTGATTGCGCAATTTGATGATACTAAACTGCTGCCGATTTTATCGAATTTGACCCAAGATCGCTTCGTTACTATCCGTTGCGAAGCCCTGACTGTTTTTGCGAAACGTTTTCCACAGGAAAGCCAGGGCAAGCTTAACATGGCTTTGTTAGATGGCTCCGCCTCAGTCCGCGCCACGGCGCGCTTTTGGATTAAAGCAAAAATACCTGAAATTAACTTTGCTGAGATATACCGGATTTCATTGACTGAGCCAATGGTGAAGAGGCAACGCGCAGCCATTCTTGGGCTTGCAGAAACGGGCATGGCATCTGATGCGGGTGCCGTATTGGCGTTGCTTGATGCCCCGGCATTGAGTGTGCGAAAAGCCGCGATACATGCACTCGCGACCCTTGATGGGGATCATTATTTAGAACAATTCATGACTGCTTTGACAAATAGCCATCCTGGTATTTCCAATGAGGCAGCGCGCGCACTTGCCATGAGAACGAATACAATAATTGATCAGGTTAATTCGCTATTTAAAAGCCCGGCCCCGGCGCATGTCAGAACAAATCTGTTTAAGTTGATGCAGAATCTGCCTTTCTGGGCGCGAGGCATATTCCTATTTGAAGCATTACGAGATCGGGATGAACACATCGTTGAATTGGGACGGCGCGCGTTGGCAAGCTGGCTTTGTGATTCCAGAAACATGGCAACGCCACCAAGTAAGAGTGATGTCCAGCAATTGTGCAATGCGCTAAAAGCGTCAGGTGGAATGCTCGCGAAACATGACGTTCAAGAATTTGAATTTTTCCTGCGAACCCACAAATGAAGATCACAATTCCAGACCTTTCCTTCGTGGTGCTGATCGGCGTGTCCGGCTCCGGCAAGAGCACGTTTGCGCGCAAGCAATTCAAGCCGACCGAGGTTTTGTCTTCCGATTACTGTCGCGGCCTGGTGTCCGACGACGAGAATAGTCAGGCCGCCACGAAGGATGCCTTTGAAGTTCTGCACTTCATCGCCCGCAAACGGCTGGCCGCCGGCAAGCTCACGGTCGTGGACGCAACGAATGTTCAGCCAGAATCCCGCAAATCACTCGTGGAAATCGCCCGCGAGTTTCATTGCCTGCCGGTGGCCATTGTCCTCGATCTGCCGGAACGGGTTGCACACGACCGGAACAAATCCCGTCCAGACCGTGATTTTGGCCCGCACGTCATTCGCCAGCAATCGCAGCAGTTGCACCGCTCCCTGCGAGGTCTGGAGCGCGAAGGGTTTCGCCATGTCTTCGTCCTGAAATCATTGGAAGAAATCGAGGCGGTCACGATGGAGCGGCAGCCGTTATGGAACAACCTCAAACGGGAGCATGGGCCGTTCGACATCATCGGCGACGTGCATGGCTGCTATGATGAACTAGTCGAACTGCTGGGCAAACTGGGTTATGCGGAGCAGCCCGGCGGCGCTTGGAAGCATCCAGAGGCGCGAAAACTGTTATTTGTCGGTGACTTGGTAGATCGTGGACCCAAAATTCCCGACGTGGTTCGTCTGGTTCTGGAATCTGTCAATGCTGGGTCGGCGCTGTGCGTGCCAGGCAATCATGACATGAAGTTCATGCGCAAGATCTGGGGCAAAGACGTGCAGATCACCCATGGCCTTGCGGAATCGCTGGCTCAATTCGAGGCCTACGAGCAGGCATATCGAGGGTTTAGCCGCATTGCCGCCGATTTCATCCACAAACTGGTGAGCCATTACGTCCTCGATGACGGCAAGCTCGTCGTCGCCCACGCAGGCATGAAGGAATCCATGCAGGGGCGTGGTTCCGGCGCGGTGCGGGATTTTGCACTGTTTGGTGAGACGACCGGCGAAACCGATGAATTTGGATTGCCGGTGCGCTACAATTGGGCGGCCGAGTATCGCGGGACGGCGATGGTGGTTTACGGCCATACGCCGGTGCCGGAACCGGAATGGCTGAACCGCACCATCAACATTGATACCGGCTGCGTCTTTGGCGGCAAGCTCACGGCATTGCGGTATCCCGAAAAGGAACTGGTTTCCGTCCCGGCTAAAAACACCTATGCCGAATCGCGCAAGCCATTCCTGCCCGCCGAAACCCAAGCGCCCGTTTTATCCGCGCAGCAGCAACACGATGATCTGCTTGACCTCGCCGACGTGACGGGCAAGCGCATCGTGGGCACGCGTTTGCATGGCAACGTAACTATCCGCGAGGAAAATTCCATTGCCGCGCTGGAAGTGATGAGCCGATTTGCGGCGAATCCAAAGTGGCTGATTTATCTGCCGCCCACGATGTCGCCCTGCGAAACCAGCCAGGCACCGGGGCTGTTGGAACATCCCGCCGAAGCCTTTGCGTATTTTCGCCATGCAGGCGTGCCACGGGTCGTCTGCGAGGAGAAACACATGGGTTCACGGGCGGTGGTGATCGTCTGCCGGGATGAGGACGCCGCCCGCAAGAGTTTCGGGATCACCGGCGAAGGCATTGGCATCTGTTACACCCGCACGGGCCGCCGCTTTTTTGATAATGCGGATTTGGAGCGGGAATTTCTCAGCCTGGTGCAGGCGGCGGCAACGGCCGCCGGTTTTTGGGATGAATTCAAGACTGGCTGGCTCTGCCTTGACTGCGAGCTGATGCCGTGGTCGGCAAAGGCGCAGGAATTATTGAAGCAGCAATACGCCGCCGTAGGCGCTTCCGCCCGCGCGTCGCTCGCCGCCGAAGTGGCCACGCTGGAGCAGGCCGTCGCAGGTGGTCTCGACGTGGGCGAATTGCTGGCGCGCACAACGTCCCGCCGGCAGATGATCAGTGATTACATCGAAGCGTATCGGCGTTACTGCTGGCCGGTGAATTCAGTGAATGACCTCAAGCTCGCACCGTTTCATTTGCTTGCCACCGAAGGTGCCGTCCACACTGACAAGCCGCATCCCTGGCACATGGAAACCCTGGCGCGTCTGGCTGGCGGCATCATCGTTGCGACACCGTTTCAGGTCATTGATCCGACCGATGCCAACAGTGAAGCTGAAGGCATTCGCTGGTGGGAGGAACTCACCGGCCGTGGCGGCGAAGGCATGGTCGTCAAACCATTTGATTTCATCGTCAAAGGCCGACGCGGGCTGGTCCAGCCCGCCGTTAAATGTCGCGGCCGGGAATATCTGCGCATTATCTACGGCCCGGAATACACAGCGGCGGAAAATCTGGAACGCCTGCGCGCCCGCGGGCTTTCGACCAAGCGGTCGCTGGCCCTGCGCGAATTCGCCCTCGGCGTTGAATCGCTCGAACGCTTTGTGCGCAAAGAACCGTTGCGCCGGGTGCATGAAGCTGTCTTTGGGGTGCTCGCCTTGGAGAGCGAACCGGTGGATCCGCGATTGTAAAATGTCCCACCAACCAAACAACATCTTTGCCGGGACGCAGGTCGTTTCGCTCGTGGAAGTGCGCGGGCCGAATCATTCCCTGGTGCATCCGCGCGGCGCGGTGGGCGTGGTCACGCGCACGCCGGCGGTCGAGGGCGAGAATTTTCTGGTGCGCTTTCCCGACGGTTTTGAGAAAACGCTGGAGCCTTCCCAAATTGAAGTGTTGAAACACTTCAAGGATCGTTTGGGTGAGGGCCGGCCAGCGTCCGAATTCGACCTCGAATCGGTCATCATCTACCGCTGTGTCGTCGGCTCGCGCGCGTATGGCTTGGACACCGACGAGTCCGACACCGACCGTCGCGGGATTTACCTCGCGCCTGCCGAGTTGCAATGGTCGCTGTTCGGTGCGCCGGAACAGTTCGAGGACAACGCGGCGCAGAGCTGCTACTGGGAATTACAGAAATTCATCATCATGGCGCTCCGGGCCAATCCGAATATCCTGGAGTGTCTGTATTCGCCGATGGTCGAAAAGGTCACGCCGCTGGGAGCGGAGCTATTGGCCATCCGTGATGTGTTCCTGAGCCAGATGATTTTCCAGACGTTCAACGGCTATGCCATGAGCCAGTTCAAGAAGATGGAACAGGATCTGCGCAATCACGGCGAAGTGCGCGTCAAACACACCATGCACCTGTTGCGTTTGTTGCTCACGGGCGCGGCCACGTTGCGCGACGGGCAAGTGCCCGTGCGGGTGGAGGCCCACCGCGAACGATTGCTGGCCGTAAAACGCGGTGAATTGTCGTGGGCCGAGGTGGATGCCTGGCGCAAGGAACTGCACCACGATTTTGAGCGTGCCCTGACCGAAACCAAACTGCCGGAACGCCCCGACTACGAAGCGGCGAACCGCTTTCTCATCAAAGCTCGGCGGGAAATGGCGAACCAACGATGAACGCAACAAACTCTAAACATGATCACTGAGTTAACGCTGAAGAATTTTCGGGGATTTGAGCGGCACGTCGTTCCATTGAGACCGTTGACGATTATTGTTGGTAAGAATAATGCCGGTAAATCAACGATCGTTGAGGCGTTACGATTGTTGAGCGCGATAACAAGTCGCTACCAATCGCTCGACTACAGGCGACTGCCACGATGGCTGGATCGCAACCGTCGCGAACGCGCCGTTTACCCCTCGACAAAGGATTTTGATTTTCGGCACGAAGCGGTTTTCCATCGTCTGGGAGAAGCTCCGGCAGAAATCTCAGCCAAGTTTGCGTCTGGAGAAAAGGTTGAAATCTTTATTGGTCCGGAGTTGGAGGTGTTTGGAATTATCAAGGACGCCAGCGGCAACGTCATTGAAAGCAAGGGGCAGGCAAACCGTGTCCGACTGCCTCAGGTCAGCATTCTCCCACAGATTGGCCCATTGCAGGAAGAAGAGCGGGTGCTTGATGAAGGTTATATTCGCAGATCGCTCGCATCTTCGCGCTCCTCTCTCCATTTTCGGAATCAGTTGCATTACATGCGCCACCATTTCCGCAACTTCAAGGAGCTAGTCGAAGAAACGTGGCATGGGTTGTCTCTAGATGCAGTAGAACTCAAGGAATTACCCCCGACAGACAGGGGCGCATCTTTGTTCGTTAGAGATATGGACTTCTCCGCCGAAGTCGGGTGGGTTGGCCACGGCCTTCAAATGTGGCTGCAAACAATGTGGTTTTTGACTCACTGCGCTGGCGCTAACAGCATGATACTCGATGAGCCGGACGTCTATATGCATGCGGATTTGCAGCGTCGTCTCATACGACTGCTTCGGTCACGTAAACACCAGACCATCGTCGCTACTCATTCAATTGAAATCATGTCGGAAGTTGAACCCGATGAAGTTTTGGTGATCGATCGTAAACGAGCGAAGTCTTACTTCGCAGGTAAACACCCAACAGTTCAGAGCCTTCTGGAAAGTATAGGGAGCATTCACAATATCCAGCTTTCACGTTTGGGAGCATCGCGTCGCTTTCTCATGGTCGAAGGAGACGATGTCGATTTCCTTAAGAGATTTCAAAACACGCTCTTTCCGGGCAGTCAAATACCTATCGACACAATCCCGCACAAATCTATTGGCGGATGGAACGGTTGGGAACGGGCAGTGGGGTGCGCGACATTTCTCAACGACGAGGCCGGAGAAAGCATAAAGCCGTATTGCCTTTTAGATTCTGATTACCAGACCCCAGATACGATTCAAAGGCGGCAAAAGTCGGCAGCTAGTCATGGGGTCCAATTACACATTTGGAAGCGCAAAGAGATCGAAAACTATCTTCTTGTCCCGACGGCGATCCTGCGATTAATCCAAAGAAGTATTCAGCCAGCAGGAGAAAAGCCAACCCTTCAGGATGTTGAAAAGAAGCTGGACGAGGTAGCTGAACGCTTGCGGATGGATACATTCAACGCAATGGCTACGGCCTTTCAAGACGAGGATCGATCCGGTGGTGTCACCGGAGCAAATAAAAAAGCCGAGGCTCGCCTCAACACAGTTTGGAAAAAAAGTTCAGGAAAGCTGACTGTGGTGTGTGGAAAAGAGGTGATTCATAAATTGTCGGAATGGTCCAACCGGAAATATGGCGTCTCTTTCAACGCGGTGAAACTGGCACGTGAATTATCAGAATCGGAGATTGATGAAGAGGTTAAGTCCGTGCTGTCAGCCATCGAAAACTGCGAAGATTTTACGACGAATCAAGCGCCATGACCATTGACCCACGCCTTCACCGCATCGTCGCGGCCCAGCCGTATCCGCTGTTGTTCGCCACCATCAGCGGCGCGCATCTTTACGGATTTCCGTCGCCGGACTCGGACTTTGACCTGCGCGGCGCCCATGTGCTGCCGATTGACGCGGTCGTCGGCTTGGACGTCCGCGATGAAACGGTGCAAGACGCGCGCATCATCGATGGGTTGGAGATGGACATTGTCAGTCATGACGTGAAAAAGTTTTTTAGCCTGCTGCTCAAGAAAAATGGCTATGTGCTGGAACAGCTTTTCTCGCCGCTCATCGTCCACACCACGCCGGAGCACGAGGAATTGAAGGGTGCGTGCCGCACGGGCCAGTTGGGAGTCATCACCAAACACCACTCGCATCACTATTTTGGCTTTGCGGAAACGCAGTGGAAGCTGTTTCTCAAAGAATCGCCGCGCCGGGTGAAGCCGCTACTCTACGTCTATCGGGTGCTGCTCACCGGCATTCACCTGATGCGCACGGGCGAAATCGAGGCCAATCTCGTCACGCTGAACGAGGAGTTCCGGCTGCCCTACATCGCCGATTTGGTGGCGCGCAAGCTGGCCGGCCCGGAAAACCTTGCGGTTGGCCAATTGCTGGAATCTGAAATCGCCTTTCACGAATCGGAATATCAGCGACTGCGGTGTGAATTGCAGGCCGCGCATGACGCCAGCACGTTGCCGGAGTTGCCCAGCGATGCGACGCGCGCGGCGCTGAATGATTTGCTGGTGAGAATTCGCCTCAAATCAGGGTTGGCGCACAGGCTGGGGGGTGGTCAATGACACCCATGCTTGCCGACGCGATCGACATTCCCGTCGTATTACTGGCGGGCGTCATCGTGCTGGCACCATTGCTGGCGTTCAATGTTTTCGTCGAGGCCTTCATTTTGAAGAAATGCTGGCGGCTGCCTTATCGCCAACTGTGTGTGTTCGCGCTGGTTGCCAACCTCTGGTCCTTGTTGGCCGGCATTCCGACGAAGATCCTGAATGCCTACCTGTATGACGCTTTGTTGCCAGCAGACATTCCCGGATATTTTGCAATGTATCCACTGGCGCTGGCAATCGGTTCACTGGTCTATTTCGCCGTCACGCTGCTGGTCGAGGGCGGCTATGCGCTGCGCTGGTGTCGGCGAAATGGACTGGGCCTGAGTGCCGGCGTGGTCTGGTGCGGAATTCTATTCGCGAATCTCGCCACTTACGCGGTGCTGGCGCCATTGCACTATTGGATGACCCAGCCGGGGAATGAAATCAAACAATTCGCCAAAGACACAAACTGGGCAGCACACCCGGAGCAGATGTTTCTTTTCGTTGACGGAACAGATGGATTCCTCAAGGCGGCGCGCCTGGATGGCACCGGCCTCAGGACGATCGTGCCGGAGCCGATGGCAGATTATCTGGTCTCCAGCAATTTGAGCGTGTGCCTCTTTCGCGGAACCAATGGCAACCTGTATCTTTACCGGCAGGATCTTGGCAAGGCTCAACCGGTCTGGAAGACCAGCGAGCAATATCTGATGAATCGGGTGGCGTTCAGCCCGTCGGGGGCCCATGTCGCCTATGTCAGTGAAAAAAACAACCACCTCACCGTGGTGGAAACGACCAGCGGCAAGGAAACGCAGTTGCCAGAAAGCCGCCTGCTCGGTGTCAGCGATCCCTCCGTGGTCTGGTCGGTGGAGGAAATGAGGTTTTATGTAAAAGGCACCGAAGGGAATCGTGAGATGAAGGTGACCGTTGGGTCGGACGGAACGTTGAATGCAGAAGCCATTGAGGGAACGAATACCCTGTCAACGCTTCCGTGTTATGGTCGAATCGGAGATGGTTCCTGGTGGGGCGGTTCTGATTGGGGCGTGTCCTATCATCAGGACGCAACCAATGACCTTGAGGCTTCTTCCTGGCCGGGGTTGGATAGCGGGTTGAGAATTTATCGGGACGTCAGTGGAACCAACAGCCGGGTGTTGACGGTTTCGGTGCGGCCCGGGCTGTTGCATCTGGCAGGATTTTATTTTGGCGATGTGGCTTTTGCCGGCACCCCTGATCAGTGCCTGTTTGAAGCCAATGGCTATATCTACCTGCTGGATATCCCGAGAAAGCAGTTGGGGACGCTGGCCAAGGGCGACCGGTTCATCTTGTTGACCCCAAGATATGAAAAGAGATTGAAGAATTGAACGACAACTCTGCGCGAGCGTTTTGCAATGTGACAGCGTTGCTCCCAGCAAAAATTATCTTGCTGGCGGTTGGTTGTTAGTGTAATTCTAACACTATATGAAAGCCGATGAACAAATTGACACATGGAACGGGCGGGCGCTCCTGACCGATCTTTACCAGCTCACCATGGCCTACGGCTATTGGAAGTCGGGGCGGGCGGAACGCGAGGCGGTGTTTCATCTGTTTTTCCGAAAGGCACCGTTTCAATCGGGTTTCACGATCGCCGCCGGACTGGAGACCGCCATTGATTTCCTGAAAGCATTCCATTTCACCGAGGCGGATTTGCAGTTTCTCGCCACGCTAACGGGCAACGATGGGAAGCCGCTGTTTGAAGCGGGGTTTCTGGAATATCTGCGGACGCTCCGGTTTGCCTGCGATGTGGATGCCATTCCCGAGGGCACGGTGGCTTTTCCCCATGAACCGCTGCTGCGCATCAAAGGCCCGATCCTGCAATGCCAGTTGCTCGAAACGGCGTTGCTGAATCTCATCAATTTCCAGTCGTTGATCGCCACTAAAGCGGCCCGCGTCTGTCTGGCAACGCGCGGCGAGCCGGTGATGGAATTCGGCCTGCGCCGGGCACAGGGGGTGGATGGCGCGCTGGCAGCCAGCCGGGCGGCCTACATCGGCGGCTGCGCGGCCACCTCCAATGTTTTGGCGGGAAAAATGTTTGGCATTCCGGTCAAGGGAACTCATGCACATAGCTGGGTGATGTCTTTTGCGGATGAGCGGGAAGCGTTTCTCGCCTATGCCGAGGCAATGCCGAACAACTGCGTCTTTCTCGTGGACACTTATGACACGCTCGAAGGTGTGCGTCAGGCGGTGGAAACCGGGAGGTGGCTGCGCGAACGCGGACATGAGATGGTCGGGATCCGACTGGATTCCGGCGATCTGGCGTGGTTGAGCATCGAGGCCCGAAAGATTCTCGACGAGGCGGGGTTTCCCAAAGCCGTCATTGTGGCGAGCAACGACCTGGACGAGCACATCATCGCCAGCCTCAAAGAACAGGGCGCACAAATCAACGTGTGGGGCGTGGGCACAAAATTGATTACGGCTTACGACCAGCCCGCGTTGGGCGGCGTTTACAAGCTGGGGGCGATTCGCGGTGAGGATGGGAATTGGGCTTACAAGGTGAAGCTGAGCGAACAGGCCGCCAAGGTTTCCAACCCCGGCATCCAACAGGTCCGGCGCTTCCGCTCGGACAAGGAATTCATCGGTGACGGCATTTTCAATATTGAGGCAGCGGCACCGGAACCCTTCACGATTGTGGATCCGCTGGATTCAACGCGCCGCAAACATCTGCCGCCCGATACGGCATTCGAAGATTTGCTGGTTCCCATTTTCCGGGCGGGCAAGTTGGTCTATCAAGCGCCGGCCTTGGCTGCAGTCCGGGCACGGGTGCAGGCGCAGATTGGAATGTTTCACGCCGGCGTGAAGCGGTTCGTCAATCCGCACGAGTATCCGGTGGGACTCGAACTGGGACTGCATGAACTGAAAATGAAACTCATCCTGCACGCGCGCGGGGAGGCCTGACACCATGAAATTGATCCATGTCGCTGCGGCGGTGATGAACCAAACGCCGCTGGATTGGCGGCACAACACCGCCAACGTCCGCCAGGCGATTCAGGCGGCGCGCGAGCAGGGCGGCGGCGTGCTTTGCCTGCCGGAACTCTGCCTTACCGGCTATGGCTGCGAGGACGCGTTTCACGCGACCAACACCCATCAACGGGCGTGGAATGCCTTGCAAGAATTATTGCCGGAAACGCGCGGCATGATCGTATCGTTTGGATTGCCGATTTTCCATCAGAACGGCCTGTTCAACTGCGCGGCGCTCGTGGTGGACGGCAAACTGGTCGGCCTGGTCGCCAAGCGATTTCTCGCGGGCGACGGGATTCATTACGAACCGCGCTGGTTCAAGGCGTGGCCCGCCGGCGTGCGGGATGATTTCACTGCGCCCGATGGAACCACGATTCCCATCGGCGACATCCATTTCGACATCGGCGGCGTCCAGATTGGTTTTGAAATCTGCGAGGATGCTTGGGTGGCCAATCGTCCGGGCGCGACACTGGCTTTGCATGGAATTGATTTGATTTTGAATCCGAGCGCCAGCCATTTCGCCTTCGGCAAATTGGAGGTGCGTAAACGATTTGTGCTCGAAGGTTCGCGGGCGTTTGGCGTCAGCTACGTTTACGCCAACCTGCTCGGCAATGAAGCGGGACGCGCGATTTATGACGGCGGCGCGCTCATCGCCTCCGGCGGAAAGTTGATCGCCACCGGCCCACGATTCAGCTTTGCGGATTTCAAGCTCACCAGCGCGGTGATTGATGTGGATGCGACGCGAATGAATCAGGCGCGGACCGCCAGCTTCAAACCGGATCTGGCCGGTGACAGCAAGCTGCGAATCAGCGCGCTTTTCAACTGGCCGCAAGTGAAGGCGGATCACAAGGCGAAATCACTTGTTGCTGCTGCGGCTTGGGAAACCAGTCCAGATTTGAAGGAAGAAGAATTTCTGCGGGCCGAGGCGCTGGCGCTGTTCGATTACCTGCGCAAGAGCCACTCGCAAGGATTCGTCGTTTCGCTGAGCGGCGGAGCGGATTCGGCGGCGGTCACCTGTCTGGTTTCGCTGTCTCTGGAAATGGCATTGGCGGAGCTGGGGGCGGAGGCGATTAGAACCAAACTGGCACATCTCCGGCAATTTCCGGAACAGCTCACGCCGAAAACTTTGGCGACAGTGCTGCTGACCACTGCCTATCAGGCCACGGCCAACAGCGGTGAGGTCACGCGGGCGGCGGCTCGCACCATCGCCGAAGCCGTCGGCGCGACGCATCTGGAACTGGATGTGGAAGCCATCCATCAGGGTTATCTGCGCGCCATTGAGACGGCGCTGGGCCGGAAACTGGACTGGCAACGCGATGATCTGGCGTTGCAAAACATCCAGGCGCGGGTGCGCTCACCGGGAATCTGGCTGATTGCCAACTTGAACAATGCGCTGCTGCTTTCCACCAGCAACCGCAGTGAAGCCGCCGTAGGCTATGCGACGATGGATGGCGACACCAGCGGCGGATTGAGTCCCATTGCCGGCATTGACAAGGCGTTTCTACGGCAATGGCTGCGCTGGCTGGAAACCAAAGGCCCGGAAGGACTGCATACGATTCCCGCCCTGACAGTCGTCAATCAACAGGCACCTACGGCTGAGCTGCGTCCCGCCGACCGCCATCAGACTGACGAGGATGATTTGATGCCATACGATGTGCTGGATGCCATCGAACGCGCGGCCATCCGCGACAAAAATTCACCGGTGGAGGTTTTTGAGTTGATGCGCGGCCAGTTTGCGAATTTTACACCGCAGCAAATTGGGATTTGGGTGGAGCGTTTCTTCAAGCTCTGGTGCCGCAACCAGTGGAAGCGCGAGCGCTATGCGCCGTCGTTCCACCTGGACGACGAAAACCTTGATCCGAAGACGTGGTGCCGGTTCCCGATTTTGTCGGGCGGGTTTGAAGTCGAACTCGCGGAGTTGCGTGTGCGCATCACCCACATGCAATAGGCCGACCGGCCTATTGCATGGGCTTTTCGGCAACGAGCACCATGTTGGTTGGCGGCCAGGATACAGCTTTCCCATCCAAATCCATCAGCTCCGCATGCCCGGTGTGCCGATGCTCGACAATCCATGGATTCGTGTAAACGCGTGATCCCTCGGCCTGATTGTTGGGGTTTTCAACAACTTGAAAGCCCATTTCCGTGAGCACCTGTTTCCATTTTGAGAAATTCCAGAAGCAGAATTCCTCGTTCATCTCGGAGGACCAGTTGTCGGTGTAATCTTTTTTGGAAAGAAATTCAGCCGCCTGGCGCATTGTGAGTCGAAACATTGGTCGGTTGTGAGATGTGACTTCCTTGAACGAGAATCCGCTTTGACCGCCGCGAAAATCCTGCGCGAACAGAAAGAAACGACTACGCGTAGATAACGTGTGCAGCCATTCCGTGCCGCGATCTTTGTGCTGAATCATTTCTGAGGCGGAGAGGTTTTGTCCGTCGGCGTCAGAACACCACAACAGGACTTCACGATCGCCGTCATCCGGCCCCACCACATCGCGGATGAGCAGGCGGCCGCCGGGACGCAACTGGCGGAATTTTTCAGCGAGGTAGCTGCGAACGGATTTCTCGCCTTCGCCATAGCTCCAGATTTCATGGAGGGTGCTGTTGCAGAGGGTGGTGTCAATGGACTCCGGCTCGAAAAGGCGGTCGAAGAGATTGCGGTGGAAAAAATGGACATACGCGCCGCCGAATTCACCGGCTCGCTGGCGCTCCAAAAACCGGCTGGCGAATTCCGACGACAGATCAATCCCGAACAAATCGGAATCGGGAAAGTCACGGCTGATTTCCGCCAGCAATGCGCCGTCGGCGCAACCTTCATCCACGATGCGCCCCGAGCGAATTGCGTTTTGGATATCCAAGTATTTCAGCCGGATGATCTCATTCATGCCGCGCGCATAGGTGCTGTAATTCCGGGCCGAGGTCAGGCTGCCTTCCTGATTGGTCAGCGGATCCTGATAGAGCCGGGCGATGCGCTGGGGCACCTCGGGAAAATCCTCGAACAGGCTGGCATGACTGGCGGCGAGCTGGGTGCCAGCCAGTTTGCCCGCGCGCCAGTTTTGCTTTTGGCCGCCGATCTCGCGGATGATTTCAATGGGCGTGGCGGGATGGGATTCGGCGGCGCTCAATTCGGCGGAAACGATCCCAAAGCCCAACTCTTGATACAGCCGGATGACTTCCGGAGTCGAACACAGCACGAGGCAGTTTTCGGGTGTGAGCCGGAGGGTCTGCTCGCTTTGATAGGCGATTTCTTTGAGGGTAAACGCGGCAAAATTATTCGTATGCCCGTAGTGCGGAATTCCGATCACCCGGTAACGGCAAGGCACGTGCTTTTGCAGTTTCCGCGCAAACCGGTCCACACCCACCGCCCGGATATGGAACGGAATGGGATTGAACCGGGAATTCTCCTGGTTGGAAGACGTGATGGCGAAAATGATTTCTGTTGGCGGTTTCGCCACCACCGTTTTGCCGGCGATGAAGCCCGGCAATGATGCAGGCTGCTCAGTCAGGACACGCTTCAGGTATTGTTCCTGAAACGTGGTGTTGACCAGATGCCGGCCGGGGAAAAGTAAAAAGCTCATAGATATTTAGGGTTTCCCTTTTTCGCTCGCTGGCGACCAAAGAGAGTTTTGGAACAACGACCGGACCAAATGAGTGGCCTCACTTAAACGTTGTTCTGCTGATCCGCGCAGAACCTGCCAGGGCGCGGTTTGCTTGGTGAGCGCCGACTCAAACCAGCGATGCATCTTTTGGCGGATGTGTTCGCCGTCCCGCAAACCATCCTGCACAAAGGGAATCTCGTCCCCGGTGAGCAGGTAGAGGTCGCACTTGCCGTGGCGGGCGATTTCTTCCACGGCGACGCTATGGCTGCCGATGTAGCGGCGATGCCAGAGCACGGTTGCGAAGGCGTTGGTATCGCAGATCAAAACCCGGTTTGCCTTCCGCGCCGCCTCATCTTCGCGCCGCATCTGCTCTCTGGCGATCAGGGTGAATTCCTCGCTGCTCCACTCCGTTTCATTCCGAGCCAACTTCTCAACGGAATATTCGCGGCCGTATTCCTCAACCCAATTCGTTTGAAATGCCTCTGCCAGCGCCTGTGCCAGCGTGGTTGTCCCCGTGGACTCCGCACCGACAACACAAACCCGCTTGGCGAACCAGCTTCGCACAGCCGGCTCGATATAATCCCAATTGGCATAGGGATCGTTTCGGATTGCCGTGCCGGAAATTGGCACCCGCCCGCGAGCTTTGTCCACTGGGACGTGCTTTGCCCCCATCAACTCCGAATAGCGGTCGCCGTAATCCTCTGACGTGAACACCGCATCCGGCGCGCGGCCCAGCCAGCGGAGAGTATTTTCGGCCCAGACCCGTGAATCATTTTCGTCGTAGTGGTCATCAATCACCATGACGCTGGCGGTGGGATGAATCTCCTGCAACCACCGGCCGCGGAGTTCGCCGGGAATCGTATCGGTGGGTTTGGCGCAGACTATGACTATCGCCCGTTCTGACTGCGAGACCGCCGCGTCAATCAGCAGCTTGTGGCCGCGATGGGGCGGATAGAACTTCCCAATGACAAGGCCCAGCCCAAATTTCATGGCGTAGCGTTCCCTTTCTTCATGCTGCGGTTCCATTCGCGCACGCCGATGAGGCACATCGCCAGAAACACCGCGTAGAGCACGGCGGTCAGCGGCAAATGCCGGCTCAGGTAAAGCGGGACGTAGATGACATCGGCGGCGATCCAGAGGAACCAGTTTTCAAAACGCTTCCGGCAGAGCAGGTATTGCGCGGCGAGGCTCAGCACGGTGGTGAGTGAGTCCCAAAAAGGTGCCGCCCCGTTCACTGCCAGCAGAATCTCTCGGAATCCCCAGGTGCCGAGGGGAATCAACAGAGCCAATGTCAGCCATTCCATTCGGGTGGTCCGGCTGATTTTGAGCACGGTTCGGTTATCACCGCCAAAAACCCAGTTCAGCCAGCCATAGACGCCCAGGCCGAGGTAAACAATTTGGAGGCTCATGTCGGCGAACAGCCGTCCATGCAGAAACAAAAAAAAGAAAACGATGTTGTTCGCAATGCCGATGGGCCAGTTCCACAGATGCTCCCGCACCACCAGCCAGACGCAGATGCCGCCGGTCACGAAGCCCCAAGCCTCGGTGACGCTGATGGACCACCAAGCCCGATAGGACATCAGCAAAATCACGAGGGAAGCTCCCGCCATGGCCCAAACTTCAGCCGTCCTCAGGCCAAGCCAGCGCAAACTCGGCTGCGGAATGGTGTCCGTCGTCGGGTCGGAGGCTGCCACCGGGGTTGAGTTCACGCCGTGGAAATTATCAGAGCCGCCGCCCGATTCCACGTTTTTCAGATTTCCACTTGACATAGTGTTATGGTGACACTAATAATAGAACGTGTAAAGAGAACACGAACGAAATGAACATCGAAACCATCATCATGTATCGTCCGGTCGGGCCGAAAGAGCTGGAATTGATCCGCGCCAGCGGGAACCGGGCGTTCCCTCCGCGCTTGCCGGAGCAACCGATTTTTTATCCTGTTCTGAATGAAGAATACGCCAACGACATTTCACGCAAATGGAACGTGAGGGATTATGGTGCTGGCTACGTGACGCGGTTTCGTGTCCGGAAGGATTTTGCCGCAAAATACCCGGTGCAAATTGTCGGGGACCGGACCTGTGTGGAACTCTGGGTTCCGGCGGAAGAATTATCAGAGTTCAACGCCAACATCGTTGGTGAGATTGAAGTGATTGCTGAATTCAAACGCAACGACTGAACAAATTTATGCCACACACCTATCAACATCCCCGGGCCGCGCTGACC
>CAYUGC010000027.1:0-4934 GCA_964444085.1 uncultured Bifidobacteriaceae bacterium | reverse complement strand
CGTGGTCTTCGGCTTCGACGAAGGCGAACTCAAAGTGCTGCTGATTCAGCGGGCGCTATACCCCTTTAAAGGGAAGTGGGCGTTGCCGGGCGGCTTCGTGCATGTGGACGAGACGCTGGATGATGCCGTGCGCCGCGAACTGGCCGAGGAAACCGGCCTGGAGAATGTTTTTCTGGAGCAGCTTTATACGTTTGGGACGGTAAAGCGCGATCCGCGCGAGCGCGTCGTCAGCGTGGCGTATTATGCGCTGGTCAAGCTTTCCGACCACCACGCCAAGGCGGCGACGGACGCGGCCAACGCGCAATGGTTCCCCGTTTCCCAGCTACCCAAGCTGGCGTTCGACCATGCTGACATTGTGGCGATGGCACTGACCCGGTTGCAAGGCAAGGTCCGTTATCAGCCCATCGGCTTTGAACTGCTGCCACCGAAGTTCACGCTGTCCGATCTCCAGCACCTTTACGAGGCAATCCTGGGATCCGGCTTGGACAAGCGGAATTTCCGCAAAAAAGTGCTGGGCTTTGGGCTGCTGGTGCCGCTCAACGAAACCCAGATGGCCGGCCGGCATCGTCCGGCGCAGTTGTTCCGCTTCGATGCGGACAAATACGAGAAGCTCAAGAAACGCGGATTCAATTTCGAGCTGTGAACCATTTTGACTGACGGAGAAACCATTAAACGAAAGGCACATTATGTTCGGCATCAAGTTCATCAAAGTTCAGCCCACCACCTACCTGCTGCAATATCGCGGTGGCAAAGTCGTCCGCGAAGGCCTGGGACTCTCTTTCTTTTACTACGCGCCGACCACGTCTTTGGTGGCGGTGCCGGTCGGGAGCGCCGACGTGCCGTTCATCTTCCAAGAGACGACGGCGGATTTCCAGACGGTGACCATTCAGGGTCAGGTGACCTACCGCGTGGGTGATCCCAAGCGGCTGGCCGCCCTGCTGAACTACACGCTGGCTCCCAACGGCCAGACGTATGCGGCAGAAGATCCCAAGAAGTTGCCGGAGCGGGTTATCCACGTGGTCAATGTTCTTGCCCGTGGTGAGTTGCAAAAGCTGCAACTACGCGCGGCCGTCCGGGCCTCGGACGAGTTCGTCAACGCTGTGAAGGCACGGCTGACCGCAGCGGAGGAAATCACTTCGCTGGGACTGGAAGTGCTCGGGCTCTCGATTCTGGCCATCAAGCCGACACCGGAAACCGTCCGGGCTTTGGAGGCTGAGACTCGTGAGAAAATGTTCCGCGAGGCTGATGAGGCCATCTATGCCCGCCGCAATTCGGCGGTGGAGCAGGAGCGCGCCATCAAGGAAAACGAATTGAACACCGAGATCGCCGTCGAGAACAAGAAACGCCAGATCCGCGAGACGCAGATGGATGCGGAGCGGGCGGTGCAGGAGAAAAAGCATCTCGTCGAGAAGGAAGCCCTCGCCGCTGACATCAACATGGAGGGCGAGCGCAAGAAGCTGGTGGCGCTGGCCGCAGAAAATGAACGGGCCGAAGCGGACGCTCGCGCTTATGGCGTCGAGACGACCATGAAAGCTCTGGGCACGGCTGATCCGAAGATCCTGCAAGCGCTGGCGAGCACCAGCATGAAGCCGGAGCAACTGATCGCCTTCGCGTTCCAAGAACTAGCCGGCAAAGCCGAGAAAATTGGACAGCTCAACATCAGCCCGGACCTGCTCCGCGAACTGATGGCTCCGCAACCCGTGAGAAAATGAACCGTTTGACCGACAACAAAATCGTCCTCGTGACGCGACCGACGCGCCTGGCTGAACTGGTGATCCGGTTCAACACCGTCAGCCAGGCCAAATTTTATGTCGAGCATCAAGGGACGGACTTTTCGGATTACCTCCGAGAAGACGAGACGTATCATCGCGCCTTGATGGAGGCCGAAGAAGCGCTCGGTCAAGTGGCCCGTGTTCAAACAGTGGATCGCAGCTTCCTGCCGAACTTCGTGTTCGCGCCGGAGGACACGGTGGTCACGCTAGGACAGGATGGCTTGGTCGCCAACACGTTGAAATATCTGGACGGCCAGCCCGTGGTTGGCGTGAATCCCGACCCGGAACGCTGGGATGGCCGGCTGCTGCCGTTCCGCGTGCGTGATCTGGCGAAGCTGATGCCCGAAGTGGTGTTGCGGAAGCGCAGCACGCGCCCGGTCACCATGGCCAAGGCGGCGTTGAACAACGGTCAGACCTTGTATGGCGTGAATGACCTGTTCATCGGGCCCAAGACCCATACGTCGGCCAGATATTTCATCCGGCACGGCAAGGCCGGGGAAGCGCATTCTTCCAGCGGCGTGATTGTCTCCACCGGCATGGGGGCAACCGGCTGGCTGAAAAGCCTGCTGACCGGTGCAGGAGCCGTGGCGATTGCCGTGGGCAATCGTGGCCGGAACACCCTAAAGCAGCCCGGCTGCTATGAAACCGCCGTGGTCGGTTTCAAATGGGAATCGGATTACCTGTATTTCACCGTGCGGGAACCGTTCCCGACACGGACGACTGGCGTATCGCTGGTGTTCGGGCGCGTCACGAACGACTCGCCGCTGATTCTGGAATCCCAGATGGCGGAGAACGGCGTGATTTTCAGCGACGGCATTGAGCAGGATTTTCTGGAATTCAATTCCGGAACGCAGGCCGTGATCGGCATTGCGGAAAAGAAAGGGATGTTGGTGGAGTAACCACAAACAATTATGTGCATAAACTTTAATATAGGTGACGCGACAACACCTATTGGCGACGGACTAAAGATCATAGTGCATGTCTGCAATGACATCGGCGGATGGGGGCGTGGATTCGTGGTCGCGATCTCGAAGCGCTGGCCTGAACCCGAGCAACGCTATCGTGCGTGGCATCGCGGCGATGAGAAAACTCGGTTTGCTCTTGGTGAAGTGCAATTCGTGAAAGTCGCCGATACCATTTGGGTAGCGAACTTGATTGGGCAGCGAGACGTCCGGTCCGTCGGTGGCGTTCCGCCGATCCGCTATGACGCCGTTCGCAAAGGACTGCGGCGAGTCGCCGAAGAAGCACAGCATCTGGGGGCATCGGTCCACATGCCTCGAATCGGTTGCGGGCTTGCCGGAGGCAAGTGGGAAGAAGTTGGCAAGATCGTCGAGGAAGAACTTGTTAATATCGGAGTGTCAGTAACGGTTTATGACCTTCCGGGCTGAACCAATTCGCACAATTGAAATGAAAATTCCATTCTTTGCTGAACTTGAAAAAGCGCAGACCATTTTAATCGCGGGCGCAGGCGGCGGCTTTGATGTTTTTTGCGGATTGCCGCTGTATTTCTGGCTCAAGAAAGCCGGCAAGACCGTCCATCTGGCCAACCTTTCTTCGGGGGCGCTTGCTTTTTGTGACGCGGCGAATCCCACCCCAGCACTCTGGCGCGTAACGGCACAGACAGCAGCCACAAAATATTTCCCAGAAATGCATTTGTCAGCGTGGCTCACCGAGCGTTATGGCGAGACGCCAGTCTATGCTATTGCACCGAGTGGAGCACGCCCGGTCAGTGAGGCATATAGGTGGTTGGCCGAAACCCTGAAACCCGACGCCGTAATTCTCGTGGACGGAGGCACGGACAGTCTGATGCGCGGAGACGAAGCCGGACTTGCAACACCGGAAGGTGATGCGGTGAGCCTATTGGCTGCGCAAGCACTCAAAGATATTCCCCAGAAATTTCTGGTCTGTCTTGGATTCGGCGTGGATGCCCATCATGGCGTTTGCCACGCACACGTCTTGGAAAACGTGGCGGCTTTGTCCCGAGACGATGCCTATCTCGGTGCTTGGAGCTTGAGTCAGGATTCGGAAGAATTTCGATTCTACCAAGCGGCGTGTGAATTCACGATTGCGCGACTGCCACAGCAACCGAGCATCGTAAACACGAGTATCATCGCCGCCGTAAATGGGAGCTTTGGCGATGTCCATTCCACAGAACGAACCGAGGGTTCGAAATTATTCATCAACCCGTTGATGGCTCTGTATTGGAGTTTCCGCCTGGATGGAGTTGCCCACCGGAATCTTTATCTCGACCAGATTCGCAACACTGAGACAGCCGATGAAGTCTCGCTCGCGATTGAAATATTTCGCGATGCACTACCAAAGACCAGACCGTGGACAACCATCCCGTGCTGAATATGACCTCAACTCGAACCATTCTCATCCTCGAAGACAACGACGAGCGCATCGCTGGTTTTCAAAAGGTCATGGCCGGACTCGGCAACGGCTTTGATCTGAAAATCTGGCGTGATGCCCACTCGATGATTGCTGAATGTGCGGAATTTTTTCCAAGCACCGCTTTAATTTGTCTGGATCACGATTTGAATCCGCAACCCGGTGTCACCACCGACCCGGGCACTGGTCTGGATGTTGCCAAATTTCTGGCTGATTTCCTGCCAGTATGTCCGGTGCTGATTCATTCCTCGAACACGGATCGCGTGTATTCCATGCACAACGAATTGCGGTTTGCCGGCTGGATGGTGGACCGGGTTGGCCCGCTCGGGACCGACTGGATTGAGACTACCTGGCTGCGGCGGATGCGGGAACTGTTGTCGGAATATGGAAATACATGGAAGGCCAACTTACCCGCTGATCACGGCGAGCGTGTCAAGCGGATGATGCTTTCGCTGGATGGGCTTGGTCTTGGCGATGCGCTGGGGGAAATGCTCAGCTATCGGTCGGCCAATGCGTTGAGTCGTCAGGTCAACGGCGACCTTCCGGCCGGGCCTTGGTTTCACACCGATGATACCGAGATGGCCATTCCCATCGTGGCGGTGCTTAAATTGCATGGTGAGTTGAATCAGGATGCGCTGGCCCGTCGGTTTGCTCGTCGCTTCGAGCGTGATCCTGATCGTGGTTATGGGAGCATGACGCGGATTCAACTGCGGGAAATCAATGCCGGGGCGAAGTGGCAGGAGATGGCGGCCAACGCATTCAGCGGCCAAG
>CAYUGC010000026.1:0-25073 GCA_964444085.1 uncultured Bifidobacteriaceae bacterium | reverse complement strand
TGCGCGAAACGCAGATCGTGAAGGACAAATCGCCGGATGACATCGCGAAGGAAATTGTCGAGTGGATCAAGAAATAGGAACCACGAAATACACAAAAACACGAAAACATTTCAAATTATGGAAACGATTCTTGTTCTCGCCCACACGGAAAACGACGGTTCGCTCGCCAAGTCGGTGCGCGAGGCGTTGCACGCGGCGGCGACGCTGCACAAATCTCTCGCCGGCTCGAAACTCGTCGTGGGCTTGATCGGCGATCATGTCCAGGCGGCGGCCAACTCCATCGCGGCATGCCCGGCGACAAAATATTTCGGCGTCACCGGCGCGGAGTTTATCCAGTCGCGCTACGCCACAGATGCGGCGGCGGCGGAAGCCGTTTGCAAGGCCGCGCAGGCCACGGTGGTGGTGGCTCCAGCCACTTCGCGCTGGGCGCGCGTGCTGCCAGGCGTGGCGCAGCGGCTCGGCGGACGCGCGGACACGCACGTCACCGGCGCGGCGGCGGCGGACGGGAAAATATCCGTGAACCGCTGGTATTACCGGCAGCGCATGGAAAGCACGCAGACGCGCACGCAGCGTCCGTGGATTCTCGGCATTGATCCCGGCAGCCAGACGCCGTGCGAGTGCGGTGCGGGCAGCGCAATTGTGGAAATGGTGACAGTGAATCTCACCGATGCCGCCAAGCGCACGGCGGTGGTCGGCGTGCGCGAGCCAAAGGCCGACGCGCAGACGATTCGGCCAGACGCACAGTTACTGTTCGTCACCGGTGCCGGTTGGACGAAGAAACAGGCCGACGGCCAGACGCATGTGCCGGAGGCGGAAAAGTTGATTCTCGGTTTCTTGAAAGCTGCCCGCGCCTCGCTGGGCAGCAGCAAATCGCTGGTGGATTTGGGTGGCGAAGGCCAGGCGGTGCTGCCGTTCCTGTCGCATCTCAACCAGGTCGGTCAGACCGGCGCGACACCGCGTCACGCGAAAGGTTTGAGCACCTGTTGTCACGGCGAGGAACCGCACACGGTTGGCTGGCGGTTCATCGGCGAACGCCGCGCCATCAGCCTCGATCCGAATTGCGGTTGGGCGCGCGGCAAGGCCGATGTGCTTTATGTCGCAGATGCTTTTGCTGTCGTCGCCAAAGTTAACGAACTACTGGCGGTCTGACCGGGTCTGGGCCGCCGGCGAAATCCGCGAGGTGCGGCACCTGCCGGATTCTTTTTCCTTGAGCAAACCGTATCGTTACGCGTGAGGCGACGGTTGGTGCGTCATTCGCCGGTCAAAGTCATTTCACCATATCTCAAAAATGGGCTGATATCGGCATATAGCACAAACACGGAAAGGGAAATGACCAGCAAGATGCCCAGCAGGAAAATCAGTTGCCGGGCGTCCTCGGAAATTTCCTGGCGACTAAAAAACATCAGGGCTGTCAGCAGCCAGATGATGGGAATGGAAAACCACAGGACGCCGAAATCATAAAGTAGCGTTGCTGGTAATGGCAGGGTCATGCCGATAGCCACGCAATGTCTATGGCCCAAGCCCGATGCCAGCACGCCGGCGACAATCACGCCCACCTGCATCAGCGCCACGAGGACGGTGTTCCTGATGGTGAACATGGCCGAAAATTTCCCTCACTTCTGCCGCGTGATCCGGTCGGGATGCCGCGCGCGGCTGATGGCGGTGTCGTAGGAAATGGCGCACTTGCAGTAGAGGTCGTAGAGATAGTTGTCCATGAGCACCATGCCGTCCTTGCGGCTCATCTGGAGCGTGTTTTCCAGATGGTGCAACTGGTTTTCGCGGATGAGATTGCGCACTGCGCCGGTGGCGACGAGCAATTCGTAAGCAAGGATGCGCCGCGAGCGGTCGGCGCTCGGCAGCAAATCTTGCGCGATGATGCCCTGCAAGGAATTGGAAAGCTGCAATATAATCTGTTTCTGCGCGCTGCCCTCGAACACGCCGATGATGCGCTCCAAAGCGTTGGAAACATTGGGCGAATGCATGGTGGCGAGGACGAGGTGGCCGGTTTCCGCCGCCGTGAGCGCGGTGGAAATCGCCTCGTGGTCGCGGATTTCGCCGACAACGATGACATCCGGGTCCTGCCGCAAAACATTGATGAGCGCACGATTGAAAGAGCGCACGTCGGTCAGCACTTCCTGCTGCACGACGATGGCGCGCTTGTTTTCGTGGACGAATTCCACCGGGTCTTCAATCGTCACAATTTTGCAGCGGCGCTCATTGTTGATGAGGTCCACGAGATAGTTCAGCGTGGTCGTCTTGCCCGCGCCGGTCGGGCCGGTGATGAGGACGAGGCCGTTGGGCTTGCGCGTGAGTTCGTCGAGTTTTTCGGGCAGGCCGAGTTCCGCGCGCGTGGAAATCTTGTCGCCGCAGATGCGCAGGCTCATTTCAGGATGGTTGTTGCGCCGGTAAAACGTCGCGCGCACGCGGCCGGCGACGCTGTGCAAAATGGAGATGCACAGTTCCCAGTCCGCGTCGAACTTCGAGCGCTGCTGCTCGTTCATCAGGCTGTCGGCCATCTCGGTGATGTCGTTCTCGGTAAGCGCGTCCTCGTCGGCGATGATGATTTCGCCGTTCACGCGGAAAGCAGGCGGCACGCCAGCGACGAGGTGGAGGTCGGACGCGCCGAATTCGTGGACGGCGGCCAGGAGGCGATTGAGGTTGTCGGAGTTGATCATTTTCTGAAAAGTGCCCGCAATTTCCCGTAGCTGCGCGCAAACCAGCCGGTCTGCGAAATCTTCAACAGCGCGTGGTCGGCTTCGAGGCAATTTTTATTCAACTGCCGCGCCTGCGTGAAGGAATGTTCCGCAACGGAGATCAGGCCGAGCCCCTGCTGGCAGCGGCCCTGTTCCAGCCAGAGCAGAAAATGGCCGGGGTTCAGCTCCACCGCCTTCTGGATACACTGCAGGGCGAGGATGAACTGCTCGTAATAATAGCGGATGCGCGCCGCGAGCCATGCGACAAACCAGTCGTGCGGCGCGAGCAGCATGGCCTTCTCGAAGCAGTAATCCGCGCGCGATTCCTCGCGGGCGAGCAGCACGTCGCCGCGCGCGAGCCAGACGTAGGGCGTGTCGCCGCGCTCCTCAATGGAGGCGTCGGAAAAGGCGAGCGCGCCCTGCAAATCGCCGGCGCGACCAAGCGCGACGGCCTTGGCGGCGAGCAGTTCGGGTTCGTTCGGAAAACGTTCGAGCGCCTTGTCGGCCCAGAGTTTTGCCTCGCGATATTCGCCCAGTTCGATGAGCATCCGCACCTGGCCGGTCCAGGCGACGGCACTCTTGGGATTGAATTCCAGAACTTTTGAATAGAACCGCAGCCCCTGCTCGTAGTTGCCGCCTTCAAACGCGGCACGCGCCTCGGCGAGGTAATACGCCTCGTCTTTGGCCAGCGTTTTTTCGCCGGTCGGCCATTGGTTGTCCGACTCGCCCTCGAATTCAAGGTTGATGAAGCGGCTCATGGTAAAATTTGTTTCCGCCAAAACCATTGGCGAACCGGTCGGCCATAAAAATTGGTTTCGCTCACGTCGGCCAAGCCCATCAAGGCGGCGGTGACGCGCGCGGCGCCGACATCGCCATGTCCGCTTATATCAAGGTTCGGCCAGATGAACCAATGTTTTTCCGGCACGACGACTTCGCCGGTGGTCGGCATAAACGACAAGTTGGTGTGCCAAACACCACCGTTGATGGCAAAGCCGTTCGTAGAAAAAGTCACGGTGTCGCCCGCCACCGCCAGCACCGGCGCGTAGCAAAGACCGCTGCGCAGCCAGACGGTGCCGCCGTGATAATTTTCGCCCATGTCGTTTTGGTCTGGCAAGTAGGCCACCCAATCGCCGCGCTGGACCGATTGCTTTGGCAGGAAGCGTTGCACCACGACGACGTGGCCGTGCATCCGCAGCGGCGTGAAGAAATGGTTTTGGACAAAGCTTCGTGCTGGCCAGTAAAGCAGCAGCATCATGCCGAGCAGCACCAAAATTGTGAAACCAATCCGTGAATGAAACGGCTCGCGCGCCAGGAGTGGGTTGCAGTAATAGAGAAAACCCGTGGCATGAACCGAAACCAAAAGCCCGAACGCAAAGTTTGCTGCCGGGTAGCCGAGCCAGACAATATAAACCATCGCCAGCAGCGCGCTTGCCGCCAGTGCCGCGCGTCCCCAAAGCCGCGGTCCGCGCAGATACACTGCCAGCCCCGGCACGAGAAATCCCAATGCGAGGCCGCTCACGTTCATCTCGCGTGGCAGCGCCAGCCGGTCAAGCGCGAGCCGCCGCCGGACGGCGTTGCCAAAGTAAAAAAACACCGAATGCCACCGCGCTCGGGGCGGGTAGAATGGCGACGGCGATTCGGGTATGAATTTTCGGCCCACGCAAATCAATGCCGCTGGTCAATGCGATACTGCACCTGTTCCTCCGGCTCGTAAAACTCGCTCGTCTGCTGCTGCGACTTCATTTCGCCGACGATTTGCTCAAAGAGCTTCACGACTTCGAGGCAGCCTTTGCCCTTGAAGCCCTTGACGTGCAGTTCCACCTCGCCGGACTTGCCGATGGTGATGTCAAATTCGCGTTGGGGCATAAAATTATTTTTGCAAAGTGATTTCTGGATAATGCTTGGGCAAGCGCCGTTGCCAATGATCCCGATTACGAGAGCAAATATGCTGCGAAAGCTTTTGCGCCTGTTCGGCAAAATCTGCTGGCGGCGCCCCAAGCTCGATGAGGCGATTTATGCAATTCGTCGCATCAGCGGCGACCCAATTTAGGAATTTGGAATCGTCCCACAAAGCTGGGTGTGCACAAATCAAACCCAGATGTTTGCGCAGCACGGTCTCTGCCAACGGGTGCTTCGTTGCCGCAATGCCTTGAGTGAAATTGGAGCAGCGACCGATTTCCGCCTTTTGCAAGGCTTGGACAAGAAAATCAAAAGCTTCCTTTTGTGGAAGCTCATCGGCGACGATCATAGCAATGCTTGCCCAATGATTTAGTTCACCTCGTTGCATAACGAAGTGGAGCATTTCTAAATAATCTGACTGGTGGAACAGATAGCGAAGCTGCTGGCAGAATTCAATCTGCAGGTTCTTCGGCCAAGTGTCCCAATCCCGCTCCAGTTCGGCGGCGGTCATGGATGCGGAACCATCCGCAAAACGAGAATGTTCATAGGTCGTATTGCGCTCAACAGAATGGTAACGGCGCGTGAAGCGGCTCTCATTCTGCAACGGCACGCGCATACCATCCGCAATTATTGCGGCGGGATATTCTTCTCTGTGTCTCTTTTTGCCATCGGTCGGAATCATGCGTTGAATTTCCAATTTAATTTTCCCAGTGCCGCACCTTCAGCCGGATGGAGCGGTCTTCATTCACTTCCTCCTCGACCACGTTGAAGCCGCGCGTGCGCATTTCGTCCATCAGCTTTTGATAGACGTAGCGCTGCACGACGGCCTGGCTCAATTCCTCGCCCAGCGCGCGCAACGCCGCCTCGCCGTGGCCGCTGCCGGTCACGCACAGCGACGCCTTGCCGCGCGCGTCGCGCGAAAACGTGATGGTCACGCCTTCGCGCGTCACGGAAATCCGCTGGTCGCGGCCAAGCTGGTTCGTCACCACTTCGCTGCGTTCGATTTCGAGTTGCACGCCGCCGGTTTCCTTGCGGACGGTTTCGCCGGGGCGCTGGCTGTTGATTTCCGCCGCGACCTGGTAGCCGAGCGAACTCGCCGCCGCCACCACCGCCGCGCTGAAGGCCGGCCACGCCATGATGACCACCGGAGTTAAAATGCAGACTGCGCTCATAATATTTCAACGTTTGTTCGTCATCAGTTTTGACCGGGCTTTGTTCAATTCGTCACGCGACATCGGCGAAGATTTATACCGGTTCAGCCGCTGCGCTCGTATTTCCCTAAAACCGCGCCAGATCAGCGCCAGCAACACCAGACCAATTGCCCCCAGAACTACCGGCCATTCGCTCAGCAAGTTTTGAAAAAAGACGGCAACCAGCACGAGGATGCCCAACACCACTGCGAGGATGCTAAAAAACATCGAACCCAGCCGCCGGTCCTTGAAGTATTCAAAAATGTTGCCCCAGAAAAAATCCATAGAGGTTCAGGTCACAGTTCCATCCGCCGCACTGTGCTGGCCTTGTGCGCCTCGCGCGGCACGCTGGCGTTGCGCGCGCGGCCTTCCGCCCAGCTCCGCAGGCGGTTGATCTGTTCGTCCATCGTTTTCGCCAGCGGCACGGTTTGCGCGAGCGCGGCGAGGATGGATTCGGTCGAGATGTCGCCCTTGTCGTAAAACGCGTCGTAAAGCGCGCTGTTGATGGCCTCCTGAATTTCCGCGCCGCTGAAATCCGTGCTGGCCTTTCCCAGCGCCGCGACATCAAATTTTTCCACCGCGCGATTGTGCCGCGCGATGTGGATGCGGAAAATTTCCTGCCGTTCCTCCAAACTTGGCAAATCCACGAAGAAAATTTCGTCGAGACGGCCCTTGCGCAGCAGTTCCGGCGGCAGTTGAGAAATGTCGTTCGCCGTGGCCACCACAAACACCGGCGCGGTCTTTTCCGAAAGCCACGTCAAAAATGTGCCGAACACGCGCGCCGTGGTGCCGCCGTCCGTCGCGCCGGAGCCTTGCGAGCCGGCGAACGCCTTGTCAATTTCGTCCACCCACAAAATCGCGGGCGCGACCGATTCCGCTACGGCGATGGCGCGGCGCACATTTTCTTCCGACGAGCCGACGAGGCTGCCAAACATCCGCCCCATGTCGAACCGCAGCAGCGGCAATTGCCACTGGTTTGACACCGCCTTGGCGCACAAACTTTTTCCGCAGCCCTGCACGCCGAGCATCAAAATCCCTTTCGGCGCGGGCAAACCGAACGTGCGGGCCTCGCTGCTGAACGCCGCCGCGCGCTTGTCCAGCCAGTCCTTCAGCACGGCCAGTCCGCCGATGTTCGAGAAGCTGTCCTCCGTGGTGTAATATTCCAGCAGCCCGCTTTTGCGGATGATTTGCTGCTTCTCGGCGAAAACTTCGTTTACATCATCGCCGCTCAATCGCTCATCTTTGACAATGATTTTGGCGAAAACGTTTTCCGCTTCGCCCAGCGTCAAACCCAATGCCGCCGACAAGAGTCGTTCGCGCCCGGCGTCATCGAGATCAATTTTCACCTGTTTGAACTGCACGACATCCTCGATGATTTTGTCCAGCAACCCGCTCAAGTCGTCGCGCGACGGCAGCGGGTAATTCAGCACGGTGACCTCCTTTTCCAACTCGGTCGGGATTTCCATCGTCGGCGAAATCAGCACGATGGTCTTGAAGCTGTTTTTCAGGTGCAGCGCGATTTCCTTGAGCTTGCGGACGATGGCAAAATTATTCTTCGTCAGGAACGGGTGAAAATCCTTGAAGATGAAAATGGCCGGCTCCACCTGCTCAATGACCTGTTCCAGCGCCATCAACGGGTCTTTCGTCGCCGCGCTGCGATTTTTGTGCGACTGGATGGACGTGCCGGCGGGCACGATGCCCGTGCTGTAACTCCACTCAAAAACTTTTTTCTGCCGCTTTTTGGCGATCTCCACGATCACGTTTTGCACGCGCATTTCCTCGCTGGAAATGATGTAAAGGATGGGGTAGCGCGCCCGGATGAGCGTCTCGATTTCAGCTTGGAAGTTCATTATCTTTGGAAATTATTTTCGGGTTCGCACGCCGGCGCATCGGCTCGTCGTCAGGATCCAGTTCGGACAAAATCTTCGCCATCGCCGGCGTGATGTTGTGCGCCAGAATTTTGCCGCCGGGCAAAATTAAAAATTCGCTGTGCTGGTTGGCGGTTTGTGCGGCCATGACGATTTTGGTTCTCATGGAATTAAATTGATTCCGAGTTCACGCGCCAGCCTAAAAGCCATTTCGTTTTCCCCCATTGAAATCGGGTTGATGAGTTCGCCATGCCGCCGCGCGTGCCACGCCGGCCAGAAACCGGAACGCAAGTTCACCTTCACGCCCGGCAGATTTTCCGCCAGCCACTCCGCCACCGGCTGCCAGCAACATTCGACGTGTCCCGGCATCAGCAAATGTCGCACGATGAGTTCGCTGTGGTCATTCGCCCAAAGCAGATTTACGCGCACGACTCGGACGTAATCCGGCGTCTTCGCCAGCCGCTGCGCGCAGGCGTCGTTGCCGAATTTGAAATCCGCCAGCCACACGTCAAAAATTCCATCCAGCAGTCCGCGTGCCTGCGCCGAGCCGTGCGCGTTGGTTTTCCAAATCAACTTTGCATCGGCCGGCAGATGCGCGACAAATTCCAGCGCGGCGGGCAGGTGAATCGTCGGTTCGCCGCCGAGCACCATGATGGATTTTGCGCCGTTCGCCAGGGCGGCTTCAGCTTGCGCCGCGATTTCCACCGCAGAAAATCCAGCGCCGGCGCGCGGATTCCAGCTTTCCTTGCCGGTGATGCAAAAATCACAGCGCATATCGCACCCGCTCAACGCCACGGAAAAAGTCGGCATCAATTCCAATTCATCCGACACTTCCGTTTGCGCGGAGAAAAAATGCACGTCCGCGCCCGCGTGGCACAAGCCGGTCTCGCCCGCGAGCCGGTTCACGCCGCAATTGTGCGCGCAGAGCCGGCAGTCCGCCAAAAGCCCGCGCGCGCTGCGGGCGCGTTCACGCGCAAGCGCCGGGCGCGATTGCGCATGCGTGGAAAACTTTTCTGGCGCGGCGCAAATCATAATTCCAGCCGGTTGATGCGGCTGGATTCCACGGCGCGACCGGAACGCGACATGAGCCATTTGTGCCGCAGCCACAAATACAGCCAGCCGGTAAATCCGCCCGCCGCCATGACGGCGGTGCGCACGAGGCCGGCGGTGAAAAACATGATGGCCACGCTGACAAGCGCAAAAATCAAGACCATCTGCCGCACGGTCATTTCGCCGAACAGCGGAAATTGCGCGGGCTGGTGGCCGCATTCAAACGCCCACGCAATCAGCAAACCGAACATCATCGGCGCGGCGCCGACCATCGGCATTTGACTCAACAAAACATGCGTCAGTCCCGCGCCGGCGGCGGCCACAGCGCAAAAAATCCAGAGCCGTCCGCGCGTCCAGTGGCGTTCCAGTTGCGCGCCGAGCAGCACGAGCGCAAAGCTGTTCATCAGAAAATCCAGAATTCCATTAGGCAGCAGCGCATAGCTGACAGCGCGCCAGATTTGTCCGTGCCAAAATGCCGGCGCGCTCGCAACGAGCCGGTAATTCAAATCAAATGAATGTGTCAAATCGCCAATGACGGCAGCCACATAAATGCCCGCCAGCAAAATAAGCAGCTCGCGCACGCCGGGCGTGAGCAGGGCGGTGAAGCGTTGCCAGAAAACATTCATGTGGTCATTGGCCGAGCAGGTTTTTCCACCACGGACGCCGCGCGGGCGCGGCGTTTTGCGCGGAACGTTTTAGCCGCTCCGCGATTTGCGGCGGCACGGAAGTTTGCGCAGCGTCGTGGCGCAGGAGTTCTTCGGCACTGGCGAATTCCTGCCCGGCCTGTGCCGGCGTCTGGTGCGTTTCCGCGTGTTGTTGTTCCTGCGAAAGTTTGGTTCGCTGTTTCATAGGCGTCAGGCGGTTTGTTCAAAACGGGCGGCAAAGGTTTTTCGCGCGCGATGCAGCTTGCCGCGCACGGCGTCGGCGGACTGGCCGAGCAGTTCGGCGATTTCGTCGTAGCTCAATTCCTCGTCGGCGACGAGCAGCAAAAGCAAACGGTATTCGTCGGATAGGGTGTCGAGCGTTTTTTGGATGCGCTGGCCGAGTTCCTTGGTTTCCAAGACGCGCAACGGCGAATCGGTTTTCGCGGCGGCATTTTCCCAAAGCGCGTCGTCGGCGCTGGACACATGGCGGCTATGCCAGGACTGGTTGAGGTTCTGGCAATGGTTGATGGCGATGCGGTAAAGCCAGGTGCGCGCGGAGGCGTCGCCGCGAAACTGGTCGAGTTTGCGGAACGCCTTGAGGAAAACGTCGTGCGTGGCGTCCTCGGCCTTTTGCGGTTCACCGAAAAAGCGCAGGGCGAGGTAAAAAATCGAGCGGCTGTGCTCCTCGTAAAGCGCGGCGATTTCGTCCGACGGCCAGCCGGCGGGCGGGCGGCTGACCAGCGTGGAACCTTCGGCGGGTTCGTTCATAAGGGCTTTCACCGGCGATTAGACAACGACCACGCCGGAATGTCACGCAAACTGGAAAATAAAAAACGCCGGGCGCGTGGCCCGGCGTTTGGCGGAAAATCTAGCAGCTTACCGTGCGAGCTGGAGCGCGATCTCCTTTTCGAGCTCGTGCGACACGTCCAAGTCGGCGTTGCCCCAAGAGCCGAGCGCCTGCACGCTGACCTGCGCGGTCCGAGGGTCAACCTGCTCCACGCTGATATAGACATTGCGCTGGTTGACCTTGCCTTCGAGGGCGCGGACGGTGTTGGTGCTGTTGTGCGGGATGAATTCGCGGATCAGCACGCCGTTCTGCTGGATGACGGCGACGGACGCGGCATAGACCTGGTCGGCGGTGCGGTTGTAGCGGCCGGCGATGATGTCCTTGGTCCAGTTGGAGCGGAACGCGGTGGTGTCGCTGACGGTGTGGACGCAGCCGGTGGCGACGACTGCAACCCCGGCGAGAACGGCGAGAAAATTCATTTTCATATGCTGACAATGCAACCGAAAACGGCGCGCGCGTCAAGCAAGATTCGCGGCGGACTCGCCGGCGGGGATTATTTGCAACTTTCAACCGTGGCCGGTTTTGAATAAAGGTCTATATGCCGCAGTTTTCCTACAAGGCCCGCAAACGTTCCGGCGAACTCGTCGAGGGCGTGCTCGAAGTGCCCGACCGCTCCGCCGCGCTGGCGCAAATCCAGCGGTCGGGGCTGTTCCCGCTGGCCGTGACTGACGCGAAGGCCGGCGCGGCACCCGCCGCGAAGGGCGCGGCCAAGGGCGTGGATTTTTCCTCGCTGCTGCCGCAGTCCATGCGCGCGCAGTTGAACCAAAAGCGAAAGCCAAAACTGCAGGAGCTGGCAACCTTCACCACGCAGCTCGCGAATCTGCTGCAATCGGGAATGCCGCTGACGGTGGCCCTGAACAGCATGACACACCTGGAAACGAAGGGCATTCCCGCCGACGTGAGCCGCGAGCTGAAGCAGGAGGTCACCGAAGGCCGCGGCCTGTCGGACGCGATGGCGCGGCAGCCCCGGATTTTTTCGGAACTTTACATCAACATGGTCAAGGCCGGCGAGCAAAGCGGTTCGCTCGTGCCGGTGCTGCGGCGCATGGCACAGCATTTCCAGCAGTTCGCCGAGGTGCAGGCGAAGTTCAAGTCCGCGATGATTTATCCGATGATGGTGATTTGCGTGGGGCTGCTGATCGTGGCGTTTTTCATGTTTTTCATGATGCCGCGCTTCACGGAAATTTTCATGGGCTTCAACATCCAGTTGCCGCTGCCCACGCGCGCGCTGATGGGCGCGAGCCATTGGTTTTTGGATTACTGGTGGCTGCTCGGCCTCGTCCTCCTCGCACTGTTGATTTTGTTCAAGCGCTTCCAGACCAGCGCGGCGGGCGCGCGGAAATTGGATGAATGGCGCATGAAAATTCCCGTGTTCGGAAAAATCGTGAAGCTGAATCTGTTCGGCCAGTTTGCGCGGACGCTCGGCACGTTGCTGCAAAACGGCGTGCCGGTACTGACCGCGCTGAAGATCACCGAGCAGGTCATGGCCAACGTGCTCATCCGCGAGGCCATCGCCAAGACGCGCGAGGCGGTGACGGACGGCAAGACGCTGGCGCAGCCGCTGGCGCAGAGCAAATTGTTTCCGCAGCTCATGGTGGATCTGGTCCGCATCGGCGAAGAAACCGGCGATGTGCCCGGCTCGTTGAACAACCTCGCCGACACCTACGAGGGCGAATTGCAGATCGCACTACGCGTGATGATGAACCTCATCGAGCCGGTGCTCATCATCCTCATGGCGGTGATCGTGGGGTTCCTGCTGTTGAGCATTTTGCTGCCGATGTTCAACTTGATTTCGCACATCAGCACCAGCGGCGGAGGACATTGACGTGCGGATTTCAAATTTCAAATTTCAAATTTCCCGGCGCGCCTGCTCTTGGAAGAAGCTGGCGGCGGGCAATTCGCCGTTTGAAATTCGTCATTCGAAATTCGGCTTCACGCTCATCGAGATCATGATTGTGGTCGCCATCATCGGCCTCATCGCGGCGATGGGGATGCCATCCATCATCAAGGCGGTGCAGAAGGAAGGGATGCGCAAGGCGGTCAGCGATTTTCAGGACGTGTGCTTCAACGCCCGCCAGAGCGCCATCATTCGCAAGCAGAAAACCGCCGTGCTCATCCATCCCGGTGCGGGCGATTTCAGCGTGGACGGCGCGGCGGCGGGCAGCGCCAGCCAAGGCAAGGTCGCGGCGTCCAAATTGCCGGATGGCATTCAGTTCAAGCTGCTCGACATTTTCCGGCAGAACTATCTCGAATCGGACTGGGCGCGGATTTTTTTCTATCCCGATGGCACCTGTGACGAGGCGGTCATTGTTTTTCTTGGCCGGGGCGAATCGGAAAAAATCACCTTGGACTATGTCACCGGCACGCCCATCGTCAGCGACGTGAACCGATGAAAATGGAATTTAAATATTGTCTTTGTCGCCGCCGGGCTTGCCGCGCCGAAGCGCAGCGCAGGCGGGGCTTTTCGCTCTTGGAAGTGATGATCGCCATCGCGATTTTTTTCCTGGCCGTGTTCGCGATCCTGAGCCTCGTGTCGCAATCGCTCGGCAATGCGCGGCGGTTGCAGCGTCCGCAGGTGGACGCCAGCCCGGTGCTGGCGATTTACGCCGCCACCAACATTCTGGTCGAGGGCAACTACAACGGCAGCCTCTCGGATATGCTCGGCGAAACTTACCGCAATTATTCTTGGACGGCGGAAGTCACCGAGGTCGCCACGAACAAATTGTTCAAGGTGGAATGTGTCGTGCAGGAGCGTGGCAACCGCGAAATCATCTCGGACCTATCCACGGTAATGTTCCGCCCGCAGTCGCCCGCCGGCAGCCTTGACGGTGGCAACTTCATCCACAAATGAAATTGCGAATTGCTCATTTCAAATTGCGAATGAAGCCGCCCACCGCCGGCCGCCGGGGTTCGCCATGCGCCATGCGCCATGCGCCATTTGGGTTCACGCTCATCGAAATCATGATCGCCATCGCGGTTTTCAGCCTCGTGCTGATGGCGATTTACCAGACGTGGGGCGCGATCATGCGCTCGACGCAGGTGGCGCAGGACGTGGCCGCGCAGGCGCAGCGGCAGCGCATCACGCTGCGCACCATCGAAGATTCGCTGATGGCGGTGCAGTCGTTTCAGGCGTCGCCGGTGTATTACAGCTTCGTGGTGGAAAACGAACAGTCGTCGCTGTTGAGCTTCACCGCGCGCGTGCCGGAAATCTTTCCGCGCAATGGAAAATTTTTCGACCCGAACACCGGCCGCGATTTCAATCTACGCCGGCTGACCTACTCGCTCGAAGCCGCCGAGGGCGGCACGAAAAATCTCGTGTTGCGCCAGAACCCGGTGCTGATGGATTTGGACCAGGACGAGCAGCAGTTCCCGCTCGTGCTCGCGCGGAATGTCCGCACGTTCGCGGTGGATTGCTGGGACACGAACAAGCTGGAGTGGGCGACGGAATGGCTGGACACCAATTCCATCCCGACCTTGCTGCGCGTGAAGCTTGTGCTCGGCGGCAACACCGCCGCCGGTTCCGCCGCGCCGGACTCCTCGGCGGTGATGCGCGTGTTTTCGCTGCCGTCGCAGACCATGCCCGCCGGTGTGCAGAACGGCACCATCGGCAACAACGGCGGCGGTCCCGGCGGCCTGCTGCAAGGGCTGTTGCCCAAGCCCGGTTCAAACAAGTTGAGGAACGGTGGCTGACGCATGAAAATTTCCCCGCACACATCCCGGCGCGGTTTCGCCGTCATTGTCGCCCTCGTGTCGGTGGCGGTGCTGGCAATGCTGGCCGGCGCGCTGGCGCTGTTCATGAAGGTGGAAAATCAGCTCGCGCAAAACGGCAACGACGACGAAAAACTGCTGTGGCTTGGCCGCGCCGGCGTGGAGCGCGCCTGCTGGGTGCTGGCGCAGGAACCGTCGGGGCCGTCGTCATTGAAACAGATTTGGGCGGGCGGTGCCGGCGACGGCCCGGAGACGAATAGTCCGCTTGCCGGCATCACGCTGGACAATTTTCCCGTCGGCGACGGTGCCGTGTCGCTGAAAATCACCGAGCTGGAAAGCAAGTTCAACATCAACCGCGCCAACACGCCGCTGCTGACGTCTGTCCTCACGGCGATGGGTGTGGACGCCAGTTCCATTTCGCTGGTGTCGGATTCGATTCAGGACTGGATTGACACCGACGATGCGACCAAGCCCGCCGGCGCGGAGAGCGATTATTACCAGGGATTGACGCCGCCGTATTATGCCAAGAACGCACCGATGGACGACATCGAGGAATTGCAGCTCGTCAAGGGCGTGACGCCGCTGATGTTCAAGGGTGGCACGGCGGCGGACCCGAATTCGCCTTTCCAGCACCACAAGCTCGGTTTCGGCAATGCGCCGGGGCGCGAGGATTATCCCTTCGGCTTGCGTGACGTGTTTACGCCGTTTTCCAACGGCAGGGTCAACGTCAACACCGCCGATGTGAATGTGCTGCAATGCCTGCCCGGCATGGACGCCAACTCGGCGCAAAATATTCTGACCCTGCGCACCAGTGACGGCGGTATGAACAACAACAACGGCGTCATTGGCAACCTCGGCCAGTTGCAAACCGTCGTCGCCAACCCGCAGGCGTTCCAGTCGCTGAACAATTATTGCACCGTGCGCGGCGACACCTACGAGGTCCACGCCATCGCCCGCGTCGGCACCAGCGAGCGCGAATACATCGCCATCGTTTACCGCGCCGGCAATCACGCCATGGTCGTCGGCTTCCACCCGAAATGAGTTGAAATCATTGCGCCGCCGGCTATCGTTGCCCCATGCGTGCGACCCTGATTTTGCTGCTCCTGCTTGGCCTGTTTTCCGTTCCCGCCGCCAATGCCGCCACCGGCAAGGTCGTCAAGGTGTTGCCGCTGTTGCTCGACCAGAAAGGCCGCGCCGCGCTGTCGCCAAGCCTCTTCGACCGCGACGCCTACCAGCTTAAATTGCATGACAACACCAACCTCGTCTCCGCCGTGCGCTACGACATCCAGTGGTCGGCGAAAGACGCCGCCGGTGAAAAACTCAAGCTCCGCCTCGAACTGCGCGGCGTCAGTGCCACCAGCCTGCCAAAGTTGAAAACGCTCGAAACCGAGGTCAGCGCCGGGCGGTTCAGCCAGTGGACCTCGCTCCCGCTGGCCGGCGACGACTACAAAAGTTTTGGTGCCGTCACCGCGTGGCGCGCGACGTTGTGGGACGGTGACTTGTTGCTTGGCGAGCAGAAATCATTTCTCTGGTGAACGTGGTCAAACGCATCTCATGCCTTGGTTTTATTTTTTTGCCCGGCGCGCTGGCGCTGCGGGCGGCGGATTTTTCTGACGGCACGACCAATGCCGCCGGCACCAATCTGATCGCCGCCGCGCCGACGGTGATTTTCCAGGCCGCTTCCAATTCCGTCGCCGCCGTCACCAATTTTGTTTCACCCGTTGTGGCCGCGCCCGCCACGAATGTCATCGTTGCCGCTGCCGCCCCGGATTTGCACGCCGCCGCGCCGGCACCGGATGTTTTGCTTTGGATCGGCCTGGCGTGCGTCACCGTGCTGTCGCTGTCGGCGATGGTTTTTTCGTGGAGCGTCGCGCGCCGGCGTCCGGCGGCGACCCCGACGCCCGCGCCGCTTGAAAATCTGCCGGTGCCGGTTTCGCATTTTCTCCCGCTGATATCGCTCACCGTCAAGGAGACGCTTGCGCACGAACTCGCCGCACAGCGCCGTGAACTGCTCGCCGCGCAGCAGGCCGCCACGCTGGAGCTGGCGCAGCTCGCCCGCCGGCTCGAAGCCATCCAGACGCCGTTGTTGGAGCGCCCGACCGCCCCACGCCTTGGCAACGGCCACGCGGTCAATGGCCATCGTGAAATCACAGTGAAAATTTCCTGCGAGTGCGGCCAGAAATATTCCTTTGAAATCCTGCCGGCGGACGAGCGGATGCCGTTTCCCATCGCCTGTCCGGCGTGCGGGCACGACGGCACCGTGCAGGCCGACAACTTTCTCGCGCGGATTTTGCACGTCACCTCCCAGCCGCTGCCACCGCCGCCCATCCACGCGCTGCTGCAATCCAGCCCGCCCGGTTTCGCGCCGCAGTTCGTCGAGGCGATGAAGGAAGCCGCCGAAAAAACTTCCGCCGGTGACCGTGAAAAAACCAACGGCGCGGCCACGCCGGCAAACCACACGGAAGCCTGCGTCGCGAATCTGCTCGCCGAGGGCGGGCATCTTTTGGAGGCCGGCAAATACGATTCGGCGTTGAAATGCTTCGACACCGCGCTGGCCTTGCAGCCAGACCACGCCGATACGCTCGTGAAGATGGGCAGCGCCTTCGACCGCCTGGGTCGCACGGACGACGCGCTGAATTCCTTCGACCGCGCCATCGAGCTGGACGACACGCTCGCCGCCGCCTATTTGAACAAGGGCGGCATTTACAACCGGCTGGCCCGCTACGACGAGGCCTTGCAATGCTACGAGCAGGCGCTGCTTAAACAGAAAAAATCCGCCGCATGATCCCCGTCAAAATCTTTTGCGCGTGCGGCCAGAAATACGCCTTTGAAGTCGAGCCGGCGGAGGGCGCGATGCCGGTGGCCGTGAACTGTCCCGTGTGCAACCGCGACGGCACCGAGCAGGCCAACCGGCACCTCGCGAAGATTCTCAAGGGCAAGACCCAGCCGCTGCCGCCGCCGAGCGTCAACACGCTGCTGAACTCCGTCCAGTCCAGCCTCGCGCCGCATCTCATCGAGGCGCTCAAGGACGCCGTGGTGCAGGAACTCGCCGCGCAGCGCCGCGAACTGCTCGCCGGCCAGCAGGCCGCCGCCGCCGAGCTGACCGAGCTGGCGCGCCGGCTCGAAGCCGTCCAGACGCCGATGCTCGAACGCCTCCGCGCCTATGAGGAGCGCATCGGCGAACTGGAAAAGGACCTCGCCGACCAGTCGAAGGAAAACCGCGAGCTGTTGAAGCTGAAGATTGGAATGTTGCGCGAAAAAATCGAAGCCGAGCGCAACGCCAGCCGCCGCGTGAATTTTAACTGACCTTTGCGCCGGACTTTTTCTCCTGCGCCAGCAGCGTCTGTTCAAAACAGTCAATCGCTTCCGCGTGCCGATTCAGCCGGTTCAGCAAACCGCCCTTCGCCAGCAGCGCCAGCGTGAACGCGCCGTTGCCGGCGAGCGCGCGGTCGCAGCACGTCAGCGCGTCCTCCAGCCGGCCCAGCTTTTCCAGCGCGGCGGCCTTTTTCACCAGCGCCTCCGCGTGGTTCGGTTGCGCGGCCAGCAGGCGATCCAAAAGGTCGAGCGCCTTTTGCGGCTGGCCGGCGTCGAGAAATTTCTGCGCGCCCGCCAGCGGATCGGCGGATTTCATCACGGGCGTCTCGGCGACAAGGCCGTGGCCGCTTTCGAGTTCGATGATTTTCTTCTCCAGTTGCCCGACCACGTCCAGCAGCCGCGCGTTGGAAACCTCCACCGCCGCGCGTCCCGGCGCGGCGAGCTGGTGCACCGCGCCCGCGTTGGCGATGGCCGCGTGCTGTTGCGCCGAAATCTGCGCGATCTGCGAGAACGCGCGCCACTGGAAATAAACCATCAGCAGCAGAATCCCCAGCCCGGCGAGACCGAACACGCCCGCCACCAGCAACGTGAGCTGCTGCGTTTTGCGCGCCGACTCCGCGTCGTTCGCGCGCTGCGCGGAAACGGTCTGCTCCAGCGATTGCAGCCGGGCGTTCAGCGCATCGGAGTTTTTCTTCGCGTCCTCGGCGGCGGCGAGGCTGTTCGCCTCGATGGCCAGGCGCGCGGCGTGGAGCTGTTCCTGGATCTGCAGATAGCCGTTGGCCACGGCGTCGTTCGTGAAGACGGTGGCGACATTGGTCTGCGCGTTCGCTGGCGCAACGGCCAGCCACGCGGCAACGATCATCAGCGGGAAAAGGGTGAATGATTTCAGTTTCATCCGGTCGCGCAGCGTGCGGCGGACGCGAAATGAAGTCAATTGGATTTCAAATCAAACTCCAGCCGCGTGCGCGAGTCGGTCTGAACGTTGCGGATTTCCATCTCCGACAATTCCCACTGGCCGTTGATCTTCTTGAACGACTTCGGCTCGAACTCCTTCAGCAATTTGCCCTGCGCATCGTAGGCCTCGGCTTCGAGGATGCCGCCACTTTCCTTATCAATCCACGACAGCACGCGCGAATAGCCGTTGGTGGCCGGATTCGGATTGGTGCTTTCCAGCAGCGTGTATTCACGTCCGCGTTTCAGGTTTGTCGTCTTTGGCAAAATCTTCTGCGCCGGCCAGTGGAAAAATTCCAAACCGAGGTCGCAGAGCCAGAAATCGGAATGGGCAAACGGAATTAAATGTTCTTGCAACAATTCTTGAATCGCCAATCCATGCGCTATGCCTTGGAAGCTGTATCCATTTGGAGTCCCAAGCGGGGCGTCTCTCAACCCGATAATGTATTGTCTGCCACCACTGCTTGGAAAATCACCTTCAAGCTGTGGCGGTTGATTCAGAGAATGGGAAATCACCATGGTTTCCGCACCGTTGGTATCAATTGTTTCGTAAATACTCAGCCAATTCGTTGGCGTGACCACGATTTCACACTTCATCGGGATTTCTAAGTGGTGGCCTTCTGCATCGCGAATTTTTAAGACCCCGGCTTGGGTGAGATTTTCAGTGGGACGTTGTTCGAGTAAATGCAAGGCCAGCTTGCGTCCTTGAATGATTGCTCCGACCGAATCATTCGTCTCCGCCCGCGCGCCCACGGCCAGAAACAAAACCAGCGCCGCAATCAAACGCGCAGAAGCCGATTTCAATTGCAGGTAATTTTTCAAATTAAAATAGTGACCGTGCGCCAGCACTTCATTTCGCCGCGAGCGCCAGATGCAGGACTTCGGAGATCTGTTTCACGAAATGCACCTTCAATTTCGCGCGCACTTCCGCCGGCACGTCTTCCCAATCGGGTTTGTTGCCTTCAGGCAAAATCACCTGCTTCACGCCGAAGCGCGACGCGGCGATCACCTTTTCCTTGATGCCGCCGACGCGCATCACGCGGCCGCGCAGGCTGATTTCGCCGGTCATCGCCACTTCGGATTTCACGCGCCGCTTGGACAGCAGCGACGCCAGCGCCGCGACGATGGCCACGCCCGCGCTCGGCCCGTCCTTCGGCGTCGCGCCGGCGGGAACGTGGATGTGCAAATCGTGTTTGCCGTAATCGTCAAAATCCAGATCGAGCTTTTTGGCCTGGCTGCGCAGATAGCTCACCGCCGTTTGCGCGCTTTCCTTCATCACCTCGCCGAGCGAGCCGGTCAAAATCAAATTGCCGCGCCCGCGCATCCGCGTCGCCTCGATGAACAAAATGTCGCCGCCCACCGGCGTCCACGCCAGCCCGGTGGCGATGCCGATCTCGGTGATTTTCTCGGCGCTTTCGGCGACGAACGGCGCGTGGCCGAGATAATCCTTCAAATTTTCGGCGTCGAGCTTCACCGTTGTGGCCTTGCCGTTCTGGGAAATGATTTTGCGCGTGGCCTTGCGCGAGAGCGCGGCGATTTCGCGCTCCAACTGGCGCACGCCGGCCTCGCGGGTGTATTCGCGGATGAGCCGGCGCAGCGCGGAGTCGGAAAATTTCACGTCCGACCGGGTCAGGCCATGCTCCTCAATCTGGCGCGGGACGAGGTAGCGCCTGGCGATTTGCAATTTTTCGGTCTCGGTGTAGCTGGGCAGCTCGATGACTTCCAGCCGGTCGCGCAACGCGGGATGAATCGGCTCCAGCCAGTTCGCCGTGGTGATGAACAGCACGCGCGATAAATCGAACGGCAAATCGAGGTAATGGTCGGTGAATGTGTTGTTTTGCGCGGGGTCGAGCACCTCGAGCAGCGCCGACGCCGGGTCGCCGCGAAAATCCGCGCCGACCTTGTCCAGTTCGTCGAGCAGAATCACCGGGTTGCGGCTTTCGACGCGGCGCAGCGTCTGGATGATGCGTCCGGGCATCGCGCCGACATAAGTCCGGCGGTGGCCGCGAATCTCGGCCTCGTCGCGCATGCCGCCGAGCGAGATGTGCGCGAATTTGCGGCCCAGCGCGTCGGCCACGCTTTTGCCGAGGGAGGTTTTGCCGACGCCGGGCGGGCCGACGAGGCAGAGGATCGGGCCTTTGATTTCCTTGCGGCGCTGGAGGACGGCGAGAAATTCGATCAGCCGGTCCTTCACTTTTTCGAGGCCGAAATGCTGCTCGTTGAGGATTTTTTCCGCCGCCTTCAGGTCGAGCTTGTCCTCGGTTTCCTGCTGCCACGGCAATGCAAGAATCCAGTCGAGGTAATTGCGCGAGACGCCGTATTCGGCGGCGGCGGGCGACGTCTGTTGCATCCGGTCGAGTTCCTGGTTCGCGGCCTTGCGCGCCTCGTCGGGCAGCTTGGCCTTCTCGATTTTTTCGCGGAGCAGTCGGATCTCGTTCGCGTTCGGGTCGGCGTCGCCCAGCTCGCGCTGGATGACGCGCATCTGTTCGCGCAGGAAAAAATCGCGCTGCGTCTTGGAGATGTTGGTGGCGACGTCGTTCTGGATTTTGGAACTTAAATTGAGCACTTCCTGTTCGCGGCTCAACAGCGGCAGCAGTTTTTGCAGGCGTTCGCGGACGGAAATGGTTTCGAGCAATTTCTGTTTTTCGTCGAGCGGCAGGCCGAGGTTCGCGGCGATGAGGTCGGCGAAATGGCCGGGATGCTCGGTGTTCAGCGCGGCAACCTTCACCTGGTCGGACAGCGCGGTGGAAATCTTGGCAATCTCCTCGAACTGCTTGTGCGCGTTGCGCAGCATGGCCTGCAACTCGACGGAATCTTCGGTCTCATCGCGGAGCAGCTCGAACTTCGCGCGCAGATACGGCGCGGGCGCGGTGAACGAATTCACGCGGATGCGCCATAGTCCCTCGACCAGCACGCGCACGGTGCCGTCCGGGAATTTCACCATCTTGTTCAGCCGCGCGACGCAGCCGACGGTGTGCAAATCATCCGGCGTGGGCTCGGCGACGTCGGGATTTTTCTGGAGCACCGCGCCGAGTAGACGGTCGCCGGCCACAAGATCGTCCACGAGCTTGAGGCTGGGGCCAGTCTCGACGAGCAGCGGCACGACCGCGCCGGGAAAAATCACGATATCCGAGAGGCCGAGGATGGGCAGCAGTTCCGGCAGCGACCGCGCGGAGACGCGGCTGGGCGCCCCGGTCTTGTCGGTGGAACCGAGGATGCTGACAAATTCTGTTTCCTGCGTGCTCATCGCATGGCTTGACTGTTAATTATTAAACCACCGCGCGTCCGAAAAGTTCATGCGCGGTCAAACTCCTTCAGTGATGGGAACCTTGGTCGCCTTGCTCTGCGGCTTCTGTGCCGGCGGCACGTCCACGCGCAAAAAGCCGTTCATGTAAATCGCCTTCGCCCGCGACAAATCGTAGCCCGCCGGCAGGTCCAGCACCGTCTCGAACGGCCCGTAGCTGATTTCCATCACGAGAAAACTGCATTTTGGCGCGCGGCAGCAGTCCGGGCGGATGCCGTTAATGCGGAGGCGCTGGCCCTCCTCGACGGTGATCTCCAGGCTGTCGCTCTTCATCCCGGCCAACTCGGCTTTGATGACCAGGCCGGTTTCCGTGACGTAAATGTCCGTGTTCGGCGTCCAGCGGCCCGTGGCCGGCTCGCCGCTTCCGTGATGCTGGAAGAAATGGGTGGTGGAACTCACTTTGGTGACGGCCATGAGATGGGTTGGTTTTGAATGTCGTTCGGAATCGCGGAAAATCAGGGCTTGGTGGCTTCTTTCTTCTGTTCGTCTCCGTGGTCATGCCCGCAGCCGCAATGCTCGTCATGCACATGGGGCTTGGGCGTCGAACTACGCCACACGAAGACAATACCCACCGCCAGCACGATAACCACTGGAAGAAATTGCGACCAAGTCATGCCGGCAACATAGCCGCAAACCGCCGGGGCGCAAATGGAATTTTCGGTGTGAAAGCCCGCCAAAATCCGCTAACCTCCGCGCATGGCCGAACCGTTCCGTCACCACCACCGCGTCACCTACGCCGAATGCACCATCGGCGACCACATTTACCATTCGCGCTATCTGGATTTGCTGGAGGCGGCACGCGGTGAATTTCTGCGAACGCTCGGCCAGCCCGTTTTGGGTTTGCAGGACGCGGATTGTATTTTCCCCGTCGTCGAGGCCCGGCTGCGCTACAAGGCGCCGGCGCGCTACGATGATTGGCTGACGATTGAAGTCTGGACGACGCGGCTGCAAGGCGTGCGCGTGAACTTCGGCCACCGCATCTTGAACCAGCACGGAAAACTGCTGCTGGAGGCGGAAACCTTCCATTGCTGCACCAGTCGCGATGAAAAGCCCAAGCGCCTTCCGCCGGAACTGGTGGGAAAACTCCAGCCGTTTCTCGTGGAATGATTCCGCCGCCCGGTGGGCTGGTCAGTCCGGGGATTACATTGAAACCAAGCAAGCCATGAGCGCGCCGGAAAAAGATTCGCCGAGGCCAAATTACAAATGGCCGTGGTTCGTGCTGGCGGCAGTGCTGCTCGGCGCGGTGCTGGCGGTTCTGTGGGTGGCCTTCGCCGTGAAAAAGGTGGAATCGCAGCGCGATTTCGCGCCGTTGCCGGCCACCGCACCGGCGCGCTAAAAAGCGCGGTAAATCAGCCGGTCAGCCGGGATGTTCGTCCCCTTGTTTCCTTCCAAAACCGGCAGCAGCGAGATGCCTTCAAGTTCTTTCACCGGCCTCGCCCACGCGATGTCCAGCGCTGTCGGCGCGAAATCCACCGTGCTGACCGTCAGCGGGCAGACCTGCCCCGGCGGAATCCAACCCGGCCAGATCGCCAGCAGCGGCAGTTGGTGCGGCGCGGGAGTTTTCACGCTGCGGAACTGGCCGGCGGGCAGCAGGAAATTCAGGTTGGTGTCCGCGAATTTTTCCGGCGCGCAACTGCCGGCGAAGAAAATGGCGACGTTGTTGGTCTGCCGCGATTTCGCGAGCTGCTCGAACAGCCGGCCGATCCCATCGTCAATCCGAGTGATGAGCGCGGCGCGGTTCTTCGCAGCCTGCGGCCAGGCTTCCTCGGTGAACGGCGCGTCGCTCGGCACGGGGAAAACATCCGCGCCGGCCACGGCGGTGCGCGGCGCGGGGAAATCCACCAGCAGGAAGAACGGCTTGTAGCGGTTGGAATGGTCCGGCACGTTGTTCTTCACAAAGTTGACCATCATCTTGGAAATCAAATCCGGCAGGAACCGTCCGCCCACGTTGCCCTGCGCGTCAAACAGCGGGCGCTTGCCGATGAACGGCTCGGCGCGGCCGTTGGTGATGACACCCACCGGGTCGTAGCGCCAGATGGATTCGGGGTAATAATTCCGCCCCTCGGCGTCGTCCAAAAATCCCGCGAACTCGTCGAAGCCCAGCCGCCACGGCTGGCCGGCGAGGCTCCATTCGCCGATCAGGCCGGTATGGTAGCCGTTCAACTGGAGCCGCTGCGCGAGGTTCGGTTCGCCGGGCGCGGCGGCGGAAGTTTTACCCGTGAGCAATTGTGCCGTCGTCGCCGCGCTGTCCGCGCCGCCGGTGTAATGCGTGAAGTGGATGCCTGACGCTGCGAGCCGGTCGAGGTTCGGCGTCTGAAAATTCGTCTGGCCGTAGCAGCTCAAATCGCCCGGCGCGAGGTCGTGGCACTGGATGAAAATGATGCTGGGCAAACGTGGCTTGCCCGCGCGAGCGTTTGGCGCGACGTTGGTGAACAGCGACGCGAGGTCGGCGTGCGTGGTCGGTGCGGCGGCCAGCGCGACGAGCAAAAGGAACAGGCGGTTAAGTTTCATCTGTGAACTTGGATTGTGTCTGGCGCGGTGCGTTCAAAGCAAATCTTTTCAACGGTTGTCGAGGTGGACTTCGTTGGCCAGCGGCGCGAGGCAATCGGTCTTTGCGTCGTAGCTCCATGCGCGCACCGTCAGCGCGCCATTCGGCAATTCGGCGAGCGGACAATTCTTCTGCCAGCCGGCGAGCAAAAAATTCCGGTCGTGCAATTTCGCCACCAAGTCCAGCCGCATCAACCGCGAATCCATCAGCGCGAAAATCTGCGCCGCGCCGCCCACGCTTTCGCAAGTGAGTACGACGCAGTCCGCCGGTTCGGCTTTGGTCGCTGAACGCGCCCAACCGGTGAGAAAAAGATTGGTGCCGAGAATCTGGCTGTTTTCAATTGCGCCGGCTTGGTTTTCCGGCGACGGCGATTGCTTGAAATCTGCGAGCGCCCGCGTTCGGAGCAACGAGTCATTCAGCACGCCGGCGCGGTCGAGCGCGTCCGCCTTCGTCTTTACCTTGTCGTAGCTTGGACACAAATTTGCCAGCGTCGCCGGCTGCGGCGGCAGCACGTCCAGAAATTTCAGGCAGGCTTGCGCGTGGCGCAGGTTCAGGCTGAACACGCTCATGTTCACCACCGCCGCCGGCCACGCCAGCGCGTGCAGGCCGATGACCGCCGCGACGAGGGCCGCGAAGGGCGCGCAACTTTTCCAGCCCGGCTTTTCTGCTGGAGAAGAAATCACGAGCGGCAGGAGATAAACCAGCGAGACCGTAAGGCACACGCCGTAAATTCCGTAGCGCGGCGACAGCGCCTGTTGCGGACCAAACGCCGCGCGACCGGTCGTGGCCAGCAGCGCGCTCAAGATGCCGTAGCCGCCGAGCGTCAGCCACGGCCAGGCGCGATTCATCCAGGCAGAATCTTTTCGGCGGCAGAAAATCACACCAACGACCGCAACGAACAGCGTCAGTTCAATGCCGCCGATGGCGATTCCGGCGGTCACGGCGTGGTCGCTGTTCTGGTTCGCCAGCGGGTTGCCGAGAAACGCGCATGGATATTCCACCACGCGCAGCGGGTCGAGGCACAGCACGCGCCAGAATCCCGGCGACGGCGGAAAC
>CAYUGC010000025.1:0-25145 GCA_964444085.1 uncultured Bifidobacteriaceae bacterium | reverse complement strand
GAGTTGATCAACGGCAGCATGGATGTTCAATGGGTTGAACTTCAAGGGTTGGTCACGGCGGTTAAGAGCAACAGCCTGTCGCTCCTGCTTCCCGAGGGGGAACTCCACATTGAAGCCCAGAATTGTCTGGAGTCGCAATTGCGGGCCTATGAGAAGGCGGTCATCCGTTTTCGTGGCGTGCTTTTCGCGGTGTGGAACACCAACCGCACGGTTCAGGTTGGCCGCCTGTTGATGCGTAACGTGATTATCGACGTTGATATTCCCGCGCCGCGTGATCCGTTTGACGTGGCGTTGAAAAGCTGGAGCGAACTTTATCAGTTCGACTCCCGTGCCACGCCCTTTCAGCGGGTGAAAGTTCGAGGCACCGTGATTTTCGGTGATGCCAGAGGGGTTTTCATCATGGAGAAAGGACGGGGAATTCGAGTTTCGCCTTTCGAACCAACGAACGTGCAGTTCGGAGAGGCGGTTGAAGTTGTGGGTTATCCCGACATTGGTGGTTCCGCGCCGCTCCTGCGGGAGGCCATTCTTCGTAAAACCGGCGAGCCCACCGATCCCCAGCCGCGCATACTGGACGGCAGCGAATTGATGTTGGAAAACCTTGATTCAACGCTGGTGCGGATTACCGCAACGCTGATGGGAATTCATTCCGAACCGGATGCGCGGGTTTTGGAAATGAGCGTTCGCGGCCATCTTTTTCTCGCCCGCCTGCCGGGCACAAAGGAATCGGTTTCTTTGCGGATCGGCAGCCGGCTGGCTCTTGCTGGCGTTTACGTTGGCAAAGCCACGACCTGGTCAGAGGACAGCAAATCGGGTGGATTCGAGCTGCTTTTGAGTTCGCCCGCGCAATTGACCGTGCTGTCGCAGCCCTCCTGGTGGACGCCCCGGCGGTTGCTCGTCATGGTTGGCCTGTTGCTCGCTATTCTGGTCTTGGCGGCGGTTTGGATTTCACAATTGCATCGGCTGGTCGAACGGCGCACCCGCCAGCTCCAGCAGGAAACCCGCGAGCGCGAAGTGGCTGAACGAGAGCGGGTATTGGAAACGGAACGTTCTCGCATCGCCCGGGACTTGCATGATGACCTGGGTTCCAGCCTCACGGAAATCAGCGTGCTGGCGAGCAAGGGACAACGCTTGGGCACTTTGGACGAGCTGGCGGTGCTGTTCCGGGCCATCGCCGCCAAGGCGCGCGGGTTGGTGACCGCGCTGGATGTCATCGTGTGGGCGGTTGATCCCAAGGATAATTCCCTTGAGTCCGTGGCGGATTATTTGGGCGACTTTGCCGGAGAGTATTTGTCCCATTCTGGAATTACCTGTCGCTTTGATATCCCCGTCGCCTTGCCTCCCATCGTGTTGGAGGGCCGGTTGCGCCATGGTTTGCTCCTGGCGGTCAAGGAGACCTTGAACAATGTCGAACGCCATGCCCAGGCTACCGAGGTGGAATTTCGAATGGTCGTTACCGATGACCAGCTTGAAATTGTCATTTCGGACAATGGCAAAGGCTTCGATGCAAAAACCAAGCATCGGGGCAACGGCTTGAAGAACCTCCCGCTTCGGCTCGCCAAACTCGGCGGGCGGTATCAGATCAAGTCTTCGCCTGGCAAGGGAACAATGGTCACGATTGGATTGCGTCTTTCGCCGGCGCCGGCGACGATGCCGGCGGGCGGGTCGGTCTGATATGACGTTTTGCATATACGAATTTTGGAAAAAACGTCATAGAGTGTAGCCGATGAATGGTATTATCATGCCGATGACTGAACCGGAATATGGCTGCTGAACCTGCCAACGATGATTATGCAACAACGAAGGTGGCGATCGTTGAAGACAACCCCACGTTGCGGCAGTATCTCTCGGAATTGATCTCCAACACCCCTGGTTATCAGTGTATTTGCACCTGTGACTCGGCCGAGGAGGCTTTGGAAAAAATCCCCGTTCAACGGCCGCATGTCGTGCTGATGGACATTCATTTGCCCGGGGAATCGGGGATTGCCTGCACCGCCCGGCTTCGGGAGAAGATGCCGAAGATCCAGGTGATCATGTTGACGGTTTACAAGGACATCCAAATGATCTTTCAGGCGCTCAAGGCCGGCGCTTGTGGTTATGTGCTCAAGCGGGCTGATGAAAAGGAAATCCTGGCCGCGATAGCGGAAGTCCGCGCGGGCGGCGCGCCGATGACCAGCCAGGTGGCCCGCATGGTGGTCCGGTCATTCTTGGAAAATCCGGCTGACCAATCAGAGACGGAGCAGCTTTCGCCCCGTGAAAAAGAAATTCTGGCCCTGGTTGCGAAGGGCCGCGCCAACAAGGAAATCGGCAGTCTGCTACACATCACTTCCGGGACGGTGCGGATCCACCTGTCGCATATCTACGAGAAACTGCACGTTCGTTGCCGGACCGAAGCAGCGGCGAAATACTTTTCATCCCAGCCCCCCGGCCGGCGCGATCTGGCCCAGCCGGCTGGCTGACGGCAAATCAGACAGCAGCGGCCAGCCGTTCGCTTTCGTAAAGCCAGTTATCTGTCAAACGTCATATTGGGTGCATCGCTTGGCATCCTGTAGTGTTTCGTCCATTTTACACGCAAAAGAAACGCCCAACCCCAATTGAATGAATTCTCGAAAAAAAGCATCTCGGAGACTGTCTCCTCCCGCTCGGATTGCTTGCTACAAGAACCCCAAAAAACCGGATCATTTCCGGGTCAAAGATCTGCTCTCGCGGATGACGCTCGAGGAAAAAGCCGCGCAAATGATGTGCGTCTGGCAGGAGAAGGCGCAGAAGTTGGTGGACGCCGAAGGCAATTTTGACTTTTTCAAAGCGCACGCCGCCTTCAAGGAAGGTCATGGGTTAGGGCAGGTTGGTCGTCCGAGCGATGCCGGCGGGCCGCCGTCCACGCCGGAGTTGGGTCTCGGCGCGCGGCGGATGGCCGAGTTCACCAACGCCGTGCAAAAGTTCTTCCTCGAAGAATCGCGGCTGGGCATTCCCGTCATCTTCCACGAGGAATGTTTGCATGGTCTCGCGGCCAGGGACGCCACTAGTTTTCCGCAACCCATCGGGCTGGGAGCCACCTTCAATCCTGCACTCATCGAATCGCTCTATGCGATGGCGGCATATGAGGCGCGGGTGCGCGGCACGCATCAGGCGCTCACGCCGGTGGTGGATGTGGCCCGTGATCCGCGCTGGGGGCGTGTCGAGGAAACTTACGGCGAAGATCCGTTTCTCAACACCCAACTCGGCATCGCCGCCGTGCGTGGCTTTCAAGGCGACGCCACCTTCAAAAACAAAAAGCACGTCATCGCCACCCTGAAACACTTCGCCGCCCACGGTCAGCCCGAGTCCGGCCAGAACTGTGCGCCGGTAAATGTTTCCGAACGGGTGCTGCGTGAAATTTTTTTGCATCCCTTCAAAGATTGCATCCAAAAAGCCGGAGCCATCAGCGTGATGGCCAGCTATAACGAGATTGACGGTGTGCCGTCGCACGCGAGCCAGTGGCTGCTCCGCGATGTGCTGCGCAAGGAATGGGGTTTCAAAGGCTTTGTGGTTTCGGATTATTACGCAATTTGGGAACTGGGCCACCGTCCGGACACGCATGGTCATTTTGTTGCCGCTGACAAAAAGGCAGCGTGCAAACTGGCGGTGGAGGCGGGCGTGAACATCGAGTTGCCCGATCCTGATTGTTATTTGCATCTGGTCGAGCTTGTCCGCCAAGGCCTGCTGAAGGAGAGGCAATTGGACGACCTCATCGCGCCGATGCTGCTGTGGAAATTTAAGCTGGGATTGTTTGATGATCCTTATGTGGATCCAGCCGAGGCCGAGCGTGTGGCCGGCTGCCGTGAACATGGCAAACTCGCGCAGCAAGCTGCCAGTGAAGTCATCACCCTCTTGAAGAATGAAGGCAACTTGTTGCCGCTCAATCCGGCGAAGCTCAAAACCGTCGCCGTCATCGGGCCGAATGCGAATCGTCCCCTGCTGGGCGGTTACAGCGGCGCACCCAAGCGCAACGTCACCGTGTTGGACGGCATCGAGACTTTGCTGGGGAACACGGTGAACGTGCTGCACGCCGAAGGCTGCAAGATCACCGTGGGCGGCTCCTGGCAGCAGGATGCCGTCGTCATCAGTGATCCGTTCGAGAACCGGAAGCGGATCGCCAAGGCGGTCAAGGTGGCGCAGCAGGCGGATGTCATTGTGCTGGCCATTGGTGAGAACGAGCAAACCTCGCGCGAGGCGTGGTCGCTTGCGCACATGGGCGACCGCACGAGCCTGGACCTCGTCGGCCAGCAGGATGAATTAGTGGATGCCATGGTCGCCACCGGCAAACCTGTCGTGGTGCTGCTGTTCAACGGGCGTCCGGTGGCAATCAGCAATGTGGCGCAGAAAGTTCCGGCGATTCTGGAATGTTGGTATCTTGGCCAGGAATGTGGCCACGCGGTCGCCGAGGTGTTGTTCGGTGTCTCCAACCCCGGCGGCAAGCTGCCCATTTCGATTCCCCGTTCGGTCGGACAACTGCCCATCTTCTATAACTACAAGCCCTCGGCCCGGCGCGGCTTTTTATGGGACGACGCCAAGCCGCTGTTCCCCTTTGGGTTCGGCCTGAGCTATACGACGTTTGAGTTGAAGCACGTCCGCCTCGCCAGAAAAAAGATTCGCGGCGGCGATTCGACAAGCGTGCTGGTGGACGTGACCAACACGGGCAGGCGCTCCGGAACGGAGGTCGTGCAACTCTACATCCGCGACCTGGTCAGTTCCGTGACGCGACCGGTGAAGGAGTTGAAAGGCTTCCAGAAAGTGTCGCTGAAACCGGGCGAACAGAAAACCGTCGCGCTCGACATCGCGCCGGAATCGCTGGCGTTCTATGACGTGAACATGGAATACGTTGTCGAGCCAGGCGAGTTCGAGATCATGGTTGGCACCTCCTCGCGCGATGCCGACTTGCAGAAACTGATTCTCACAGTGACGAAATAACCCGGATATTTATGGCCGAACCAAAACATTTCCAGCAGAAACTTACCTTCTTTGAGAAAGCCGGCTACAGCGGCGCCGACGCGGCGGCGAACTTCGTCTTCATGACGATGATTCTGTTCCAGACGAATTTCTACACGGACGTCTTCGGGTTGAGCGCCAGCACCGCCGCCGCCATCCTGCTGTGGCCGCGCCTGTGGGACGCCGTCGCCGACCCGATCGTCGGCGTGCTGGCCGACCGCACCAAGACGCGCTGGGGCCGGTTCCGTCCGTGGATTCTGTTCACCGCCGTGCCGTGGTTCGTCATCATGATCCTGGCCTACACCACGCCCAAAGGCTGGAGCATTGGCGCCCTGGCCGCCTACGCCGTCATTACTAACACGATGTTGATGACGATCTATTCCATGAACAACATGCCGTATTCCGCGCTCGGCGGCGTGATGACCGGCGATGTCAACGAACGGGCGAAATTGAATTCCTTCCGTTTCATCGCCGTCAACGCGGCGCAATTCATCGTGGGTGGATTCACGCTGCCGTTGGTCGCCAAACTCGCCCGGCATCACGCGGCGGGCGGACCCATCACGGTGGCGGATCAGCAATACGGCTGGCAGATGACCATGGCCGTCTGGGCGGTGTTGTGTCTGGTTTTGTTTCTGATCACTTTTTTGACGACGAAGGAACGCATCCAGCCGGTCTTGAAGGAAAGAACCTCACCGAAACAGGATTTTCTCAATCTGCTCAAAAACAATCCGTGGAAAGTCATGTTTTTCATGACGCTTTGCCATTTCTGCATCCTCTCGTTTCGCGGCGGCGCGCTTTACAATTATTATCACCACTACGCCGACCGCGCGGCGCTGTATGACTGGGTGCAGCAGCTCGGCCTCGTGGTGCCGGCGGGCGCAAAGGCGTCGGGAATCTTGGAAACACTGGGCTATATCGTCCACGGCGACCGGGCTGATCTGGCGAACTCAAACGTGGCCGACGTGGCCAACAGCATCATCAACATGCTCGGCACCGGCATCACCATCATCGTGATTTTGCTGTCGCCACCGCTGGCAAAAAAATTCGGCAAGAAAGCCGTCGCCGTCATCGGCTTCAGCCTGGCCGGCCTGGGTTCGCTGGCGTTCTATTTCCTTTCACCCACGAATGTGTGGGGCATGGTTGGCTTGACGGTGTTGATCGCGATTGCCTACGCCCCGACGATTCCGCTGATCTGGGCGATCTACGCGGATGTGGCGGATTATTCCGAGTGGAAAACCGGCCACCGCTTTACCGGGATGGTTTTCGCGACCATCGGTTTCGGCCTGAAAGCTGGCTTGGCGCTCGGCTCCGCTTCCTTTCTGTGGATCATGGCCGGCGTGTTCAACTATGACACCAAGCTGCCGGATGCCGCGCAAGCCGTGCAAGGCTATCGCGTGTGCAGCGGCATCGTGGTCGCCATCCTGTTTGGCATCTGCACGCTGCTGCTGATCGCCTACCAGTTGAACAAGAAACTGACCATCCAAATGGCGGACGAACTGGCTGCCAGACGGAGTGCGAGTTCTGGAACTCCGTCAACGGCAATGTCTTTGTGAAAACTGTATATGAATAAAACATGGTTCACTTTGACTCTTCTTACTGCGCTGGTCGCCTCGGCGCAATCACCCGTCCCCGGCCAGCCGGTCGTTGCCACCGTGGACGCCACGAAGACGGGGCCGCCTATTTCGCCCTATATTTACGGGCAGTTTATCGAGCACGCTGGCAGCCTCGTTTACAGCGGTCTTTGGAGCGAGCTGCTCGATGACCGGAAATTTTATTACGCCGTCCAACCCAAACCCGCCGAAGACCCAAACGCCAGCCAACGCGGCGGGCCTGATGGTGGCCCACCCCGCCGCCGCAATGTCGGTCCGGGACGGTGGAATCCCATTGGCCCGGTGGATTCCGTTGTGATGGACACGAGCAATCCTTTCGTTGGCGACCACACACCGTTGATTAAACTCGCCGGCTCCGAGTCGCGCGGCATTCGGCAGACCGGCGTTAACTTCACCCAAGGCATCACCTACAATGGCCGTATCCAGTTGGCCGGTGATCCAACTGCGAAAGTTTCCCTCTACATCGTCTGGGGCACCAACGCTGAAGCGGTGAGCCAGACGGTTTCCCTCGGCGGCTTGAGCGCGGACTACAAGAAAGTCACATTCTCATTTAAGGCCGAGCACTCCGGCGCGGCGCAATTTGAAATCGTCGGCACGGGTGTGGGTTCGTTCCGCGTCGGCGCAGTTTCGCTCATGCCCGCCGATAATCTCGAAGGTTTCAAGCCCGACGCCGTTGCCGCCCTCAAGAGCCTTCGCTCCGGCGTGTATCGTTTCCCGGGCGGCAACTTTGTTTCCGCGCATGAGTGGCGGTATGCGATTGGTGAAATGGACAAACGTCCGCCCATCTATGACCCGGTCTGGCGCGCGGTTCAACCCAACGACATCGGCACGGATGAGTTCATGACGTTGTGCAAACTTCTCGGTGTCGAGCCATATATCACCGTCAATGCCGGCACCGGCGATGACTGGTCCGCTGCTGAATATGTCGAATATTGCAACCGCGATGTTTCCACACCGATGGGCAAACAGCGCGCAGCCAATGGCCATGTGGAACCTTATCGCGTGAAGTTCTGGGGCGTCGGCAATGAAATGTGGGGTATCACTTATCAGTATGGCGCGATGAAGCCAGACCAGTTTGCGTATAAGCACAACCAGTTTGCCGCGGCCATGCGGAAGGTGGATCCCTCGATCATCCTGATCGCCAGTGGCGCCATGCCGGACACCATGACCGGGTCCAAGGAATCGTTGAGCCTGGGCACGAACCTTGTTCCGCCTTACCTGTCGCCCGGCGATTGGAGCGGCATGTTGTTCTCAAATTGTTTCAACAACTTCGAGCTGATGAGCGATCACTATTACAACTTCGGCACCACCCACTTCAGCCTCGCCGAGGGCAAGCAGGTGCCCAATGATCCGAACGAACCTGTCACCGACTGGATGCGCCGTCCGGCCAATCACATCCGCATCAAATACGAGGAATACCAGGAATACGAAAAAATCTTCCCGCAGCTTGTCGCTCATCCGAAGCCATTGAACATTGACGAATGGGCTTACATGGGCGGTCGCTATCCGGTCTATCCATCCTTCGGGTGGGCGTTCCACGAAATGTTCCGGCACAGCGATCTTTTCCAGATGGCGGCATATACCTTCGGTACTTCGCTGCTGGCCCGCAACGGAACCAACGTTTCGCTCAACGCCAACGGCCTCGTCTTCAAAATCTACCGCGACCACTTCGGCACCATCCCGGTCGAAGTTTCCGGCAACTCGCCGCAACCCAGGCCCACCGATCCGCCCGGTGGCGAACAGCCCGTGGTCAACGCCGGCAGCGATACCTTCCCGCTCGATGTGGTCTCCGCGTGGACTGAAGATCGTCGCGCCCTCACGGTTGCCGTTTTGAATCCGACCGATTTGGAACAACCGCTCAAACTCAACATCGCCGGGGCCGATTTGTCCGGCCAAGGTACGTTATGGCGGCTCGTGTCCGTTAAAGGCGATGGCCAGAATCCCACCATCAGTAGTTCACCGATTGATTCCGTTCCGGGTGCGGTTACCCTCCCATCGTTCAGCATCAGCATCTACGAGCTGCCGCTGAAATAATATGACATGTGTCATATTCCATTCGTTCTGAATTCCTGTCAGTGTATTTACGAATCCAACTTTCCGTGTTCAGGTGCCGTGAGCACCCTGGGTGGTTTTTGCGTCGCAACTGATGCATGGAAATTTGCAAATAAGTCGGAAACTAACAACATTATGAATCCAAAAACCCGAATACATGTTTCAGCATCCAGAAACGCACAGGCTCGGTTCCGTTTGCTTTCCTTCACGGCCAGCCGTGTCGGCAAGCTTGCCGCCTGTCTGATACTGAGCGTCTCAACGCTCTCGCAAACAGCCCGCTCGGCCGAAAGTTACGGGGCAAAGGTTTTGACCGAAAATCCGGTCGCCTTTTGGCAGTTGAATGAAACCAGCGATCCTTCCACCGGAATTTTGACGGCGGTTGATTCCAGTCCCAACGGACTCAATGGGACTTATGGAACGGCTTCTCAAAATGCATTTAACTACATTCAGGCACCTCAGGATCCTCCTTACGCTGGATTCACTAACGGCCAAGGTGCGCTGCGATGTTTTGCCAGCGAAATTAATTCGGCGGTCACCGTTCCGGCTTTGAATTTGAACACCAATGCCGTGACCATCGCCATGTGGATCAATCCTGCTGACGTGATCGGCACCTATACGGGGTTGCTCATGAACCGAAACCCTGCGGGTGATGCGGAAGGTTTTGGGTTTGGCGGCAATACGAGCAGCAGTATGGCCGAACTGGGCTACACATGGAATACCAACAGCGGTTCGACGTGGGGCTACCATTCGGGGCTTTATCCGGTGGTTGGCACTTGGCAGTTTGTGGCCTTGGTGATTCAATCAAATTCGGCGACCTTCTATCTGTATTACGTTGATCCCAACACCGGGCAGCCCGTTTTGAAGTCGGCTGTCAATTCCATTGCGCATGACCCCGCAGCGTTCAGCGACGGGCTGACGTTGCTCGGCGACGATATTGTGAACGGGAATGCAGGCGACAGTAGTCGCGTATTCAACGGTTCCATTTCTGGTGCGGCTGTGTTTAAATCGGCCCTTACGTCCGATCAGGTTTTGTCATTGTTCGCCGCGGGCCTCGGCGTGCAGGGATTTGCGCCGCAGATTGCCGGGCAGCCGCAATCCAAAAAAGTTTATCCAGGTTTGACGACACAGCTGAGTGCCACTGGCGTCAGCGGCTCCGCACCCCTTGCGTATCAGTGGCAGTTGAACGGCACTAATGTCAATGAATTGGCAGACAATGCCAATTTCACCGGCGCAAATTCGAATATATTGACGGTTCTCAGTATGGCAACGGCCGACGCGGGTTCGTATCAGTTGATTGTCACCAACGTGGTCGGCATGGCGGTCAGCAGCAATGCGACCCTTACCGTCCTTGCCACTCCGTCTCCGAGTTTGGTGGGGCAATGGCTTAACGGATCTGCCAGCTTGGCCGATGCTTCAGGCTATTCGCCGGCGGGCACACATGACGCTTTCGCTATCGGCGGCACTCCCATCGTTGACTACACCACCAACATTGTCTACACCACCAACATAGACGTCGTTAACGACATAACCAACATCGTCAGCGACACGAACCTCGTCGCCATCGCCACCAACTATCTGTCCAACTATGCGTTCGTGAGTGATGTGCCGTTTGGTAAGACCGGTCAATCGCTTCTCTTCACGACTAACGATACGGGTCTCGCCATCAGCAATTCGTCCACAGTGGATGCGAACTACACCAACACGTTTGATGAACCCATTAACGGCGCCATCACCGTCGCGTGCTGGGCGAAGGGGGTTCCGAGCGCTTGGAATCCGTTCGTGTCCAAGTTCGGCGAAAACTGGGGGACTGATAATAATGGCGGATGGCAGATGCGCAGTGGCACATATAGCAATACACCTTGTTGGACGGTTCGAGACAATGGTGCCGGCTCGATTACTATGGGCTGGAAACCGTCGTGGGATAGTATGGACGATTTGCACTCCTCCGTTACCCTGGATGATGGCGGCTGGCACTTCCTTGTCGGCACTTATACCGCAGCGACGGGCATCCGTGACCTGTATGTGGATGGTCTGCTGGCGGCCCAGGAGACCGGTAATGAGCCATATGTTTTGGCTGCGGCTGCACACCTCTGCATCGGTGCCAAAGGCGACCTGACGGGTGGCGGTTTTGGGGGCTATTTCACCGGCAATCTTTACGACGTGCGCGTCTATAACTACGCGCTTTCCCTGCCTCAAGTTCAAGCGGTGATGGGCGTAATTCCGCCAGCGGTAAGCGTGCAGCCGAAATCCACCACCACTTTTGTTGGCAGAACGGCACAGATGAGTGCCACTGTTGCCGGCACCGATCCCCTTGCGTGTCAGTGGAAGTTGAACGGCACCAATGTCAATCTCCTGGCGGACAGCGCCAATTTTACCGGTGCAAATTCGAATATATTGACCATTCTCAGTGCGTCGTTGGCCGACGCGGGGGTGTATCAGTTGACTGTCGCAAACGACTACGGTAGCACGGTCAGCAGCAATGCCACCCTTACCGTTGTGCCGAAACTGCTGCTGGGACACTGGTTTGCTGGAGCAACGAATTTGAACGATATTTCGGGCTATACGCCAACAAACACGCATGACGCATACGCCGTCGGCAGTGGCACCTATGCGTTCGCAAGTGATGTGCCGTCCGGCTATTCCGGTCAATCGGTTTCCCTCGACGGCAACGGGGGCTTCGCCATCGCTAACTCGTCCACAGCGGACGGGTCTTACACCAACACATTCGATGCTAGCATTTTCACCGTCACGTTCTGGGCGAAGGGCCGTGGGAACTGGACGGCTTGGGACCAGTGGGTGTCCAAGAATGGTGATGATGGATTAGGATGGATGATCGGCACTGTTGCGTGGTCCCGAAATTTGGAATACACCATGAGAGGCATTGATAAAGGCGGGATCACGGTCACCAAAGGGGAAGGTCTTTGGGGGACGGAGATTTTGGATGTTCCCAACGACAGTATCAGCGACACTGCATGGTATCTCTATGCCGCCACATATAACGCCTCGTCGGGCATCCGCAGTCTGTATCGTAATGGTGCGCTGGTGGCTCAAGAGACCGGCAACGCGCAATATACCCTGGCTCCGGATCAACACCTCAGCATCGGCTGCGAAGAAAGGGCCAGTGGTTTTACCGCGTTCAACGCCACCAAGATGTTTGACGTGCGCGTCTATAACTACGACCTCACTGCCGCTGAAATTCAGGTTATGACCAACCTGCCTAATCCAGCGATAATGTCGCAGCCGCAATCCGCCACCATCTATGCTGGCCAAACGAAACAGTTTAATGTTTCTGTCAGCGGCACCGCATCCATCACCAATCATTGGCAGTTCAATGGCGTCAATTTGGTCGATGGCAACTATGGCGGCGTCATTATCACGGGATCAACCTCGAATGTCCTGACGATCGCCAATATATCGGCGAGCTATCAGGGATCATATCAACTGGTTGTCTCGAACTCGAATGGCAAGGCGATCAGCGACTATGCAAATCTCACGGTTTTGTCCACTGTGGCTCCCCCGGCGGGGAATCTCGTGGGTGAATGGCTTGCGGGCCCGGCGAGTTTTGCCGACACTTCGGGCCATTCGCTCGCAGGCACGCATAACGCTTACGGTGTCAGAGCCAATAACCTTCCCGCCACCAATTATGTGTTCACGAGCGATGTGCCGACGCAAGCAACCGGTCAGTCGCTTACCCTAAATGGCAACACCGTGCTCGCTGTTGCCAACTCGTCCACCGTGGACGCGGGCTACGTCAACACGTTCGATGCCACCATCAATAACATGACCGTCGCATTCTGGGCGAAGGGCCTTCCAGGCGGCTGGAGTCCGTTCGTGTCCAAGTATGGTGAAGGTTCACTTGGATGGCAGCTCCGGATAGGTAATCCGGATGCGACACCGTGCTGGACGGTTCGAGACGGTGGCGTGGGATCATATACTCTTGGCAATGGCCCAAGTTGGGCTATGACTGGCGATCTGGACGATATGCACTCCAGTTCCACAGTTGACACCGGGTGGCACTTCTACGCCGGCACGTTCGACGGGACGACGGGCATCCGCAATCTATACGTGGATGGCACGTTGAAGGCTCAGGAAAATGGTAACGTGCCGTATGGCTTGGCCTCAGGCGCGCATGTCGCGATCGGTGGAAGAGATGACTCGGCTGGGAATAACTTTGGCAGTTACTACACTGGCAAAATATACGGTGTGCGCATCTACAACACCGCACTAACCGAAGCCCAAGTGAACTACTTGATCTCAACACCGCCACCGGCGACGGTGACGCCGCCGTCAGTGCCATCGTTCACTGGCACGCCAGTCGTCAATGGAAATCAAATGGTGCTGACGTGGACCGTCGGCTCGTTGCTCCAAGCGACAAACGTGGTGGGCCCGTGGATGCCAACCGTGGCAATATCGCCTTACACGAACAACATCTCGACGAATCCGCAGATGTTCTACAAATTGAGCAATCCGTAAGGTGGATGCCTGTAATTAAGGTATAGATCAGAGAGGCAGAGGTGAAACCTCTGCCTCTTTTTTGTCGCCCATAGGCTGTAGCAGCAGTTTGCGGATGACGTTTTAATATGAAAATAGCCTGGTTTCCAGCCAGCAAGATGCCGCAAAGCACTCCATCTTCTGGGTCGCAACTTGGCACTTCCGCCGGAGCACCGGCTTGTAGCCGGCTTTGGACGTGATTGACCCGCGTAAACTTTGAATGAACAAAGAACATCAAAAGCCGGCTACAAGCTGTCGCTCCGGCTTTACGATTCGGCATGGCGGTAGTGTCATGTTTCACCTCATCTTTTGCGCGGGAAAATGAACTTTACACTCGACCGGATTCCGCCTTGTTATTATGGTATTCGCATCCATGTGGACTGTTTTCCGAGAATTTTCCGGTTTTGCGCGCGTGAGAAAAAATGGTGGCTGCTGCCATTGATGGTTCTTTTGCTTATTCTCGCTGTGATCCTCATTTTTGCCTCCAGCTCAGGTATTGTTTGGGCTCTTTATCCGTTCTGAGAAAATGCCATTGTGGCGAAACATCCTGGGGATTTCCGCATATTACCATGACGCGGCTGCGGCATTGGTCTGCGATGGCCGGATTGTCGCTGCCGCGCAGGAGGAACGCTTAACGCGAAAAAAGAACGATCCCGAATTTCCGAGCCATGCCATCAGCGAATGTCTGCGTCAGGTCGGCCTCACCTGCGGGCAATTGGATGCAGTTGTGTTCTACGACAAGCCGGTTCTCAAATTTGCCCGCGTGCTGGAGATGTATCTGGCCGTGGCGCCACGCGGCTGGCGGACTTTTCCCACCGTGATATCGAACTGGCTGGGCGAGAAAATCGATCTGCGCGGTGCCATTCGCAAGGAACTTCCGAAACTGCGTCCCGATTGCGCTATTTTGTTTACGGAACATCACGAAGCCCATGCCGCCAGCGCGTTCTATCCGTCGCCGTTCAACGAGGCGGCCATCCTTACCGTGGATGGTGTCGGCGAATGGGCGACAACCACGATTGGCGTCGGCCGCGGATCAGAAATCAACATGATCGAGGAGGTGCGTTTTCCGCATTCCCTTGGACTGCTCTATTCGGCATTTACGCATTATTGTGGATTCCGCATCAATTCCGGCGAATACAAATTGATGGGGCTCGCGCCCTACGGCGAACCTCAATATGTCGATGCCATTCGCACAAATCTGGTTGAGACAAAGCCGGATGGCTCGTTCCGGCTGAACTTGAACTATTTTGATTTTCTCGGCGGCACAACCATGACCAACATCCGCTTTCACCGCTTATTCGGCGGCTCGCCACGCAGAGCGGAAGAGCCAATTGAGCAACGGCACATGGATGTGGCCCGCTCTATTCAATTAGTTTGTGAGGAAATGATGTTGCGGCTGGCCCGCCATGCGCGGGAACTGACCGGCTGCGACAATCTTTGTCTGGCCGGCGGCGTTGCACTCAACTGCGTGGCCAACGGGCAAATTCTGCGCGAGAAAATCTTTAGGCGGCTCTGGATTCAACCTGCCGCGGGTGATGCCGGCGGCGCGCTGGGGGCGGCTTTGGCAGCGTGGCACAGCAAGGAAGCACGAACCCCGGCTGCCAATGACTCCATGCGCGGCGCGCTGTTGGGGCCGGAATATTCCGATAGCGAAATCGAAGCCGTTCTGAAAGGGCATAATGCCGTTTACCGCCGCTGTTCCGACGATGAGTTGCTCGAAGCAACCGTCCAGTTGTTGGCGGATGAAAAAGTTGTGGGCTGGTTTCAGGGACGGATGGAATTTGGCCCGCGCGCGTTGGGGAATCGCTCCATTCTTGGCGACGCCCGCTCGCCGCGCATGCAATCAGTGATGAATCTTAAAGTGAAATTTCGCGAATCTTTTCGTCCGTTCGCGCCAATTGTGCGCCGTGAACGGGTCGCGGATTATTTCGAGTTGGATGAAGATTCGCCCTACATGCTGCTGGTTGCGCCCGTCAAAGCCGGGTTGTGCCAGCCGTTGCCGGCGGGAAAGAGCGGCTTCGACCTGCTTAAAGCCGGGCGTTCCACCATTCCGGCCGTGACGCATGTGGATTATTCCGCCCGAATCCAGACCGTCGCGCGCGAGGTCAACCCGCGCCTGTATGATTTGCTCCTGCGTTTTGAACAAACCACCGGTTGCGGCGTTCTGGTCAATACTTCGTTCAACGTGCGCGGAGAACCGATTGTTTGCACGCCGGACGATGCCTACCGCTGTTTTATGAACACTGAGATGGATTATCTGATTCTTGGCAATTTCGTCATCGAACGCCTGGCCCAGCCCAACGCCACAGTCGAACGTCGCCTCGCGCCGCAAGCCGATTAAATGAAACTCCACTTTAAAGAAGATCCCAAGGAGTGGCGCAAAACTACGCTGATTGGCTTGATCGGCCCGGCCATAATTACCAGCATTTTGCGCTGGCGCGGCGTGGTTTCCTCAACCTGTCTGGCCGTAGTGCTGGCTTTGATCGCGCTGGTGGCGCTGTGCGTCTGGATGAGGCCCCGCTGGTTCCGGGGGCATTACCGGTTCACGATCCGGCTGGGGTTTTATACAACTCAAGTATTTGGCAAGGTTGTTTTGGTGGCGCTCTTTTTTTTAATCCTGACTCCGTTCGGATGGATATTGCGCCTGATGGGGAAGGATTTTCTCCAGCTTAAATCGCCACGTGATCAGCAAACATTCTGGCAACCAGCCAGACAGGATGGTTCACTCGACCGAATGTATTAAACCGCCATGAGCCGGAAGAAAATACAGCGCAAATCCACCAAGCAGTCTGCCGCGCCAATTTCGCAGCGCAGATTGTGGTGTTTCCGTCTAATAGCGCTTGTGGGAGTGCCGCTACTTTTCTTGGGTCTGCTGGAATTGGGTCTTCGCCTAGCCGGTTTTGGATACCCAACTGCATTCCTGCTGAAGTCGTCCAACCACGGTATAAATACCTTTGTGCAGAACGACCAGTTTGGCTGGCGATTTTTTGGTCCGCGCGCGGCCCGCGCGCCGTATGCGATGTCCATCCCGCGCGAGCAGCCGCGCGACACGGTTCGGATTTTCGTTTTGGGCGAATCCGCCGCGTTTGGCGATCCGCAACCGCGCTTCGGCTTGCCCCGCATGTTGGAAGCCATGCTTGAATTGCGTCATCCCGGCAAAAAGTTTGAAGTGGTCAATGCCGCCATGACCGGTATCAATTCGCACGTCATCCGGCCCCTGGCCCGGGACTGCGCGGAGGCCGGCGGGGACGTTTGGGTGATATACATGGGGAACAATGAGGTTGTCGGGCCATTCGGTGCCGGGACGGTCTTCGGCAGTCAAACGACACCGCTGCCCTTGATCCGGGCCGGACTCGCGCTCAAAGCGACAGGGACCGGCCAATTGCTCGACGCGTTGCGGCGAGCGGCGCAGAAAAACGCCGCCGGCAACGGTGAATGGGAGGGGATGAGGATGTTCGTAAAAAACAAGGTGGCCGGTTCCGACCCGCGCCTCGGCGCGGTCTATGAGAACTTCGAAGATAATCTGAAAGACATCATCGCGGCGGGCCGAAACAGCGGTGCAAAAATCGTCTTAAGCACGATGGCGGTGAACTTGAAGGATTGCGCCCCATTTGCATCGCTGCACCGCTCTGATCTTTCGGAATCCCAGATCAATGACTGGCAACGCTTTTTCGATGCCGGTGTGAAAGCCCAGCAGGGCGGGGACTTTCGGCAGGCGGCGGCAGACTACGATCAAGCGGAACGGATTGACGACAGCTTTGCGGAATTGCGTTTTCGCCGTGGCCAGTGCGCGCTGGCGCTGAAAGATGCCGGGGCGGCCGGAAAGGAGTTTGCCGCGGCGCGCGATCTGGATGCCTTGCGTTTTCGATGTGACAGCCGGCTCAATGAAATCATCCGGCAACAGGCGGCGGGCGACGTCGCGTTGGCCGACAGTGAACGGGCGTTGGCAACGGCGAGTCCAGACGGAAAATTCGCCAATGGTTTCTATTATGACCACGTCCACTTCAACTTCCCGGGCAACTTTGTTCTGGCCCGCGCCATTGCGGAAAAAGTGGAAGAGGCTTTGAAGCTGCCGGCAAGCGCCGCCTGGCCGGCTCTGGCCGAATGTTCACAACGCCTCGGCTACACGCCGCGCGACGCGCAACTGGCCATGTCAGAAATGTTTGGGCGTTTTGCGGACGTTCCCTTTACTTTTCAATCCAACCACGACGAGCAAATGCGTCGCCTGACCGAGGCCACGCGCGCATTGCCGGCAGCCAATTCAGCGGCGGCGCTGCGCGAGGCGCAATCCGCCGCCGAGGCCGCGCTGGCCCGGTGGCCCGACGATGCCGAACTGTGGGAACAATTGGGCGAAATCAAGGCAGGGGAGGGAGATTATGCCGGGGGGGGTGCCGCTGTTCAACATGCGCTAGACTTGGTGCCCAGCAGGGGACCCGAGTGCTGGCTGCTTTACGGCACTCTGCTGGCGCAGGAGAAGAAATATGAGGATGCAATCGTGGCCTTCAAGCATGTCAGTATGCTCTATTCGCGTGCCGATTGGGCCGGGTTCAACCTCGCTTTGTGCCTGGAAAAACTTGGCCGCCGCGACGAGGCTGTCGTCGAGTTCAAACGTATTCTTACCATGAAGCCGAATTATGGCACGGGCTGGCTGGCGCTGGGGCAACTCTATGAAGAAATGGGGCGCACTAATGACGCGGAGCAATGCTACAGCACGGCGTTGACCAATCGCGTTCGCCAGGCGGATGATCTAGCCCGGCTGGCGCGCTTTTGCGCCAGTCGCCGCTGGTTTGGGCAGGCTGTCACCAATTATGCCGACGCCATTGAGCTTAGTCCGTCGGACCCCGGCTTGCGCATGGAAGCTGGGCAGGTGCTGGCGATGCTCGGCCGGCATGAAGCTGCAGCGCGACAATATCAGGCGGCGGTGGAACTGGAGCCTGATCAGATTCCGCCGCACATGCAACTCGGTTTCGAACTCGGACGTATTGGGAGGCCGGACCTGGCCGAGCAGGTGTTTCGGCAGGTCCTGCTGCTTGATCCTGATTCGGCCGAGGCACGTGTGGCCTTGGGCGTTGCCTTATACGACCAGGGAAAGCTTGATGAGGCCCTCAAGCAATTTGAAGACGTTATTCAGCGCAATCCGAAGGATGCAATCGCCCTGCGCTATGCTCAGTTATTGCGAAAACGAACAGCTTCGCAGTGATATGCGCTAAAGAATCCGGAGCTTCCTCCGGAGCGTCATAGTGTAATTGCGGAGTGGAAACAACATGAATTTTTTTGGACTGGTTTAATTATAATGTTATGAGCCGCCGGAATCAGAAACGCAAATCCACCAAGCAGCCTGCCGCGCCAATTTCCCGGCGCAGATTGTGGTGTTTCCGTCTAATAGCGCTCGCGGGAGTGCCGCTGCTTTGCTTTGGTCTGCTTGAATTGGGGCTCCGGCTGGCCGGTTTTGGATACCCAACTGCATTTCTGCTGAAATCATCCAACCACGGCGAAAACACCTTTGTGCAGAACAACCAGTTTGGCTGGCGATTTTTTGGCTCGCGCGCGGCCCGCCAGGTGGACGCGACTTCCATCCCGCGTGAAAAGTCGCCCGACACGGTTCGGATTTTTGTCTTTGGCGAGTCTGCTGCCTATGGCGATCCGCAACCGCGCTTCGGGCTGCCGCGCATGTTGGAAGCCATGCTTGAGTTGCGTCATCCCGGCAAAAAGTTTGAGGTGGTCAATGCTGCTATGACCGGCATCAATTCGCACGTCATCCTGCCTCAGGCCGGCGACTGCGCGCAGGCGCACGGGGATGTTTGGGTGATTTACATGGGGAACAATGAAGTGGTTGGGCCGTTCGGCGCCGGGACGGTCTTTGGCAGTCAAACATTGCCGCTGCCATTGATTCGCGCCGGACTGGCGCTCAAAGCGACACGCACCGGACAGGTGTTCGACGCGTTGCGGCAATCGGTGCAGAAAAACGCCGCCGGGAGCGGCGGTTGGGAAGGCATGAGGGCGTTCGTCAAATATAAGTTGGCCGATTCCGACCCGCGCCTTGGTGCAGTCCATGAGAATTTTGGGCAAAATCTCAAAGACATCATCGCGGCGGGTCAAAACAGCGGTGCAAAAATCGTCTTAAGCACGGTGGCGGTGAACTTGAAGGATTGTGCCCCATTCGCGTCGCTGCACCGGCCCGACCTTTCGGAATCCCACCTGAGTGAGTGGCAGCGCTTCTTCGATGCCGGGATGAAAGCCCAGGAGAGCGGGGACTTTCGGCTTGCGGTCGCCGACTATGATCAAGCCGAAGGGATTGACGATAGCTTTGCGGAGTTGCGATTTCGTCGCGGCCAGTGCGCGCTGGCTTTGAACGATGCCGTGAAAGCTCAAACAGAATTTGCTGCGGCACGTGACTTGGATGTCTTGCGTTTTCGTTGCGACAGCCGGCTCAATGAAATCATCCGGCGACAGGCGGCGGGCGACGTGTTGCTGGCCGACGGTGAATGGGCGTTGGCAGCGGCGAGTCCAAAAGGTATTCCCGACGCTGAATTTTTTTATGAACATGTGCATCTCACATTCGCGGGCAACTATGTTCTTGCCCGCGCCATCGCGGAAAAAGTGGAGAAAGCATCGATGCTTCCGGAAAGCGCCCCTTGGCCGGACATTGCCCAATGCGCGCAACGCCTCGGCCGCACGCCGCGCGACACGCAACTGGCCCTGTCAGCCATGTTCGGGCGGCTGGCGGATGTCCCCTTCACGTTTCAAGCCAACCACGATGAGCAAGTGCGCCATCTGACCGAAGCCGCGCGCAAATTGCCGCCGCCCGATTCGGCCGCGTCGCTGCGTGAAGCGCAATCCGCTGCCGAAACCGCGCTCGCGCGTTGGCCCAATGATGCCGTGCTGTGGGAACAATTAGGCGAAATCAAGCAAACGCAGGGAGATTATGCCGGGGCGGCGACTGCAGCTCAACATTCGCTTGACTTGGTGCCCAGCAGCGACGGGTGCTGGCTGCTTGACGGCATTCTGCTGGCGCAGGAAGGAAAATACGAGGATGCAGCCGCGGCCTTCAAGGATGCCATTGCGCTCGATCCGCAAGCTGTTTGGGCCAGGCACAATCTCGCTTTGTGCCTGGAAAAACTTGGCCGTCGCGACGTGGCTGTCATCGAGTTCAAACGCGCCCTCGCCATGAAACCCACTTATGGCACAGGCTGGCTGGCGCTGGGGCAACTCTATGAAGAAATGGGGCGCACCAACGACGCGGAACAATGCTACAACACGGCGTTGACCAATCGCGTCAACCAGGTGGACGATCTGGCCACGCTGGCGCGCTTTTGCGTCAGCCGCCGTTGGTTTGGTCTGGCCGTTACCAATTTTGCCGCCGCCATTGAGTTGAGTCCGTCAGATCCCGGCTTGCGCATGGAAGCCGGACGGACATTGGCAGCGTTCGGCCGGCATGACGAAGCTGCGCGACAATATCAGGCGGCGGTGGGACTGGAACCCGATCAGGCCCAACCCCACATGCAACTGGGGGTTGCAATGGGCCGGCTTGGTCAGCCCGCTCTGGCCGAACAGGAATTTCGGCAAGTTCTGCAACTGGATCCCAGTTTCAATGAGGCGTGTGTGGACTTAGGCATTGCCTTATACAAACAGGGGAAACTGGATGAAGCCCTCAAACAGTTTGATGACGTTCTTCAGCGTAACCCCAAGGATGCAACCGCCTTGCGCTATGCCCAGCTATTGCGGAATCGGCCATCTTTGCCATCAGGTCGATAGATGGCGAACGTCAGCAAAACCGTTCAGGTTGCGCCGCCGTCGCGGTGCAGGGCAACAATAATGGCAGACAGGCGAAACTTGACATTTTCAAGTATTACCACGACAGCGCCGTTGTGTTGGTCATGGACGGGAGGAATTGTGGCGGCAGCCCAGGAAGGTGGGTTGACGCCCGCTGACCTTGACGGCCAAGGCGTGGTCAATAATTCGACCAATGCGCAGGTCTTGAATGTCCCGATCATCATGCCGGTGGGGCAGACGTTTAGAGCGGTTTCAAAAAAACTGTAGCCGGAGCGCGGCGTTTACGCCGCTTCAGGGTGGGCTTGCAAATCCACGTTGAAGCGGGCTAAAGCCCGCGCTCCGACGGCGCTTGGCACGCCATAAAAGTGGCCACGCTTTTAATTAAACTGCTATAATGCCGCCGCCGGCAATCTGACGCTGTCTGGCGCGAACACCTGCACCGGCAATACGACGGTCAATAGTGAAACTTGGGAACTTCTCCAGCCCACGCTGGCTATGAATCCAACGGTCACAGTGGCATCGGGTGCCAAGTTGAAGTTGGGTTTCGCGGTGACAAACCAGGTCGCAGCCTCATGCTGAACTGGGGTAGCCAGACTTCGCCTTTGGCGTTGGGCTGAAACTGCTTTTGCGGGTCGAATCTTCGGTGGCAAGGCGTCGGTTATGACATTCGTCATATTACGGCTCGTTCGTATTTCTGCTAGTGTCTGCACTAGCCCAAGAACGGTGTGTGTTGGGTGAATCCATTCGTGCGCCGACCATTGGCCAGCCGGACTTTCCGGGTGGTTTGGTGATAGTTGCCCACGGTGTCGGCATCCCATCAAGCGCCAGAGCTGTCGCCTGATCCGTTGCAGTGGAAATGCCGTTGCCGGTTTGTTAATATTGCCTGTTGAATTATCAACGGCTTAACACCCGTGCCGCCAAGTCCAATAAGATTAACATTTTACATGCACACAAAAATTACGCGGGTTTGCTTTGTCGCGCATTATCTTCCGCCGGATAAATCAGACCATGAAGCATGAAACGAGACCGCAGCGGTCAGAAGGGGCAGCGCCGCCGACGGCTGGGCATCTTTCTGGCAACCGCATTATCGTCTGGCCGGCAACCCCGAGCATGTCAAAACGAAGCTTGGCCTGACGGCGGTTCTGATGAACCTCGGGCGTGGACCGGAGGCATTGCGGCAACTGGACGAGGCGCTGAAACTGGAGCCGAATAACCAGCCGGTCCTTGAACCACAACGAAAGATCCGCAGTATGTAATCGATGCCTGGCCAGCGAGAGCCAGCGAGAGTATTCTTGCAATACTCGATTCAAAATTACACAGTGTTCAATACCCCAATTACACAAGTATGTATCGAGACACCTCTTTCCGGCGAAGTCGGCTTCGTGGCTTCTTCGTCACACCGTATTTGCAGTTCTTGTTCTTCGCACTGCTGGCTCTTTTCAGCGATTCTGCCGTCGCCCAGCTTCCCGCCGGATGGTCGGATGCCGACATCGGGAGCCCGGGGTTGGCTGGTTTGGCCAGTTACTCGGGCGGGACTTGGACCGTGACCGGCGGTGGCTCGGATATTTGGAACGCCGCCGACCAGTTTAATTTCGTCAGCACCAATTTCACCGGCGACGTCACCATGATCGCCCAGGTGACCAGCTTGCAAAACAGCGACCCGGGATCGGGCTGGGCCAAAGCCGGACTCATGTTCCGCAATGACAGCACGGCTGGTTCGGTTAACGTGACCATCGTCGCCACGGCCGGGCAGGGCGTCAGTTTTCAATGGCGAAGCACGGCCTATGGCTCATATTCTTTTAATAACGATGGCGGGGTGACTGCGCCGATCTGGCTGAAATTGGCTCGCTCCGGCGCGAACTTCACCGGCTCTTACAGCTCTGACGGCACCAACTGGATTCAGGTCGGCAGTCAACAAGTTTTAATGAATGACACCGTGATGGCCGGTCTTGACGTCACGGCCCACAACGATTCCGCGCTGAACACCGCCACGTTCACCAATCTCATCCTGACCAACCCGCCGCCGCAGATTTTTGGCGTTTATCGCCAGCTCTGGACCGGACTCGATGGGAGCATGAACTCCTTGGTGGTGCTGACGAATACAAGCTATAATCCAAACTGGCCGGACAACCCCGATTCGGCCTTCACGCATCTCTTCAACGGCTTCGAAACGGAGGTCAACAGCGGAAGGAATGACTACGGCCAGCGGCTGCGGGCTTTCGTGGTGCCGCCGACAAACGGCAATTACACTTTCTGGATCGCCAGCGACGACGCGGCGCTTTTGCTCTTGAGCACCAATGAAAATCCGGCGAACGAAACAGCCATCGCTGCGGTTTCTAGCTGGACGGCATGGCGCAATTTCAGCACTGAATTGGATCAGCACTCCGCGCCCGTTTATTTGCAGGGCGGACAACGTTATTACCTCGAAGCCCTCATGCAACAGGGCGGCGGCGGAGATAATTTGACGGTGCAATGGCAGTTGCCCGACGGCACCACCGAGTTGCCGCTCGCCAGCGGCAGCACGGCGGGCACGCTGCTCGTTCCCTTCACCGGCCTGACGAATATGCCGGGAATTTATCTTCAGCCGGCCACCAACCCAGCCGTTCTCGAAACCGGAACCGCCACGGTTTCGCTGCTGGCGACCAATCCCGCGCCACTCAGTTACCAATGGCAGTTAAGCGGCACCAATCTGCCGGGTGCCAATTCGTCCGTTCTGGTCTTGAGCAATTTGAGCATGAGTTGGAGCGGCCAAAGTTTTGTCTGCGTCGTTTCCAACCCGGCCGGTTCCGTCACCAGTGCGCCCTCCATCCTGACGGTGCGTGCCGACACCAATCCGCCGGTGATTTTGAATATCGTCAATGTCGGCCTCACCAACGTGCAGGTTTCGTATTCCAAAACGGTCGAGGCGGCGAGCGCGACGAACACGGCGAATTATGTTTTCACCAACGGCCTCGCGGTGACGGGCGCGGCGCTGAATGCCGACAATCAAACCGTGGTCTTGACGACCGCGCTGATGACCTACGGCAGTAATTATTGGGTTGTGGTCAATCACGTCCGCGACCGCGCCGCCACGCCGAATACGATTGCCACGAACACCACCGTGTCGTTTTCCGCGCTGGCTTACGCGCCGTTGGACTTGGGGAATCCGGCGACAGGCGCAACGGTGACCGCCACCACCAACGGCTTCAATGTAACTGCCGCCGGCACGGATTTCGCCGGCAATTCCGACCAGGGCAATTTTTCATATCAAGCCGTCACCGGCGATTTTGACGTGGCCGTGCGCGTGGCCGGTTTAAGCTTGTCGGATATTTTTGCGAAGGCGGGCCTGATGGCGCGCGAAAGCCTCACCGCCAGCAGCCGTTTCGCCGCCGCGTTCACCACGCCGGCGATGAACGGCTCGTTCTTTGAATGGCGCGATCCCTCCGCCAATGCCGCGAGCACCAGCGGAAACTTTCCGGCGAATTATCCGAACACCTGGCTGCGGCTCAACCGCGTCGGCAACACGTTCACCGGCTTTGCCAGCTACGACGGCCAGGTGTGGACGCCGCTTGGCAGCGCGACGATCTCGATGACGAATCATATTTTTCTAGGCTTTGCCGTGAGCAGCCGCAGTGCGAGTGCGGTCGCCACCGCGCAGTTTCGCGACATCAGGAACGTGACCAACGCCGTCGCCGGCATCGTCATCAATCCGCATGACCCGATGGGGCCGTCGTCGCGCAAAACGCCGATTGCATTTTCAGAGATCATGTATAAACCCGCACCGCGCACAGACGGAAAAAATCTGGAGTTCGTGGAAATTTACAATTCCAATCCGTGGTTCCAGGACATCAGCGGCTACCAGATCATCTGTGCGGACATTAATTATACGTTTCCGGCGAACACAAAAATTCCCGGCGGCGGTTATCTCGTCGTGGCGGCCGTGCCGGCGGACATTCAAGGTGTTTATGGCGTCACGAACGTCATGGGGCCATATACTGGCAGTTTGAAGAAAACCGAAACGCTCGAACTGCTCGACGAACAGGGTGCGGTGCTGTTGACCGTGCCTTACTCGAATGCTGCTCCGTGGCCGGTGGCGGCGGACGGCACGGGACATTCCATCGTGCTGGCGAATCCAACTTGCGGCGAAGGCGACCCGCGCGCGTGGGACATCAGCGATACCGCCGGCGGCTCGCCGGGACAGATGGATGCCTTCACGCCCAGCCCGCTGCGCAACGTCGTCATCAACGAATTCCTCGCGCACACCGATCCGCCGGA